>JAVEVA010000092.1:2671-11006 GCA_034005275.1 Thauera sp. | reverse complement strand
CCTGCACTGCCCAGCATCACCCGCCACTTCGGCATCGCCATCAACCTGAGTGCCCTGATCATCATCATGTACTCGCTGGCACTGACCGTGTCGGCGCCGATCATGGGCAAGCTCGGCGATCAATATGGCCGCAAGCGGATTCTGACCATCGGCATGCTGATCTTTGCCGTCTCGGAATTTGCCGCTGCCTGGGCACCGAGCTTCTGGTTCTTCCTCGCCGCCCGTTTTCTGCAGGGGCTGGGGGCAGCCTGCATCCTGCCCGGCGTGTTCGCCTATGTCGCCCACCTGTTCCCGGCCAACCAGCGCGGCATGGCCCTGGGCATCCTCAGCTTCACGATGAGCTTTGGCGCTGCATCCGGCGGCTTCCTCGCCGGCCTGCTCATTGACCGCTTCGGCTGGCCCAGCGTGTATTGGATCAGCGGCGCGCTCACTCTCATCGGCCTGCTGCCGGTTCGCCTCGCCGTTCCCGAAATCAAGCCATCCGGCAGCCCGCAACGCTTCGACGCCCTCGGCAGCGTGCTGCTGTTTGCCACCATCGGCTCGTTGCTGTCGCTGCCAACCTGGGCCGGCAATTTCGGCCGTGACTCGATCGTCACCTGGACCGTGGTGGTGATCGGCATCAGCTGCCTGCTTCTGCTCTGGCGTCACAGCCGGCGCAACCGCAATCCGGTGGTGGATCTGGGCATTCTGCTGCAACGCAGCTTCGGCCTGCCGTCGCTGATCTACTGGCTGCACATGATTTTTTCCAGCAGCATCGCTTATACCCTGAGCTTCTTCATCATCGGCCGCCCCGGCGGCTCCACTTCGCAATTCGGCATCGTCACCCTTGCCTTGTTCGGCTGCATCCTCATCAGCTCGCCGCTGGCCGGTCGTCTGGTGGACCGCATCGAAGCCCGTACCGTGTCGATCTTCGCGATGTTCGTCGGCCTGATCGGCACCCTGCTGTTCCTCACCATGGACGTCAATACACCGCTGCCGATGGTGCTGCTGATCACCGCCATCCTCGGCATTTCAGTCGGTTGCAACACTCCGGCAGTGATGAAAATGGCGCTTGGCGCCGTCCCGGCGGAAAAAGTCGGCGCCGGCTCCGGTCTGTTCAGCATGTTCCGCGACCTCGGCAGCCCCACCGGCGCCTCGCTGTCGCTCGCCGTCTTCGGCGGCCTGGTCGCCAGCAACACTTTCAGCAGCCTGCGCGATCAAACCGCCAGCCTGGGGCTCGACAGCGACAGCCTGCAGAGCCTGGTCAAAGCAGCCAGCAGCCGCACTGCCGAAGTCCCTGCCGAGCTCGCCAGCAAGCTCGAAGGCGCTGGCTTGACGGTGAATCAAGTCCTCGGCGAAGCGGTGAGCAGTGGCCTCACTGCCGGCCTGCAGGGCAGCGGCTATCTGCTGCTGGGCCTGATCGGCGCGGCACTGGTGGTGAGTCTGAAGCTGGAGAAAGCGAAAGGATAAGCAGCGCGGACGTGACCTCTCGTTCTGGCAACAGCAGTGTCCGCTTTGATCAGTTTCTGCTCACCAAAACCTGCCAGGTTTCCGTCGGCGCACGCACCAACTTTCAAGTCACCCCAAAGCGGACTTGCCATCCCTGACCGCATCACTTGAAATTCCATTGGCATTAATCTACTTTGCGCCATGCTGGAGAGGCGCGCCAAACCTCACCGGCACACTGCTGAAGAACGGAGCGGAGATTTTCTCGTTGACCTGAAGTATTCGAATGGATACGATAACCATGTTTATCATTCATCGAACAGACGATTTCTCTTCGTGGCTGAACGGCCTGAAGGACACAAACACCCGGGCGAGACTGATCCGACGCCTGCAAAAAGCGGAGCGAGGTTTGCTGGGCGATGTCGAACCTGTCGGTCATGGCGTGCACGAAATGCGCGAGCATTTCGGCCCGGGCTGGCGCATGTACTACATCCAGCACGGCCATACGCTTTTGCTCATGCTGGGAGGCGGCGACAAGGCCACACAGAAGGCCGACATTGCCACCGCAAAAAAACTTGCCGCCGCTTTGCAGGAGCAGAAAAAATGAACATTGAAGACTTCCCCTGTTTCGATGCTGCCGAGCACCTCAAAAGTGAAGCTGACATCGCCGCATATCTGACCGTCGTCCTGGAAGAAAACGACGCTTCAGCGCTGGCGGAGGCACTCGGCACGGTCGCGCGTGCGCGCGGAATGAGCGAAATTGCCAAAGCCGCCGGCCTTGGCCGCGAATCGCTTTACAAAGCATTACGCCCGGATGCTCAACCACGCTTCGACACCGTAGCGCGCGTGTGCAAGGCCCTGGGCGTGAAGCTGGTCGCTCAACCGGATCATTCGCAGCCTGTTTGAACTCCAGACTTTCGCACTCATGACCGGTGAGCCCGCCCCCGCTACTCCCAGTCCAGCTCGAACTGAGCGGCGCTGTGGCCCTGCGCAGCCGCTTTGGCGAACCACTCCCGCGCCGCAGCCTTGTCTGCCGGCACACCTTCGCCGCGCTTGTGCATGAGGCCGAGGCTGTACTGAGCTTCGACCTCGCCGTGGGCGGCGGCCTTTTCGAACCAGCTCAGCGCTTCGGCAAAATCCTGCTCGATGCCGATGCCTTCAGCGTACATCACTCCCAGGCCATGCTGTGCCTGCCCATCACCCTGCTCGGCGGCACGGCGCAGCCACTCGACGGCACGTGGTCCGTCACGCTCCACCCCGCGCCCCATGCGATACAGCCTGCCCAGGCTGGCCTGGGCGTCGATGTCGCCCTGCTCGGCCGCTTCCAGGTACCAGTCAGCGGCAGCGCGCAGGTCCTGCGCCACACCCCGGCCCTGCTCATACATCGCGCCGAGATTGAACTGGGCCGTTGCCTCCCCCTGCTCTGCCGCCTTGCGATACCAGGCGGCAGCAGCGAGCTCGTCGCGTTCGGTGCCCACCCCCTCGTCGAGCATCCAGCCGAGATTGGTCTGTGCCTGCGTATGATCCTGCGCGGCCGCCTTCTCCAGCCACGCCAGCGCGCGCGCAGGATCACGGGCGACCCCCAGCCCCTGGAGATAGAGCTGACTGAGAGCGTACTGGGCGTCAGCCTCGCCCTGCGTCGCCGCTTTCTCGTACCAACTGGCCGCCACAGCCGCATCAGCGGCCACCCCCTGACCCTGCCGGTACATCCAGCCCAGATAGAACTGGGCGGTGGCATAACCCTGCTCTGCGGCCTTGTCAAACCAGGCCACAGCCTCAACTGCGTCCGCCGCCACCCCCTCTCCGCGGTAATACATCCAGCCCAGATTGGCCTGGGCAGCGGCATGCCCCTGGTCCGCTGCCGAGCGGTACCAGCGCACCGCCTCCGCTGCCTCACCCGCAGCATCGAGGGCACGTCCATACTGGAATCGGTGGCGGGGATCGCTGGAAGATTCCGCCACCAGCTTGCAGAACTGGAGCGCCTGCGGGGCATCGATATCGTCCAAGGCAACACCGACCACCCCCGGCGGCAAAGTCGCATCCAGAGCGCTTGCCGCCAGCGCATCACAGCGCTGCGCCGCCTCCGCCAGCGAGGCCGCTGGTGAATCCGCCTGCACCGCGCCAGCCATGAGCAAACTGCCCACGAGGGCAAGACTGGCTGAACCACAGCCACTGCACCAGAAAACAACCCGCTTGCGCCACACCGATACACTTCTCATCATTTTCCCCTCCAGGGCAGTCGGCAAACCTCCGTAACAACGACGGATGCTGCACAGTACATGTTCGCGCTCAACGCGGGACGCAGCGCCTGCCCTGCGTGGGCCGGCCGCTACCGCACTCACTTGTCGATCCCGCCATTTATCCGCGCCCACCATCAAAATGCAAGCCCGAACAGGCCATTATCCGGGCTACAAACAGCTGCGTTGCATTTTGCACCTTGTCTGAGCGCAATCACTCAGACAAACAGCGCAGGCAGGAACAAGCGGTCGATTTTTGCTGGAGGAGTTTCGGCTTTTTGTCGAGGGTTTCGATTTCTCGTGGGCTCGGTGAAACTGGAAACTGTGGGACACTCGCCCCTTTCCCATTCACACTACTTTCCACCCGCTGCCAGCATGTTTGAAACTCTGTTCACCTTGTGGGGATATCCACTCAGCCTGCTGGAAATGCTGGCCTTTTTCTTTGCCCTGGCCTGCGTCTGTCTTGAGGTGTTCGAAATCCACTGGGCCTGGCCACTGGCGATCGTGAGCAGCCTGCTGTACGCTTGGCTGTTCCAGGCTCACCGTCTGTACGGCGAAACCGGTTTGCAGCTGTTCTTTGTCGTCATCTCGCTCTGGGGCTGGTGGCAGTGGCTGCACGGACATCGCGCAGGCAGTGCTGCCGGCGGCGAACAAGTCAGCCTGCAGATCACGCCGCTGGCGTTTGGACGCTGGCTGCCGCTCATCCTGGTCTGGCTGCTGGTCTGGGGCAGCCTCGGTCTGGGACTGGAACAATTGACCGACACCGATGTGCCGTTTTTCGATGCTTTCGTCACCACCGGCAGCATTGTCGGTACCGTGCTCATGGCACGCAAACTGATAGCTGCCTGGCCCGTGCTGCTGCTGTCAAACCTGGTCGCCACCGCCTTGTTCGGTGTCAAAGGGCTGTATCTGACCTGCCTGCTGTATGCAGTGTTCGCCTGGCTGTCGCTCATTGGCTGGCGGCGATGGCGTCAGCAATGGCAAAGCCGACACCCGCTTGCAAGCGGAACATGAAATTGTCTTCTGCCCACTTTCTGCCTCATCGCATCGCCATCCTCGGCGCTGAGTCGACCGGCAAAAGCACCCTGGCGCATGCGCTCGCTGCGCAGCTGGATGGTGTGCTGGTGCCGGAATACTTGCGCGAATTCTGCGACGCGCATGGCCGCCCTCCGCTGCAGTACGAGCAGGCCAGCATTGCCGACGAGCAGATCCGGCGCGAGCAACAGGCGGGGCACCGCGCACGCGCACAGGGACTGAGCTGGGTGGTGTGTGATCCAGGTCCACTGATGACCGCGATTTACAGCCTGTATTACTTCAATGATGCCAGCCTGTTGCCCGCAGCCTTGAGCTGGCAGCGCAGCTATGCCACCACCCTGGTCTGCCAGGCCGACATCGCCTGGGAGCAAGACGGTTTCCTGCGCGATGGCCCCGAGGTGCGCACCCACATTCAGACGCTGATTCATCGCACACTGGATGCCGAGCAATTGCCCTGGCTGGCAATCCACGGCCAGGGCGAACAACGCACGACCAACGCCTTGAGCGCTTTGTTGTCAGCGGCCGACCGGCAGGCAAACCCTTGATGTCCCAGCGACCGGGACAAGACAGCCCCCATCGCAGCGCACTCCTGAGCACCGCGCATTCTGTATCCATCCACCCCAACGGAGGTCCCCGATGCAAACACGTTTTCTCGACGACTTTCAGCCCGGAGAAATTTTTCACACTCCCGGCGTGACCCTGACTGAAGCCGACATCATCGACTTTGCCTGGCGCTACGACCCTCAGCCTTTCCATCTTGATGCACTTGCGGCAGCGCAATCGCCTTATGGCGGTCTCATTGCCAGCGGTTTTCAGACTCTTGCCGTCTGCTTCCGCCTCTTCATCCAGAATGGCATGCTTGCCGCCGCGAGTATCGGCTCGCCGGGTATTGACGAGCTGCGCTGGCTGGCTCCGGTTCGCCCCGGCGACACCTTGCACTGCCAGGTGGAAGTCCTTGAGCTGCGACCTTCGCGCTCCAAACCGGACCGCGGCATTGCCCGCTTCCGCTATCAGGCGGTCAATCAGCGCGATGAAGCCGTGCTCAGCTTCATCGTTAACCATCTGCTCAAACGCCAGTTGTAGATTCGCGACTTGCGTCGCTCCTACCGGTCAATCGCCGCATCGTGTCGTGGGAGCGGCGCGAGCCGCGAACGGCCGAGTCTCAGTTAACCGCGAACCGGCAAGCCAATACCTCAGATCCGCAGCCGACTCACTGCAGTGGCTTCTGCCAGATTTTCCGCCTCAGCCATAATCTCCACGCCGCAGCATGAAGCGCTGAGTCTTGCCGCTGGGTGTCTTGGGCAAGGCATCCACAAAAATCACCTGCCGCGGCACGGCATACGCCCCGTAGCCTTTGCGTACCATGTCCTGCAATTCGCTCGCCAGGGCTGAGTCCGCCGTGTGGCCTTCACGAACCACTGCATAGACCACGGCAACTTCACCGCGCAGTCCTTCCGGGTCGGGACGAGCCGCAATGGCCACATCGACGATGGCCGGATGATTGATGATGATGCTTTCCAGATCGAAAGGGCTGATGCGATAACCGGCCATCAGGATGAGATCGTCGTCACGCGAGGCGAAGAAGAGATCGCCCTCCTCATCCTCCCGCCCAAGGTCACCGGTGAGATACCAACGCCCGTCAGCCGTGAAGCGTTTGGCAGTTTCCGTCGGCTCATTGACATAGCCGCCAAACCACATCGCCGGGCTGTTCTGCGTGTCGACCGCGATCGCGCCATCGACTGTGCTCACGCGAAAACCGGGCAGTGCCGAGCCCATCGAACCGGGTTTCAGCGGGCGGCGCAATTGATCGGCCCAATGGTTGCCGATCACCATGCCGACTTCCGTCTGACCATAATGGTCTCGCACTTCAGTGCCCAGATGCGCCGGCGCCCAGGCCAGAATGTCGGACGTCAATGGCTCGCCAGCCGAGGAAGCTCGCCGCAGCTGGATCTTGCGCTCAGGGAAAGCTTTGCTCATGTTGCGATAAATGGTCGGCGCTGCAGCAAAATTGCTCACACCAAGCTGCTCGATGAGCTCATAGGTGACCGCCGGGTCAAAAGGCCCGGCGTAGAGCAGGTTTCCACAGCCAGTGAGCAGCGGACCGACCACGGCGAAATACAGTCCGTACGCCCAGCCCGGATCGGCGATATTCCACAGCACATCATCCGCGCGCACATCCAGCCCATAGTGCATGTAAGAATGAAAGCCGGTCAGCGCCCGCACTGGTACTGCGACGCCTTTCGGTGCACCGGTGGTGCCAGAAGTAAACAGCTGCAGAAAGCTGCCTTCACCGCCCACAGCCAGCGCAGTTGACCACGGTGTCGCTGCAGCGATCGCCGCTTCGAAGTCGGGTCCGGCGACAAGGCTGTCGACGCCGAGGCCATCAAGCTTGGCAAGCTGAGAGGGCTCGGTAATCACCAGCCGGCTGGCCGAACCTTGCAACCGCATCGCAATCGCAGGAGGCGCAAAAGCAGTAAACAACGGCACATACACTGCACCAAGGCGTGCCAGGGCAAGCAGACTGACTGCCAGCTCAGCGCGCTTGCCGAGCAGCACACCGACACAATCGCCCTGACGAACACCACGTTCGGCAAGGTGACCGGCCAGGCGCTCGGAGCGATCACGCAACTCAGCATAGCTGAGCGTGCGAAGCTGGCGTTCGGCGTCAACGAAACTCAAGGCAGTCCGCTCGGGCGGATGCCGGTCACAAAGAAGATCCGCCGCACTGGCTGTCGCGACAGAATAGGTCGCGAGCCAGGCGGAGATTTGTGCTTGCGTGTCAGTCATGAAGTTCTCCCTGAGTAGCCGGATGAATCAGCGCTGCTTGAGGAAACCATAGTCCACTGCGGACAAGAACGCTATCGAAGCTGCAGCCCAGCTCGGTGACACAGCACCCCTCTCCCGCGAGCAAGCGAGGGGCGGCGCAAGCTGATCAAGGACAGCATCCGCGCACGCAGCAAAACCAATGCGCCAATGCGGTGCAGACTGCCCCACGCTCAGTAATACTGCCGGATGTAGCGATAGGCCTTCTCGAACAGCTCTTCATCCGCATGCAGCTTGTATTTGAAGAGGGCTTTGCGCAGGGCCTTCTTGACCTCGCGTTCACCAGCCTGAGTACCTTGCCAGCCTGGGAAACGAACCAGTCGCACGATCTCGTCGATGTCGGTCACCACACGTTCGACGATGATCGGCGTCTCGGCGGTCTTCACCTCGTTGAACAGTTCGGTCAGCGCCGCCTTGCCACGATCCTCGTCCTCTTCAGGCGGAACCTCCTTCTCGGCTTGCAGCGTCTCCTTGGCGATCTCCAGCAAAGTTTTCAGAAACTCGACACTGTTGATCTGGCCGGACTCGAAGCGGTCTTTCAGCGCATCAAGCCGTTCCGACAGTTTCTTGAACCTGGGGTTGCCGCCATGCCCACGAAGCCTGCGCTTGAGCTTGATCTCGATCTCCCTGGCCTTCTTCGGATCGGGGTTCGAGAGCACCGCTTCCAGCAGATCGGCGTCCAGCACCAGGGTGTCGAGGTCATCGCGCACCGCGTCGACGTGCACGTTCTGATGGATCAACTCGATCGTCTTGGCACCCAGCGAATGCCAGATCAGCTTGCCGTGGCCGCTGGACGGCTGCACCGACTGGTACAC
>JAVEVA010000092.1:0-2571 GCA_034005275.1 Thauera sp. | reverse complement strand
GGGTGTCGAGGTCATCGCGCACCGCGTCGACGTGCACGTTCTGATGGATCAACTCGATCGTCTTGGCACCCAGCGAATGCCAGATCAGCTTGCCGTGGCCGCTGGACGGCTGCACCGACTGGTACACTTGCGACAGCCACTTGTAGTCCTCCTCGAACGGGCCCAGCACGGTGTCCGGTGACAAGGCCTCCCAGATCTTGTTGAGCACGCTGTACTCGGCGGCAAAGCTGTCTCGCACCTCGTTGTTGGGCAGGCACTGCTGCGCAGCGATCAGACCCTCGTAGCCCTGCAGGATACGATCGCAGCCGGCGAAAAAAGCCAGGCACTTCTGCATCGCTTCAGGCAGTTTGTCTTTCAGCTCCTGGATGTTGCTCACCACCTGCCTGACGCTCTGGTCATCGAATTCCAGCGCTGCGGCCACATCATCGAAGATGCCGAGGTAGTCGACAATCAGACCGTGGGTCTTCTGCTCGGAGTAGGTGCGATTGACCCGGCAGATCGCCTGCAGCAGCGTGTGATCGCGCAGCGGCTTGTCGAGGTACATGGCCTGCAAGATCGGCGCATCAAAGCCGGTCAACAGCTTGGCGGTGACGATGATCAGCTGCAGCGGGTCGGCCGGATCGCGGAAGCGATCAAGCAGCCGTTCTTCCTCATCGCGGCTGCGGTCGTAGGCCGCGTACTCCGGATGCTCCTTCTTGTCGGACGCCTGCACTGACATGACGATGTCGCTGGCCTCCGGTGGCAGCAGCTTGTCCAGCTCGGCCTTGAACAGCAGACAGGATTCCCGATCGAAGGTGACGATCTGACCTTTGAAGCCGTTGGGCTCCACCTTGGTCTGGTAGTGCTCGACGATGTCCTCGCAGATCTTGCGGATCCGCTCCGGGGTCTTCACCAGCACTGCCATCTTGGCGGCGGTCTTGGCGAGATTGTCCTTGTCCAGATCCGACAGACCGCCGGTCAGGTCTTTGTACGCTGCATCCAGCGCCACCTTGTCGATATGCAAGTCGATCAGGCGCGGCTCGAAGTGCAGCTTCAGTGTGGCGCCGTCACGGATCGACTCCTCGAAACCGTAGCGACTCATATAACCTTTCTCGTCCTCGTCGGCGCCGAAGGCGAAGAAAGTATTGCGGTCGGCACGATTGATCGGCGTGCCAGTCAGACCGAACAGGAACGCATTGGGCAAGGCCTCGCGCATCTTGCGGCCCAGATCGCCTTCCTGGGTGCGATGCGCTTCATCCACCAGCGCGATGATGTTGCTGCGCTCGTTCAGGCGGCCGGATCTTCCGTTGGGAGCCTCGCCGAACTTGAAGATCGTCGTAATGATGATCTTGCGCACGTCCTGCGCCAGCAGTTGCTGCAGCTTTTCGCGGCTGTCAGCCTTCTCCAGATTCGGAATGTCCGCTCCGGTGAACGTGCCGGTGATCTGGGTGTCGAGATCAATCCGGTCCACCACGATCAATACCGTCGGGTTCTTCAGGCCGGGATGCATGCGCAGCTTCTGCGCAGCAAACACCATCAGCAGCGACTTGCCCGAACCCTGGAAGTGCCAGATCAAACCCTTCCTGGGATAACCGGCCAGCACGCGCTCGACGATCTTGTTGGCGGCCTCGTACTGCTGATAGCGGCAGATGATCTTGCTGCGCTGCTTTTTCTTGTTGGTGGCAAACAGGGTGAAGCTGGCCAGAATATCCAGCACCACTGCCGGGCGCAACATGCTCTCGGCCGACAGCTTGAGCGATTTGAGCGGATGGTGCAGCCCCCCCGCTCGCCCTGAGCCTGTCGAAGGGCCGTCCCCAACAGACTCAGCATCATTGGCATCTTCCAGATGCCAAGGCCCCCAGTCCTTGACCGGCAGGCCAATCGAGCCAAAACGAAATTCCTTGCCCTCGGTGGCCACCGAAAACACATTGCAGACGAACAGCTCGGGCACGAACTTCTCGTAGTCGTCATGCACCTGCACTGCACCATCCACCCAGCTGATGCATTTCTTGACCGGCGTTTTGGCTTCGATCAATACCAACGGCAGGCCGTTGACCAACAGCACCAGATCAGCACGGCGCTCATTGGGGCCAGCGCGGTAGCTGTACTGCTGAGTGACGATGTACTGGTTCTGCGCCAGATCCTCCAAGTCAATCAGCCGCACCGGCACATGCTCGTTGTTGCGGCCGAAAGGCATCGAGCGCTCGCCGCGCATCCAGGCGGTCATTTCCTCGTTGGCGCGGATCAGCCCATCCGAACGCACCGACAGCACGATGGCGCGCAGCTTGTAGAGCACTTCGTCGGCGCGGTCAGGCTCGGCGGCAATCTCGGGGTTCAGGCGAACCAGCGCATCGCGCAGCCAGGGCTCAACCAGCACTTCCTGCATCTGGCGCGGGACCTCGGCCGGCGCAGCGTAGCGCCAGCCAATACCCGCCCTGAGCGAAGTCGAAGGGAGCGAAGTCGACGGGCCTTTGAGGCTGGAATCGTAGCTGGACAGGGCTTCCTGGGCAGTGTTGGCCGGGATAGCCTTGGTGGAGCCAGCGAGCAGGTCGCGGACGTAGGCTTCGACGGTGTTCGATTCAGTGAATGACA
>JAVEVA010000013.1:0-49987 GCA_034005275.1 Thauera sp. | reverse complement strand
TTGATCGCCAGCCCGGTCGGCACCAGCTCACATGCGCCGGGCAGCAGCAGCAGCGGCTCCGCGAGACAAGCACGCAAATCCAGCCCGGCAGCGCCGTGGGTGGCATAGGCCGGCAACTGGGTGCGCAGGCGCTCGTCGAGCACTTTGATTTCAATTTCAGCCATCAGACCTTCTCCCTGTTTGCAGTGCGCAACATCCTTGCCAGATGATCGACGATGCCGACCGCCACCTCATCCTTGTCGGCGCGCGGCAGCGGATGACGACCTGCATCGTCATACAGCACCACCAGATTGTCATCGCCCCCCATGCCGTCCTGCACCAGGTTGCCGACCAGCAACGGCAGTTGCTTGCGCTGACGCTTGGCGCTGGCGTATTCGTCCAGCCGCTCGCTTTCGGCTGCGAAACCGACGCAGAACGGCGGCTGCGGCAGCGCCGCCACTTCAGCCAGAATGTCCGGATTCTGGGTCAGTTCGAGCACCAGCCCGCCATCTCCTTGTTTTTTCAGCTTGTGCTCGGCCTGCTGCAGCGGTCGATAATCAGCCACCGCAGCCACCGCAATGAACACCGCCGCGCCGGGCAGCGCAGCAAACACCGCGTCCCGCATGTCGCGCGCACCGGCGACGTCGATCCGCCTCACGCCTTGCGGTCGCGCCAGCGCGGTCGGCCCGCTGACCAGCACCACTTCCGCTCCCGCCTGCGCACAGGCGCGGGCGAGCGCATAACCCATCTTGCCGGAACTGATGTTGGTGATGCCGCGCACCGGATCAATCGCTTCGAAAGTCGGCCCGGCGGTGATCACCACCTTGTGCCCGGCGAGACGCTTGGGCACGAAATAGGCGGCGAGCGCTTCAAGCAGTTCTTCCGCTTCGAGCATCCGGCCCATGCCCACTTCGCCACAGGCCTGCTCGCCCGCAGCCGGCCCGAACACCGTCACGCCATCACCACGCACGGTGGCGATATTGCGCTGGGTGGCAGGCGCTTCCCACATCTGGCGATTCATCGCCGGCGCGACAATCAGCGGCAGATCACGGGCGAGGCACAGCGTGCTGAGCAGATCGTCCGCCCGTCCGTGAGCAAGCTTGGCGATGAAATCGGCACTCGCCGGCGCAATCAGGATGGCATCCGCATCGCGGCCAAGTTCGATGTGAGCCATGTTGTTCGGCACCCGCGCATCCCACAGATCGCTCCACACCGGATTGCCTGACAAAGCCTGGTACGTGACCGCAGTGACAAAGCGCGCGCCAGCTGCGGTGAGCACGACGTGGACGTCGGCGCCTGCCTTGCCAAGCAAGCGCACCAATTCAGCAGCCTTGTAGGCCGCGACCCCGCCGCTGACGCCAAGAACAATTTTCCTGCCCTGCAGAATTTTCATGACATTTGCCTGAATATCAAATCGTATGGCATATTAAACTCTCTTTCTCCGCTGCCACGCCAGCCATCGGCGCAAAACCGCCCCTGACATACTTCTGAACCAGCCCGCTCCCACTCCCAAGGAGGCTCATCATGGCAATCACCGACTGGCCGAGCGACGAACGCCCCCGTGAAAAACTGCTGCGGCGCGGCGCTGACGCCCTGTCCGACGCCGAACTGCTCGCCATCTTCCTGCGCGTCGGCTGTCGTGGCCACAGCGCAGTCGACCTGGCCTGCCAGCTGCTGGAACGTTTCGGCACTCTCACCCGCCTGTGCGCAGCCAACGAACGTGATTTTAGCGCCGTCCCCGGCATGGGGGTCGCCAAGTATGCCCAACTGATGGCAGTGATGGAACTCGCTCGCCGCGCGCTGCACGAAACGCTCAGCGAACGCAGCCTGTTCGACTCGCCTCAGGTGGTGCGCGACTGGCTGCGCCTGCGTCTGGGTCACCTGCCCCACGAAGTGTTTGCCGTGCTGCTGCTCGACGCCCGCCACTGCCTGATCGAAGCGGTCGACCTCTTTCGCGGCACTCTGACCCAGACCAGCGTCCATCCGCGCGAAGTGGTCAAACTCGCCCTCGCCCACAACGCGGCCGCCGTCATTCTGGCGCATAATCACCCTTCCGGCGCCAGCGAACCCAGCGCCGCCGACCAGATGCTGACCAACACCCTCAAGGATGCGCTCGCCCTGGTCGACATCCGCGTCCTCGATCATTTTGTCGTCCCTTCCCACGGCAAGCCGGTCTCCTTTGCCGAACGCGGCTTGCTGTAAACAGATAAGGCAACACAGGTCTTGCCTTCCTCTGCCGTTCTGCGGTAAGCTTGCGTGTTTTCAGAAATCAAAATTTCCTGGAGCAACGTATGGCTCGCGTCTGCCAAGTAACCGGTAAAGCACCGATGGTTGGGAACAACGTCTCCCACGCCAACAACAAGACCAAGCGCCGCTTCCTCCCCAACCTGCAAAACCGCCGGTTCTGGAGTGAGAGCGAAAACCGCTGGGTGCGCCTGCGCGTATCCAACGCCGGCCTGCGCACCATTGACAAGAAAGGCATCGACGTCGTCGTTGCCGAGCTTCGCGCCCGCGGCGAGAAGCTGTAAGCCACGCACACTGAACGGAGAGCGCCATGGCCAAAGGCATCCGCGAAAAGATCAAGCTGGAATCCACTGCCGGCACCGGTCATTTCTACACCACCTCGAAGAACAAGCGCACCACCCCGGAAAAGCTTGAATTCAACAAGTACGATCCGGTCGCGCGCAAGCACGTGCCTTACAAGGAAATCAAGCTCAAGTAAGTCGCACGCAACAGCGCATGCTCCATGAAAAAAGGCCATCATCCGATGGCCTTTTTTGTATTCAGCTCCCCCTCCTGCGCACAGGAAGATTTGTCATGTTCTGCGTGCTTCTCAGGCGCGCTGGATGTTCGACGCCTGCTTGCCTTTCGGCCCCTGCGTCACGTCAAAAGAAACTTTTTCGCCTTCCTTGAGACTCTTGAAACCACTCATCGTGATCGCGGAAAAGTGCGCAAACAGGTCTTCGCCGCCATCATCGGGAGTGATGAAACCAAAACCTTTCGAATCGTTGAACCATTTTACGGTGCCAGTTGCCATAGTACTTCTTTCCTTCAAAATGACCTGATACAGCCGGTTTCCCGGCCAAAACCGTGCAGCATCGACACAATTTGATGCGCACTGCACAACTTTTTACGCAATTGCCCGGAAACCGTCAACGTCTCGCCAGCGTGTTTCCATGACGCAGCGCAACACCAGAACGGTCTGCTTTCAGCCTCCCCACGCCATCGTCCAGCGCCCGCAATGCAAGCCGCAGGCAGCAGACAATTGCGCAGCGCAAAATCGGCACTTTCAATACTGTGACGATTTGCACACGAAACGCGGCCATGATCTGCACAGGCTCCAGCCTCCAGGCCTCAGTTCCCTCGCCGCGAGGACTGCGCAAGCCGACACTTTCACCTCAGCCCAACGATTTCCATCCCCGGTGTATTGCACTCCACATGGACTTCATTAGAATGGTTTTTCATGGTTACCCGGAAACAAGACGAATCGATCCTTGAAGCACAGCGCATCGAAGCCCGGCCACCGCCGCTGTACAAGGTGCTGCTGCTCAACGACGATTACACCCCGATGGATTTTGTCGTCATCGTGCTGCAAAGCTTCTTTCGCATGGACCTCGAACAGGCTACCCGTGTCATGCTCCAGGTTCACAACCAGGGCATCGGTGTCTGTGGCATCTATCCACGCGACATCGCCCGTACCAAGGTCGAGCAGGTCGCAGACTTTGCCCGCCAGCATCAACATCCGCTCGCATGCGTGATGGAGGAAAACTGAATGATTGCGCAAGAGCTTGAAGTGAGCCTGCACATGGCCTTCGTCGAGGCCCGCCAGAAGCGTCACGAATTCATCACCGTCGAGCACCTGCTGCTCGCCCTGCTCGACAATCCGACCGCAGCCGATGTCTTGCGCGCCTGCAGCGCCAATCTCGACCTCCTGCGCCACGAACTGCGTCAGTTCATCGACGAACACACGCCCTGCGTGGACGGCACCGACGACATCGACACCCAGCCGACGCTCGGTTTTCAGCGTGTCATCCAGCGCGCCATCCTTCACGTCCAGTCTTCCGGCAAGAAGGAAGTCACCGGCGCGAACGTGCTGGTGGCGATCTTCGGCGAGAAGGATTCACATGCGGTGTACTACTTGCAACGGCAGAACATCAGCCGGCTGGACGTGGTAAACTTCATCTCGCACGGCATCTCCAAGGCCAAGCCGCAAGGGCCGGCTTCCCAGCGCGGCGAGGCCGGCCAGTCCGCCAGCGGCGAACCGGAGCAGGACGACAAGCAGGCGGGCGGAGCGCTGGAAAGCTTCACCCAGAATCTCAACCAGAAAGCACTGGTCGGCAAGATCGATCCGCTCATCGGCCGCGACAAGGAAGTCGAGCGCGTCATCCAGACCCTGTGCCGGCGGCGCAAGAACAATCCTTTGCTGGTCGGCGAAGCCGGGGTGGGCAAGACCGCCATCGCCGAAGGACTTGCCCATCGCATTGTCGAAGGCCGGGTGCCTGAAGTGCTGGAAAACGCGCAGGTGTTCGCACTCGACATGGGCGCCCTCCTTGCCGGTACCAAATATCGCGGTGACTTCGAGCAACGGCTGAAAGCGGTGCTCAAGCAACTCGCCGAGCACCCGAAAGCGATCCTGTTCATCGACGAAATCCACACCCTGATCGGCGCCGGCGCAGCTTCCGGCGGCACGCTTGATGCGTCCAACCTGCTCAAGCCGGCGCTGTCCTCCGGCCAGCTGAAATGCATCGGTGCCACCACCTACAACGAATTCCGCCAGATCTTCGAGAAGGATCACGCCCTGTCGCGCCGTTTCCAGAAAGTCGACGTGATCGAGCCTTCGGTGGCCGAAACCATCGAAATCCTCAAGGGACTCAAGAGCCGCTTCGAAGAGCACCACGGCATCAAATACAGCAACACCGCACTGTCCAGCGCTGCCGAGCTGTCAGCCAAATACATCAATGACCGCCACCTGCCCGACAAGGCAATCGACGTCATCGACGAGGCCGGCGCCGCCCAGCGCATCCTGCCCAAATCGAGACAGAAGAAACTGATTGGCAAGAGCGAAATCGAGGATATCGTCGCCAAGATCGCGCGCATCCCGCCGCGCTCGATCTCCAACGACGACAAGGCCGCACTCAAGACGCTCGAACGCGACCTGCGCAACGTAGTCTTCGGCCAGAATCCGGCAATCGACGCGCTGGTCAAGGCGATCAAGATGTCACGCTCCGGCCTCGGTAATCCGCACAAACCGATCGGCTCTTTCCTCTTCTCTGGCCCCACTGGAGTGGGCAAGACCGAAGTCGCCCGCCAGCTGGCCTACACCCTGGGCATCGAACTGGTGCGTTTCGACATGTCGGAATACATGGAGCGCCATGCGGTGAGCCGGCTGATCGGCGCGCCGCCGGGCTATGTCGGCTTCGATCAGGGCGGCCAGCTCACCGAACAGATCACCAAGAAGCCGCATTGCGTGCTGCTGCTCGATGAAATCGAAAAAGCCCACCCCGACATCTACAATATCCTGCTGCAGGTGATGGATCACGGCACGCTCACCGACAACAACGGTCGCCAGGCCGACTTCCGCAACGTCATCCTGATCATGACCACCAATGCCGGTGCCGAGTCGATGCAGAAAGCGGTGATCGGCTTTTCCGCCAAACGCGAAGCGGGCGACGAGATGGCGGACATCAAGCGCCTGTTCTCGCCCGAATTCCGCAACCGGCTCGATGCGATCATCTCCTTCAAGGCGCTCGACAACGAAGTCATCCTGCGCGTGGTCGACAAATTCCTCATGCAGCTCGAAGCTCAACTGCACGAGAAAAAAGTCGAAGCCCACTTCAGTGACGAACTCAAGAGCTGGCTGGCTACCCACGGCTTTGACCCGCTGATGGGCGCGCGGCCGATGGCCCGCCTCATCCAGGACACCATCCGCGCTGCCCTGGCCGACGAGCTGCTGTTCGGCCGCCTGGTCAATGGCGGCAAAGTCACCATCGATCTCGACGACGGCGACAAGGTCAAACTGGTGTTCGAAGAAGCGGAAGTTGCCACCGCCTGAACGCCAGCAAGCGTCACTTTTTCCATACCCTACGCCCTCCGCCGAGGGCGTTTTTTCATCCTTTTTCCGGAGCAATCATGAACATTCAGACCGCCGACCTGTGTGACGAGCACGAAGACAAACTGCGCATCTGCAGCCCGATGTTCCGCAGCTACGGCGGTCGCCGCGCCTGTGGCGGCCAGATCAGCACCTTGAAACTGTTCGAGGACAACAGCCTGGTGAGGCAGGCGGTCGAGTCGCCTGGCGAAGGGCGGGTGCTGGTGATCGATGGCGGCGGCTCGATGCGTCGCGCGCTGGTCGGCGACCAGCTCGCCGCGCTCGCCGTGCGCAACGGCTGGGCCGGCATCATTGTTTACGGCTGCATCCGCGACTCGCGCGCGATCGGCGAAATGGATCTGGCGGTATTCGCGCTCGGCACCCATCCGCTGAAAACCGTCAAGCGGCAAAGCGGCGAACGTGAGCTCAAGGTGAGCTTCGGCGGCATCGACTTCATCCCCGGCCATTATGTTTACGCGGACGAAGACGGAGTCATCGTTGCCACCGAGGCGCTGCCGCTGCCGGCCTGAACTCCCCTCTCCCCTCGCGGGAGAGCTGTTCTCCGCTACGTAGCCCGGATAAGCGCCAGCGCATCCGGGGAAGCCATCGGGCTCCACAAGCCCCTACACCTTCCCGGCAAACCAGAAAACAATTGCTCTCGCACGGATTCTTCATCCTCTCCAGACTGAATCCCGGATGCGCTGGCGCTTATCCGGGCTACGAGGCTGATCGATCAGGGCGCTTGTTGAACAGCAAGCCTGCCCGGCGGGAGACGCCAAGCCAGATTTTGTGTTTTGCGAACTATTTTCTTATGTCTTATATAAGACATATTGCTGCTGTGCAAAATGTGGATTACAATTCTGCCCATGGTGAGCAGTCGCAACGGAGACCGAAGCGCTCCCCACCCCCGGACACTGGCGAAGATGAGTTCCGGCACCGCGCGGACTGCGCACCGACTCATCCTCGCCTGGTTTTTCACCTCTGATCGAAAGGAAGCATCATGAGCCTGACCCGCGAACAACAAATCGCCGCTCTGGAAAAAGACTGGGCCGAAAACCCGCGCTGGAAGAACATCAAGCGCGGCTACTCCGCTGCCGATGTCGTCCGCCTGCGTGGGAGCCTGCAGCCTGAGTACACCCTTGCTCAGCGCGGCGCCAAGCTGCTGTGGGATCGCGTCAATGGCGGCGCGAAGAAAGGCTATGTGAACGCATTCGGCGCCATCACCGCCGGTCAGGCGATGCAACAGGCCAAGGCCGGCCTCGAAGCCGTCTATCTGTCGGGCTGGCAGGTCGCTGCCGACGGCAACACTTCGGAAACCATGTATCCGGACCAGTCGCTCTACGCCTATGACTCGGTGCCGACCATGGTGCGCCGCATCAATAACACCTTCAAGCGTGCTGACGAAATCCAGTGGTCGCGCGGTATCAACCCGGGTGATGCCGAATTCATCGACTACTTCCTGCCGATCGTCGCCGACGCCGAAGCCGGCTTCGGTGGTGTGCTGAACGCCTTCGAGCTGATGAAGAACATGATCGCGGCCGGCGCTGCCGGGGTCCACTTCGAAGACCAGCTCGCGGCCGTGAAGAAGTGCGGTCACATGGGCGGCAAGGTGCTGGTGCCGACCCAGGAAGCAATCGAGAAGCTGATCTCGGCCCGTTTCGCCGCTGACGTGATGGGTGTGCCGACCCTGATCCTCGCCCGTACCGACGCCGAAGCTGCCAACCTGCTCACCTCCGACCACGACGACCGCGACAAGCCGTTCTGCACCGGCGAGCGCACTCAGGAAGGTTTCTACTCGGTCAGGAACGGTCTGGAACAGGCGATCAGCCGCGGTGTGTCGTACGCGCCTTACGCTGATCTGGTGTGGTGCGAAACCGGTACGCCCGACCTCGGCTTTGCGCGTGAATTCGCCCAGGCCGTGCTCGCCGCCTGCCCCGGCAAGCTGCTGTCCTACAACTGCTCGCCGTCGTTCAACTGGAAGAAGAACCTCGACGACAAGACCATCGCCAAGTTCCAGGACGAACTGTCGGCACTCGGCTACAAGTATCAGTTCATCACCCTCGCCGGCATCCACGTCAACTGGTACAACACCTTCCAGTTCGCCCACGCCTATGCGCGCGGCGAAGGCATGAAGCACTACGTCGAAATGGTGCAGGAACCTGAATTCGCCGCGCGCGACAAGGGCTACACCTTCGTCTCCCACCAGCAGGAAGTCGGTGCCGGCTACTTCGATGACGTGACCACTGTCATCCAGGGTGGCACTTCCTCGGTGAAGGCACTCGCCGGCTCGACCGAAGAAGAGCAGTTCCACTGATCTTCCGCAGCTGAGACAGTGAGCACAAAGCCACCCTGCGGGGTGGCTTTTTCCATTGCATGACGCCGATCTCAGCGGCGCTCATCCATGCTCATGATCGCGATCATGAGCGTTCAGCGCGCGGCCCCTGACCCCGGCCCTCGCCGCCCATCTTGCCACCCTTGCCGCCTTCGGCACTCCGGCCGCCGTGCCAGCCGCCATGCCAGCCGCGATGATCCATGCGCTGGAACTCGGCATCAAACACCGTCTTCTGCGCATCGCTGAGCTGGGCGTAGAAGCTGCTTACCGCTTCGCGGCTTTCCGCCAGCGCACGAGCACGCTCGGCGTGCATCTGCTCCATGCGCTCCATGCGCGCCACCACCGTCTTCGGTGCCTGCTCGCGGCCCGCTGCTGCGGCCATCGCCTGTGCCTGCTTGCCGGCACGCTCGCTCATCCTCGCCTTGAAACCGGCAAACGCCGCCTGCTGTTCGGGCTTGAGCGCCAGCGCCAGCTCCAGCCGCGCCATGCGCAACTCAAGACGCTCAGCCATTCGCGCCTGAATCTGCTCCGGCGCCAGCTGCGACCAGCCTGCCTTGCCGCCTCCCATCGCCCCACGGTGGGCACCCGGGCCATCGCAATGCGCCCCCCCGTGCCCGCCCCAGGCCAGCGCAGCGCCACTGCCAAACAGCCCGGCAGCCAGCAGGGCAACAGCAAATTTCTTGTTGAGTGATTTCATGATTCTTCTCCTGTGCAGTTGATGATCTGCCCCACTGCTGTGGGAACGGCTTCATTGAAACACCTCAATGTGTACGCGATATGTCCGCTGCAGCGAGTTTTGCAGCCTTGTGTCTCAGGATGGCGTGCTGATACCTTGGGATACAACAAGTGCTGCCTGCCCGCCTAAGATGCAGGCCAAGGAGAAGTTCATGAACCAGGCCGACCACATTCTCATCGTCGATGACGACCACGACATCCGCACCCTGCTTGCCGCCTATCTGGAAAAGCAGGGTCTGCGCTGCACCACTGCGGCCGATGGCCGCGAAATGAAAGCGCTGCTCGAACGCCATCGCATCGACCTCATCGTGCTCGACATCATGATGCCGGGCGAAGATGGGCTCAGCCTGTGCCGCAACCTGCGTGCCAGCGATGGTCAGGGAGCCAATCTACCGATCCTGATGCTCACCGCCCGCGGCGAAGACATGGACCGCATTCTCGGCCTCGAAATGGGCGCCGACGACTACCTCACCAAACCTTTCGTACCGCGCGAACTGTATGCGCGTATCCGTGCCGTACTGCGCCGCACCCGCGCCCTGCCACCCAACCTCGACGCCCAGCCGCTGGCCAATGCACGCCAGCTCGAATTCGCCGGCTGGCGGCTGGACACCATCAATCGTCACCTGCTTGCGGCCGACGATACCGTGGTACCGCTGTCCGGCGCCGAATACCGCATGTTGAGCGTTTTCCTTGCCCATCCGCAGAAAGTGCTATCCCGCGATCAGCTGATGGAGCTCACCCAGGGCCGCGAAGCGGAAAGCTATGATCGCAGCATCGATCTGCAGGTCAGCCGCCTGCGCCAGCGCCTCGGTGACAACGCCCGCGAACCGGCGATCATCAAGACCGTGCGCAATGAAGGCTACGTGCTCGCCACCGAAGTCCACGCTCTCCACGACCGCGCAGAGGCGGAACAGCAGCCATGAAACTGCCCTGGCCACGCAGCCTCTTCGCCCGCCTGGTCGGCATCCTGCTGCTGGGCATCCTGCTCACCATCACCCTGAGTGCGACGCTCTTTGTCAGCGAGCGCGAGCGTCTTGGCCGCAATGCTTTCCATCAGGGCGTGAGCGAAGAAGTCGCCGCCGCAATCGATATTCTGGATCATGTCAGCGCCGATGAACGCCCACGCTGGCTGCATGAACTGAGCCGCCGCCGCCTGCGACTGAACATCGGCGCCCTGCCTGCGGGACAGCAGTTTCGTCCGCTTGGCGGGCATCCACTGCTCACCACCTTGCGCAATGCCTTGCCCGAGCATCAATTCGAGCTGTACGAAACCGCCCACCCACGTTTCGGTCACGGCGTGCTGCTGATCAGCACCATCCTGAGCGACGGCACGCCGCTGCAGATTCGCCTGCCCAACGCCGTCCTGCCGAATCCTCTGCCACATGCCGAGCCGGCCCACCATCCACTGAGCGCACTCGCGGCGCTCGCAGCGCTGGTACTTGGCATCACCATGCTGACCTGGTTTGCCGTGCGCATCGTCACCCGTCCACTGTCCCAGCTCGCCGCTGCCGCCCGTGCGCTGGGGGAAGATCCGGAGCGCACGCCCTTGCCGACCGACGGGCCACTGGAAGTCAGCCAGGCGGCACAGGCGTTCAACCACATGCAGGGCCGCATCCGCGAACACATGAACGAGCGCACCCGCATTCTCGCCGCCATCTCCCACGATCTGCAGACCCCGATCACCCGCCTGCGCCTGCGCGCCGAGCTGATCGATGACGAAGACCTGCGCAGCCGCATCCAGACCGATCTCGACAGCATGCAAGGCCTGATCCGCGAAGGACTCGATTACGCGCGCAGCATGGATGGCAGCGCACCGGCGCAAGCGATCAATCTTGATCATCTGCTCGCAGCCCTCGCCGATGATGCTGCGGCGCTTGGCTGGGAGCTCGACATTCTCAAGCAGTTCGACACCACGGTTTCTGCTCAGCCGAAAGCCTTGCAGCGCGCGCTGTGGAACCTGATCGAGAACGGGATCAAATTCGGCGGTCAGGTAGAGATCGACGGCGAACGTCAGGGGCAGCACATTCAGCTGCGGATCCGCGACCAGGGGCCAGGCTTGCCGGATGAAGCGCTGGAAAAGGTATTCGAGCCTTTCTATCGCCTCGAACATTCGCGCAACCGCAACACCGGCGGCACCGGTCTTGGCCTGGCGATTGCACGCAACCTCCTGCGCCAGCAAGGCGGCGAAGTGAAACTGCGCAACCGTGCCGGCGACGGTCTGGTGGCAGAAGTCAGTCTGCTGGCGGCCACTCCCGGCCATTGAGCGGTCGAGGCCAGGCCTCACAAGCACATGGCAGCGCCAGCACACACCCACGTGGGGTCGAGGCCATGCCTCGACCAGGGGCCTGCAAGGCCCCTCCCCCGATCAAACCTGATGCCACCCTGTGCAGCACCGACGCTCTGTGGTTCAATAGCGCACTTTCACGCTGCACTGCAACATGATCACCCGACCCGCCCTGTGGATGCTTGTTTCCTGCCTGCTGTTTGCCTGCATGGGGGTGTGCGTCAAATTCGGTGCCGACAGCCTCGCCACCGCCGACATTGTCTTCTGGCGCGGCGCGATCAGCGTCCTGATGATGGGCCTGCTTGCCCGTCAGCGCGGCATTCGCCTGCGTACTCCGCACTGGCGCGTTCATGTCTCGCGCAGCATTTCCGGCTCGGTGGCGCTGAGCTGCTACTTCTTCGCCATCGCCACCTTGCCGCTGGCAACTGCGGTCACGCTCAACTACACCTCACCACTCTGGGTTGCGGTACTGCTCGCAGCAGTGTTTGGCGAACGTCTGCGACCAGCCGGCGTGCTGGCGATGCTGTGCGGCTTCCTCGGTGTAGTGCTGCTGCTCCAACCGACGCTCGACAGCGGTCAGTGGCTGGGCGCAGCGGCTGGTCTCGGTTCCGGCGCAGTGGCGAGCATCGCGTATCTGAGCGTGCATGAACTCGGTCGCATCGGCGAGCCGGTGGTACGCACCGTGTTCTGGTTCTCGCTGGTCACCACCGTGTTCGGCCTGCTCGGCAGCCTGCCTGAAGGCGGCCTGCACTGGCCGGATGGCGAGCAACTCGCCCTGCTGCTTGGCGTCGGCCTGTTCGGCGGAGTTGCCCAGTTGGCGATGACCCGTTCGTACAGCTACGGTCACGCGCTGGTGTCAGCCAATTTCAGCTATACCACGGTGGTATTTGCCAGCCTGTTCGGCCTGCTGTTCTGGCAGGAAGCAATCGCTGCCAGCAGCTGGGCAGGCGTGGCACTCATCATCGGTGGCGCAATCGCCATTTCACTCAAACCACGTCCGGCCTGAAAGCACACCGCCCAGTGGCGGCAATGCTATCCTCAGCTCCAACAGCAAACAATTTCTGCTGCACCACTTTGCGAGGATGCCACCATGATCACTACCGAACACCGCGACCGTTTTGTTGCCATCACCGTGCTGGGTGAATTCACTCTCGCTGATTTTCAGGAGTTCGAGCAGCTGCTGAAGTACAAGATCCAGTTCGAAGGCAAGCTGGATCTGTTGTTCGATCTGAGTGCGATGGCCGGTTTCACCCTGGATGTGGCCTGGGAGGAAATCAAATTCACCCGCGAACACGCCGCCGACTTCCGCCGCATCGCCGTGGTCACCGATGATCAGTGGCTGAGCTGGAGCGCCTGGCTGCGCCAGTTCTTCATCGATGCCGAACTGCAGGTTTTTGCCGACGCCGCACAGGCCCGCGACTGGCTCGAAAGCGCTGCCGCACAGTGAAACGCATTCACTGACGCGGCATCCGCGCCACAGCTGTTTCACCAGTCGACTTTCTCGACCGTCCCCAGCGAGCGCCCCAGAAAGCGCTCGCCAATGGTCTGAAAACGCAGCGGCACATCGCTGACGGCAAAGTGATAATTGACCCGCGCTGCGTCGCTACGGGCCAACCCATGCTGCTGCAAATGCCCGGCTGCCAGCTCGGCAGTGGTCAGCGCTGAATCGATCAGCCTGACCTGCGGGCCGGCGACTTCGCGCAGCAAAGGCTTGAGCAAAGGATAGTGGGTGCAGCCGAGCACCAGGCTGTCGACCTCCTCGGCCAGCACCGGCCGCAGGTATTCCTCGGCGGTGAGGCGGGTCACCGCGTGGTCGAGCCAGCCTTCCTCAACCAGCGGCACGAACAGCGGGCAGGCTTGCGAATACACCCGCACCGATGAATCCAGCGCATGAATGCGGCGCGCATAGGCGTTGCTGTTGATGGTAGTCGGGGTGCCGATGACGCCAATTCGTCCACCTGTTCCCCCACCAGACGCGGCCGCCACTGCGGCACGGGCGCCAGCTTCGATCACATCCAGCACCGGTACCGGGCCAGCGAGCTTGCGCACCACGTCTGCCGCCACCGCTGCCATGGTGTTGCAGGCAATGATCAGCATCTTCACTTCGCGCTGCAGCAGAAAACGGGTGATCTGAGCGGTGTAATGCTCGATGGTCGCGACCGATTTCACCCCATACGGCAGGCGTGCGGTATCACCGAAGTAGATGATGTCTTCCAGCGGCAGGCGCTCCATGAGCGCCCGCACCACGGTCAGACCACCGACCCCGGAATCGAAAACACCGATCGCGCCCGCGCTCACAGCAACTCGGCGGCGGCGAACTTGCGCTTGCCGACCTGCAGCACCACTCGCTCACCGGCGCGCAGCAGCAGCCCCTTGTCTTCCGCACGTTCGCCGTTGATGCGCACGGCGCCCTGTTCGATCATCCGCATCGCTTCCGAGGTGCTGCCGGTCAGACCAGCCTGCTTGAGCAGCTGGAACAGCGCCATGCCTTCGGCGCCGACATTCACTTTCACTTCCGGCACATTGTCGGGAATCGCATTGCGCTGGAAACGGGCTTCGAAATCCGCCAGTGCAGCTTCGGCAGCACGCGCACCGTGGAAACGGCCGACCAGTTCCTGCGCCAGCATCACCTTGACGTCACGCGGATTGCGCCCCTGTTCGACTTCGACGCGCAGCGCAGCAATTTCAGTGCTGGAGCGGAAAGACAGCAGCTCGTAATAACGCCACATCAAAGTATCGGACACCGACATCGTCTTGCCGAAAATCTCGTTCGCCGGTTCGGCAATGCCGATGTAGTTGCCCAGCGACTTCGACATCTTGTTGACGCCATCCAGCCCTTCGAGCAAAGGCATCATCAGCACGCACTGCGGCGGCTGGCCGTAGTTCTTCTGCAGCTCGCGCCCCATCAGCAGATTGAATCGCTGATCAGTACCACCCATCTCGACATCGACCTTCATCGCCACCGAGTCATAGCCCTGGCACAGCGGATAGAGGAATTCGTGGATGGCGATCGGCTGCTGGCTGGCGTAACGCTTGGCAAAATCATCGCGCTCCAGCATGCGCGCCACCGTCTGCTGCGCGGCGAGACGAATCATCCCGGCAGTACCCAGCCCTTCCATCCAGCTTGAATTGAAGCAGATTTCGGTCTTTTCCGGATCGAGGATCTTGAATACCTGATCCTGATAGGTGCGCGCATTTTCCATGATCTGCTCGCGCGACAGCGGCGGGCGGGTGCTGTTCTTGCCGCTCGGGTCACCGATCATGCCGGTAAAGTCACCGATCAGGAACATGATGTGGTGGCCCAGCTCCTGAAAATGACGCATCTTGTTGATCACCACGGTGTGGCCAAGATGAAGATCGGGCGCGGTGGGGTCAAAGCCCACTTTCACCCGCAAGGGACGACCACGCTGCAAGCGCTCGATCAACTCCGCCTCGACGAGGATGGTTTCCGCACCGCGTCTGATCAGCTCCATGGCGGCCTGTACATCTGACATTCGATTTCTCCCAAAATACCTTCCCGAAGCTGAGCCCATTTTTGCTAGAATCATCGGATTTTCTTATCCAACAGCCCGAGGCGCTCATGCAGGCGAGAAAGACCCGAATTCTAGCTGAACTGCCGCAACAACTCCTCACTCGTCCGCGTCCCTGGCTGCTTGCTGGTGTAACAGGCCTTTCCCTGCTCGGGGTCGTGGCCGCCACTGCTGTCGCTCCAGGCAGCGACACCGCCGGCATCCCCACCGCCACCCTGCTCGAAACCCTGCCCAGCCCCAAGCTGAATATCGAAGCACCAGAAGCCGATCTGCCCTTCGTGCACAGCGAACGGGTTCGCAGCGGCGACACTTTGCAAAGTCTGTTCCAGCGCCTCGGCATCGATGATGACGAGGCGCTGAGTTTTTTCAGCAATGCTGATGAAGGCAAGCGCGCCCTGCGCCAGCTGCGCGCCGGACGCAACGTCACCGCACTCATCAGCGCAAACGGCCGCCTGCACAGTTTCAGCCTGCCGATCGGTGGCGGTGAGCAACAACTGGTACTCGAGCGCGACGCCCGGCAAGCGCTGCAGCTGAGCACCGTCGACCTTGACAACGACAGCGTCGAACTCGAAATGCGCGCCGGCAGCATTCGCAGCTCCCTGTATGGCGCCACCGACGCCGCCGGCATTCCCGATCATGTTGCCACTCAGATGGCGCAGATTTTCGGCACTGAAATCGACTTCCGCACCGATCTGCGCAAGGACGACCGTTTCAGCGTCATTTACGAAATGCACTACCGCGACGGCGCGCCAGTGCGCCCCGGGCGCATCGTCGCCGCCGAATTCATCAATCGCGGCAAGCGTCACGCAGTGGTCCTTCATCGCGGTCCCAGCGGCAAGGAGCAATACTACAGCGAGGAAGGCCGTAGTCTGCGCCAGGGCTTCCTGCGCTCGCCACTGGCCTTCACCCGCATCAGCTCCAGCTTCGGCGGGCGCACCCATCCAATCAGCAAGAAATGGCGTGCCCACAAAGGCACGGACTTCGCCGCCCCAACCGGCACTCCGGTCAAGGCCAGCTCGGACGGCGTCGTCGACCTCGCGGGTGTTCAGAATGGCTATGGCAAGATCGTCATCCTCAAACACCGTGGCAACATCAGCACTGCTTACGCCCACCTCAACGGCTTCGCCAAAGGCCTGAAGAAAGGCCAGCAGGTGAGCCAGGGCGATGTCATCGGCTATGTCGGCAGCACCGGCTGGGCGACCGGTCCGCATCTGCACTACGAAGTGCGCATCAACAATGTCGCCCATGACCCGATGAAAGTCGCGCTGCCGATGGCCGACAGCCTCAACGCCCGCGAACTGGCAGCTTTCCGCAAGGAGAGCGAACAGCTCCGCAAGCGTTTCGCCCTCCTCAACTACGAAGTTGCCAGCACGGAAGGCGCGCGCTGAACACTGCCGTCAGCACAACAAAAAAGGGGCTTGCGCCCCTTTTTTGTTGTCACCAGCCCGAGGTTCAGGCGCTGAAGGACGAACCGCAACCGCAAGTGCTGGTGGCGTTGGGATTGCGAATGACGAACTGCGAGCCTTCCAGACCTTCGGTGTAGTCGATCTCGGCACCGGACAGATACTGGTAACTCATCGAATCAATCAGCAAGGTGACGTCATTCTTGACGAAGCTGGTGTCGTCTTCATTGACCTCTTCGTCGAAAGTGAAGCCGTACTGAAAGCCCGAGCAGCCGCCGCCGCTGACGAAGACCCTCAGTTTGAGATCGGGATTGCCTTCTTCCTCGATCAGCTCGCGCACCTTGTTGGCGGCGCTGTCGGTGAAGACCAGAATTTCAGGCATTGCGAGTTCTGCGCTCATGTTTGCTCCTCTGCGGGGTAGTGGGCTGCGCGCTGTTCGGCAGCAGCCGGCGTGAATTCATTGAAATGCTTGGGTTCAATCAGGCTCAGAGTCGCGAGAAGGGAGCAAGGTTCCCTCTCCGGCCCAAGCCCGACCCGGTGGTTTGCTTGCTCAGGGACTGACCGGCACGATGTCCAGGCCGAGACGCTCATCGAAACCGAACATGATGTTCAGGTTCTGCACGGCCTGGCCGGCAGCGCCCTTGACCAGATTGTCGATCACCGACAGCACGACGATCACCTCACCGCCCTGCGGTCGATGCACCGCCAGCCGGCAAAGATTGGAGGCACGCACCGAACGCGTCTCAGGATGGCTGCCAGCCGGCATCACGTCGACGAAAGCTTCATTGGCATAACGCGTTTCGTACAACTGCTGCAGATCGGGCAGCTCGACGCCGGGCTTGATGCTAGCATAAAGCGTGGCTTCAATGCCCCGGATGAGCGGCGTGAGATGCGGCACGAAAGTCAGCCCCACCGGCGCCCCGGCAACGCGAGCCAGTCCCTGGCGAATTTCCGGCAGATGACGGTGACCAGGCACGCCATAGGCCTTGAAATTATCGCCCGCTTCAGCAAACAGACTGCCCACGGCCGCGCCACGACCAGCACCCGACACGCCCGACTTGGCATCGGCAATGAGGAAAGCGGTATCAACCAGACCCGCTTCGATCAGCGGCAGGAAACCGAGTTGCACTGCGGTCGGATAACAACCAGGATTGGCCAGCACGCGCGCCTTGCGGATCTGCTCACGATTGACTTCCGGCAGACCATAAACCGCTTCGGCGACCAGCTCGGCCGCCGCATGCTCCATGCCGTACCAGCGCTGCCACTCGGCGAGATCGCGGATGCGGAAGTCGGCCGACAGATCGATCACCCGCACGCCGGCAGCCACCAGTTCAGCCGCCTGCTTCATCGCAATGCCGTTGGGAGTGGCGAAAAACACCACATCGCAGCGCTCGAGCGCTGCCTCTTGCGGGGTGACGAACTTGAGATCAATGCGGCCACGCAGGCTGGGAAACATCTCTGCCACTGCCATGCCGGCTTCACCGCGCGAAGTGATCGCAGTCAGTTCAACCTCAGGATGGAGAGCAAGCAGCCGCAGCAGCTCGACTCCGGTATAGCCCGTACCGCCAACAACACCGACCTTGATCATGCCAACCTCTTCAATGGGAATCGCAGCACGCCGATTATCTCACGGCAGCGGCCTGGGCCGCAGCTGCGCTGACAAAACATCACACTGCACCACCAACACGCTACCACCACCCGGCGCAGAAACGCACAAAGCCGCCCGAAGGCGGCTTGCAAGGCAGCAGCGCAAAAAGACGCTCAGCGCTTGGAGAACTGCTTGGCGCGGCGTGCTTTGTGCAGGCCGACTTTCTTGCGCTCCACTTCGCGGGCATCGCGGGTGACGAAGCCAGCCGAACGCAGTTCGCCTTTCAGCTCGGCACTGTAGTCAACCAGCGCGCGGGTGATGCCATGACGCACTGCACCAGCCTGACCGGACTCGCCACCGCCGGTGACGTTGACCATGATGTCGAATTTGTCTTCGTTGCCGGTCAGCACCAGCGGCTGACGGACGATCATGCGACCGGTTTCGCGCGAGAAGAACTCGTCGACCGGCTTGCCGTTGACGACGATGTTGCCGCTACCGGCCTTGATGAACACGCGGGCAACCGCACTCTTGCGACGGCCGGTGCCGTAGTTGTAAGTCACAGCCATTGATCGGCTCCTGTCAGATCTCGAGAACTTGCGGCTGCTGGGCGCTGTGCGGATGAGCGGGACCCGCGTAGCACTTCAGCTTCTTCAGCATGGCGTAGCCCAGCGGGCCTTTCGGCAGCATGCCCTTCACCGCTTTCTCGAGCACGCGCTCGGGGAAGCGCTGCTGAAGCTTGGTGAAGTTGGTTTCCTTCAGACCACCGGGATAGCCGGTGTGATGGTAGTACTTCTTGTCCTGGGCCTTGTTGCCAGTCACACGCAGCTTGTCCACGTTGACGACGACGATGTAGTCGCCGGTATCGACGTGCGGAGTGTAGATCGCCTTGTGCTTGCCACGCAGACGGCGAGCAACTTCGGTGGCAAGACGGCCAAGCACCTTGTCCGTGCCGTCAACAACGAACCAGTCGCGCTCGACCTCGTGCGGCTTGGCGGAAAACGTCTTCATGTAAAACCTCAATGGTGTCAGGCCACTTGCGGCGGCCATGAAACGGAAAGCTCGCAATACTACCGAGCCACACCACTGGCTGTCAAGGCAAAGACCTGATTTGATTCCGGGAAAGCAAAAAAAAGGGTGCGTTCGCACGCACCCCCAACCCCAACAGAGAGACAAACGGGCACCGACACAGGCTCATTCGCTGAACAAACCCCGCATGTACGGCCCCAACGAGGCCAGTGTGCCGCAAGGCAGATTTCCGCAGTTGACTTAGGTCAACGGAAACCCTTTTCGCCGACATGGTCAATCACTCCTCCCTCTTGCGCTCTTCTGCTGCTTCAGACTCCGGCCTGCTCGCCAGCGGCGGATCACGATCATCCATCAGCAAGCGGTAAGCCGGCCCTTCCAGGTCGTCATACTGGCCGCTGCGCAGCGACCACCAGAACACCACGCCGATGATGAACACCAGCACCACCGACAGCGGAATCAGCAGATAAAGACTTTCCAAGATTGATACCCTCCCGGGGTCAGATCGTGCGCCAGCACCGATGCATGCCGGGCTTCAGCGCAACGGCACGCGCTGCAGGCGCAGCGCATTGAGTACCACCAGCAGCGAGCTGCCGGCCATGCCGATGCCGGCCATCCACGGTGTGACCACGCCCAGCATCGCCAGCGGCACCGAAGTGAAGTTGTAGGCAAACGACCACCACAAGTTCTGGCGGATGATGCGCAAGGTTTTGCGGGTCACACCGAGCGCGCCGAGCAAAGTACCGAGATCTTCGTTCAGCAGCACGATATCCGCCTGGTTGCGCGCCAGCTCGGTGGCACCGGCCATCGCCACCGACACATGCGCCTGCGCCAAGACCGGCGCATCATTGACCCCATCGCCAACCATCGCCACCACCGCACCCGGTTGCTGCTGCAGACGGGCAATCGCCGCCTGTTTGTCCTGCGGTGTCATCCCGCCCTGCGCATCGGCAATGCCAAGCTCTCTGGCGACCGTCATCACCGCTGTTGCAGCATCGCCCGACAGAATACCCAGCGCAGCGCCTTGCGCACGCAAGGCACTCACCACGGCCGGCGCTTCGCTGCGCAGCTGATCGGCAAAGCGGAACAAGGCCAGCCAGCCCTCACCACTGGCCATCGCCACCACCGTGCCGCCTACCTCGACAAAGCGGTCCAGTTCTGCCGGCAGCACCAGCCCGGCAGCAGCAGCGACGTATTCAGGACGACCGATCCACAGTTCAAGCGCATCAAGCCGGGCGCTCATCCCCTGCCCGGTATGCGCACGCACTTCGCTGACACGCGGCAGTTCGGACGCTTCCTGCGCCTGGGCAGCTTCGCGCAGACCGGCAGCAACCGGATGCTCCGAGCCCTGCTCAATGGCTGCGGCAAGCGCTATCAACCCGGCTTCGCGGTATTCGCCCAGCGCCAGCACCGCATCAAGCTGCATGTGGCCGTAAGTCAGGGTTCCGGTCTTGTCAAAGACGAAATGACTGGCATGCGCAAGCGTTTCCACCGCATGCGCCCGCGTGATCAGCACCCCGCCGCGGGCAAGCGCATCGGTGGCAACCGTGAGTGCGGTCGGCGTCGCCAGCGACAATGCACATGGGCAAGCCACCACCAGCACCGACACGCACACCCACAAGGCACGCGAGCTGTCGATGAAATACCAGGCAACTGCGGTGATCGCGGCCAGCACCAGCAGCAGCAGGATGAACCAGCCGGCAATCCGGTCAGCATGGGTGGCGATGCGCGGCTTTTCGGTCGCTGCCCGCTCCATCAGCTGGCGGATCGCCGCCAGCCGGGTCATCTCGCCCACCTGCTGCACGCGCAGCAACAGCGGCGAAGAGACGTTGATGCTGCCGCCAGTCAGCGCAGCGCCAGCGGTCTTCACCACCGGCAGACTCTCGCCAGTGAGCAAAGCCTCATTGACCTCGCTGTGACCATCGAGCACCACACCATCGGCCGGAATCACCTCGCCGGGCCGCACCCGCACCACATCGCCAACTGCCAGCTGCAAAGTCGGCACGCTCTCGCTGGTCGCCTCCTGCGGCCAGGCTGGCAGACGTTCGGCAAACACCGGCAACACCTTGCCCAGCTCTTCCACCCCACGCACCGCCTTCTGGCGCGCAAGCATTTCCAGGTAACGCCCGCCGAGCAGGAAAAAGACGAACATCGTCACCGAGTCGAAGTAGACTTCCGGTCCATCGGTCAGCGTCGCCCACAGGCTGGCAAGGAAAGCGCTGCCGACGCCGAGCGCCACCGGCACATCCATCCCCAGACGCCGCAGGCGCAGATCACGCCAGGCGCGCTGGAAAAAAGGTCCGGCGGAATAGAACACCACCGGCAAAGTCAGCACCAGACTCGCCCAGCGCATGAGCAAAGTCATGTCCCAGCTCATCTCGCCTTCGCCAGCCAGATAGGCCGACACCGCGTAAGTCATCACCTGCATCGAGCCGAAACCGGCGACAAACACCCGCCACAGCATCGAACGTCGCTCACGGTCGGCGATCTGCTCGGAACGCTTGGCATCGTAAGGGTAGGCTCGATAGCCGATCGCCTGGATGGCAGCGAGCACATCGGACAGCCTGGCGCGCTGCTCATCCCAGCGCACCCGCGCACGGCGGGTGGCGTAGTTGATTTCCACTGCCGACACGCCTTCAAGACGAGCGACATGCTGCTCGTTGAGCCACACGCAAGCTGCGCAAGTGATCCCTTCGAGGATCAGCGTCGCTTCACGCTCATGCTCGCCGACTGGCTTGACGAAACTTTGCTGGAAATCAGGGTGATCAAACAGGCCGAGCTCTTGCAGCTCAAGCGGCAAGGCTTCGCGCCGGGTTTCGGGCATCGCATCGCGGTGGCGGTAATAATCGACCAGACCACTGTCGACAATCGATTGCGCCACCGCTTCGCAGCCGACGCAGCACATCGCCTGCGGCCGACCATCGATCACCACCCGGTAATGGGTGCCGGTGGGTACGGGCAGACCGCAGTGATAACAATCGCCAGCGCTCACCCCGGCGGCTTCGGCAGCGCCACCAGAGGGCGCATCCGGCGCACCAGCAACAGAATCAGCAGACATGTAGGGATGAGGACACTCCCCTGACACTAAGCAGGAGATGGGCCGAGATGGACAGAATGGGTGGTTTTAGCACATTTCCCCACGCCCGACCATCGCCGTCAGCAGTCGACCCGGGGCGAACGCATGAATAACCTCCTGCATTCCTCCGCCCTCTCTTGATCGCAGGTTTTTCCTGTGGTGCCGGGGCCATGCCCCGGCTTGCAGGCGCCGGTGCTGCAACAAGCGCTTGCTCGGGGCATGGCCCCGAGCCCACAAAACGCCGAAGGCACTTGTCACCGCACAGGCAGCTTATTTCGCCGCCATGCGGATCGCGCCATCAAAGCGGATCACTTCACCATTCAGGTAGGGATTCTCGAAAATATGGCGCACCAAGGCGGCAAATTCGCTCGGTCGTCCCAGACGGGAAGGGAAAGGCACCATCTTGCCGAGCGAATCCTGCACTTCCTGCGGCATCCCCATCAGCATCGGCGTTTCCATGATCCCGGGAGCGATCGCCATCACCCGGATGCCATAACGCGCCAGCTCGCGCGCCACCGGCAAAGTGAGACCGACTACGCCGGCTTTGGACGAAGCGTAACCTGCCTGACCAATCTGGCCATCGAACGCCGCCACCGAAGCAGTGTTGACGATCACTCCGCGCTCGCCTTCGGCATTCGGCTCAGCTTTGCTCATCACATCGGCCGCATGGCGGATCATGTTGAACACCCCGATGAGGTTGATCGACACCGTACGCGCGAAAGACTCCAGCCGATGTGGCCCTTCGCGCCCGACCACCTTCTCCGCTGGCGCCACGCCTGCGCAGTTGATCAGACCGTGCAGCGCACCGAACTCGTTCACTGCGCAATCGATCGCCGCCTTGCCGCTGGCATCATCGGTGACATCGGTGGCGACAAAGCGTGCCACAGCGCCCAGCTCGGCCGCCAGCGCCTCACCCGCTTCACGATTCACGTCCGCGAGCACCACCCGCCCGCCACCGGCCACCAACATGCGCGCCGTCTCGGCACCCAGACCGGAGCCACCACCCGTGACGACAAACACACCATCCTTGATCTGCATTCCCGCTCTCCTCGACTGAATGACTGGCAACGAAGCAACATAAATTATGTTGACGTTAACGTCAACGTAATTTGATCAAGCTGCCAGTTCCCAGCCGTCAAGCAGACCATTCGCCGCCAACACAAGTCACCCCCGCTCGACCAGCATGATCGCAAACTCGACACGATCCCAAGGATTGCCGGACTCCTGCAGCGCGACGATCTCGGCGTGCAGCACATGACCGGCATCCAGCAGATGACTCACCGCCGCCTTATCGATGCGCGGGACGTAGCCAAGCTTCTGGCCCTGCCAATCGACGCGAACTGCTCGCGGATCGTGTGCATTGCCGGGTTCGCGCACCAGACTCAAGGAAGCCCCCTCGACCAGCGACGACCAGACCACCTCCCCCTGGTGGTACTGAAACCCAGCCAGCGAGGAACGTTGCAACTCCACCTTCCTGGGCACCGTCGCGCTGACAACCGGCGTGGCAACGCTGATACCGATCAGCGCGCTGATTCGCTCAAGAAACAATCTCCTGCTCATGCGGCCTCCCTTTCTTTCATGGCGCTATAGATCGCAATCGCAGTCGCTCCCGCCACCAAAGAGCGAGAACAGAGCCGAGATCCCCAGCGCCATCAATGCCAGTTTCACCAGACCGCTCGAAAACGGCCGCTCAGGCCGGATGAACACAGCGGCGCAGATGATGAGCATCAGAAACATGAAGAAACTTTGCGTGGCGATGCCAACAAAGGCGGCGAGGATGAAGTCAATAATCATGGCCAGTCTCCCTGCAGATGAAGCAAGTTTACTGGTCAGGTGGCTCAAATATCGATCCTGACGATTTGATCAACTCGCAGCGCAGTACATCCCGCTCATCGCCGCCACTTCCCCGGCCACCGCCCGACGCAGGGACTCCGGCGCGACGACCTCCACGTGCCGCCCATGGCGCAGGATGTCCATGACCAGTTCTCGCTCGTCCGCATAGGGCAGGCGCAAACAGTAGCTGCCGTCGGGCAGGACTTCCGACTGCTGCTCCGGATGCCAGCGCTCGGATTGCACCCAGCGCGCGCGCTCCGGCGAAAAGCGCAGCAGCGCCCAATCCTTGGGCTGTCCGGCAAAAATGCCGTAGGCCGACGAGTAGTGGGCATCCAGCCTGGCCGTCGCCACATTGCGAGCCTTGTCACGCAGCACCTTGACTCGTTGCATGGCATCCACCGCAAAGCTGCGCAAATCGTTGCGCAGATGACACCAGGCATCCAGGTACCAGTTATCCCGGTAATGAATCAGGCGCTGCGGCGAAATCGTGCGGGTACTGGTGTCATTCCGCCCCCGGTTCCAGGCATCGATCTCCAGGCACCTGCGCTCCAGCAAGGCAATGGTGATGTCGGTGAAGAAGCGTGACTCGACCGTGCGCTTGGCCATCGAGAGCAGGCGCACCCGCTGGGTAATCTCGGCAGCCGAGTGGCCCGATGCTTCGAGAAGCGCCGCCAGACGTGCCTGCAGGGGCGCAACATGGGCAGTCAGAATCGCCGGCTCGATATCCCCCAGCAGCTTGTGAGCGGCCAGCAAGGCATACAACTCCCCCGCCGAAAACCAGAGGCCGGGAAGCTCGTAAGCGGGCCCGACCGCACTTGCGTTCTCGAAGTGATAACCGCCCGCCTCCCGATTCCACACGATCGGCGCATGCAGCCTGTCGCGCATGTACTCCAGATCCCGCTTGAAAGTCGCGCGCGACACGTCCAGTTCATCGAGAAAGACCTCGATCGGCACCACCTGCCGCTCGTGGAGCAACTGGTCAATCTTGTAGAAACGCTCGGTACGATTCATGGTGCGGTCCTGGATGGCAGTGACTCAAGCATTGAGCCACAGTGGTGGCATTATTTGATCGTGATGATTCCTTTTGGCTGGAAACAAAAGCCGCTTGAAGCCACCAAGGATCCAGTGCTGGAGCGCAAGAAGCTCCTCGGCCCCCACCCGGAGGCCGAGCAGGACGGTACGCTGCGCCTGGCGACGGTGCCGTCATTTTACAACGTCGGCGAATTCATACTGGGCAAGCTCAAAGCCAGCGCCGCAGACCAGCGCCGGCGCGATGACTTCATCGGTCTATCTGGATGGAGGAAATCCGTGCCGGCATCCTCGCGCTGAAGCAACAGAGCGAAGGCTTGTTGCACAACATCGTGGAGGGAGTGCAATGACACAATCCAATCCTGTCCGTCGGCACGCCCTGCGCTTGCGAGACCATGACTACTCGCAAGCGGGAATGTACTTTGTCACCGCCTGCACACAAGGGCGTGCTTGCCTGTTCGGGGAGGTCATTGACGGCGAGATGCATGTCAACGACGCTGGCAAAGCAGTGCAAGCGGTTTGGCATAAGCTTCCCGAGCACTACCGACCTATCGCGCTGGATGAATTTGTCGTCATGCCCAACCACATGCACGGCATCATCGTCATGCACCCGGCAGGGGCGGGTTTGAAACCCGCCCCTGCAACGCATGGCGTATCTGAAATCATGCGAGCGTTCAAAACATTCTCGTCCCGGCACATCAATCAAATCCGTCAAACCCCTGGAAACCAAATCTGGCAACGCAGTTTCTGGGATCGCATCATCCGCAACGAAGATGAACTGAACCGCATCCGCGAATATATCCAGAACAATCCCGCACAATGGACCCTGGATCGTTTGCACCCACAATCCACCTGGGCGGGCGACCGCAATGGCAATGTACGTGCGGGGCGGGTTTGAAACCCGCCCCTACGGCGGCGTCGAATCGCTGGGCGTCAGCAACCTCGCCAACCAAACCACAACAAACCCAACAACGAAATTTGTTCCGCACGGCAGCGCACACGCAGCCGTAGGGGCGGGTTTCAAACCCGCCCTTGGGCGAGCAACGACACGACGCCTTTTGCAAGCGCACAACAAAAAACCCGCAATGCTCTGCAGCATGCGGGTTTCGGAACGATTTGACGCCAGGTGAAACAGTGTTCTGGTGGCCAAGGACGGAATCGAACCGCCGACACGCGGATTTTCAATCCGCTGCTCTACCAACTGAGCTACTTGGCCAAAGAGAAAACGGATTATAGATTGTTTTTTTGAACTGTCAAGGCAAGCGGTGCGAAAAACTGTGAAAGCCCGGCAAATCCTGCTGCTTGTTGATAGCCCGATCCGGAAAGACCTGATCCGGAGAGCTTTGCCAGACAGCAGTTGATCGCCACAACACGAAGCCTGCCTGGCAAAAACCAAAAAAAACGCAGTCCCGATTGGGGACTGCGTTAAATCCACACCAAAGGAGGAGGGTGGAGGAGACACCGTTTGGATGCACTGCTGCTTGCTTGTTACCTGCATCAGCCATCCGACTGAGACGAATTATGGACACTTCAAACATCGATTGCAAGCATTTTTTGTGCATTGCAGTATAAATGTTTTGATTTTTTGATAAGTCAGTCTTATCAAGAGACAAATTCTTGTTCTTGCTCAAGTTTATCCGATCAATCCGCTTCTGCACTGCTGAGCAACACCCACTCAAAATGGAAGCATCGGGTTCGGTTTGTGCATTGCAAGAATACTGCATGGTACGGAAAACCAGACTCCAGGCAAAGCTCGACCCACAAGCAACTTGTCAACGAAGATGGTTCTGCGAGCAGCGCGCTCCGGTAGAATGCGCCCCCGGCAGCCGGCAAGCTGCTCCAATCACCACCGCAGGCAACAGGAGAGAACAGGGATGGAATGCACAGTCAGATGGTCGGACGGGATGAGCTTCATTGCCGAAACCGGCTCGGGCCACCTGGTGGCAATGGATGGCGCACCGGAGGCAGGTGGGCGCAACCTGGCGCCGCGGCCGATGGAGCTGATGCTGGTCGGCGCCGGCGGCTGCAGCGCGTTTGACGTGGTGCTGATCCTCAAGCGTGGCCGTCATGATGTGCGCGATTGCAGCGTGCGCCTGGTGGCCGAACGCGCCGACAGCGATCCGAAAGTGTTCACCCGCATCCGCTTTCTCTACACGGTGAGCGGGCGTGGCCTGAAACAGGAAGCGGTCGAACGGGCAGTGAAGCTGTCAGCAGAAAAATACTGCTCGGCGTCGATCATGCTCGGCAAGACCGCCGAAATCAGTCACGAATGCGAGGTCATCGAGGTCGATTAAACTTGGCTTGGCCTTGTGCCTGCCCTTGTCGACAACCCGACCAACGAGCATCCTCGAACAGGGCGACCACAAGGGTCGCCCCTACGAAAAATCTGCCATCACGCTGAAAAGAAGCATCTCCACAAAAACCTGCGGAGAGGGTGAAACCACCAGCCACCAACCGGCAAATGCCCAGAATCAACCGTAGGGGCAGGCCTTGTGCCTGCCCTGACCACGGCAGACGCTCCGGTTCCGCTACGCCAGTTCAGATGCGGTAAGTGAGCGTGGTCATCACCCGTGAAGCGAGCTTCATCGCGCCTTTGATCGGCGTGGGCAATTCCTGACCGCCGAGCTTGAGTGCGGTTTCGGCGTGCTCGATTTCGTCGGTTTTCATCTGCTCGACGATCGCGCGCGAGCGCTGATCCTGCGCCGGCAAGGTGTCGAGATGGTCTTTCAGGTGCTGTTCGACCTGACGTTCGGTTTCGGCCAGAAAGCCCAGATTCCAGCGATCACCGAAACGACCGGCAAACATGCCGATGGCGAGCGCGCCGCCATACCACAGCGGATTGAGCAGGCTTTTGCGTCCGCCCAGCTCGGCAATACGACGCTCGGTCCATGCCAGATGTTCGGTTTCTTCATCGGCCGCCTGTTGCAGCGCATCACGGATCGACCGATCGCGCGACATCAGCGCCTGGCCCTGATACAGCGCCTGGGCACAGATCTCGCCGACGTGATTGACCCGCATCAGCGCAGCGGCGTGAGCACGTTCCTGTTCACTCAACTCGGCTTCAGGCAAGTCAGCGCCAGGATGAGGACGCACGCTGCGTGCGGTGGCAAACACCGTGCGCAGCGCACGGTCGAAGTGGGGAATGGCCTGTTCCAGCATCAACGTACGACCTCTCTTGATCCGCTGTCGCGCGAGCTGCGCAGCAGGCGCAAAGCATGCTCGCGGTCGCGCGGTGCAGCCGGCCCGTCACAGAAATAATCATAAGCCAGCGCAGCACGCGGACGGTTGCGGCCACGGTCGCCAATCGCCTGCCACTGCGCCTTGCGCGCAGGCAGCCACTCGCCACCAGCATCGGCACTGGCATAGCGCCGCCACTGTCCCGAGGCGCAGCGCAGGCCTTCGAAACTGATGTTTTCAGCGCCGCCCGGCGTGGTGATCAGCAGCACATAGCGCACCACGCCATCGCTGCCGACACTCAGGCTGCCAGTGTCGATGTAGTGCTGATTGGCATTGCCGGCCTCAACCTCGAAACGCTGCAGCTGGCCGCGATCAAGCGAGGCCGGCAGCGCGACCTCTTCTTCAGCCCAGTTCGGATCCGGATCGAACAGCAAGCCGGCCTGCGCTGCGCTCCATCCACTCAATCCACCCAGCACCAGCATCACTGCCGCTGCAACACGCCTCCGCAGTGCAGCGGCGGCCATCAGCTTGCGCTTGATCCGGGTCTGCATCCTTTCTCCATGTCAATTGCGCGCCTTGCCCAGCACCACCGTCACCGGCTCCAGTTCAGGCTCAGGCTCCGGCAGGCGATAGCTCTCCGGCGCTTCGACCTGACGCGTGCGAAACAGCGTGCGCGCCAGCTCCAGCAAGGCCAGTTGGTAGACCTGACGCTTGAATTCGATCACCGCATCCAGCGGCACCCAGTAATTGCACCAACGCCAGGCATCGAACTCGGGATGCGAGCTGGCACGCAGACAGACATCCGTGTCGCGTCCCACCAGGCGCAGCAGATACCAGATCTGCTTTTGCCCGCGGTAGGTATTGCGCCACTCGCGCCGCACCCAATGACGCGGCACTTCGTAGCGCAGCCAACCTCGCGTGCGGCCGAGAATTTTCACATGTTCAGGACGCAAGCCAACTTCCTCGAACAGCTCCCGATACATGGCCTGCTCGGGCGATTCGCCTCGCTTGATGCCACCTTGCGGAAACTGCCATGAATGTTCGCGGATGCGTTTACCCCAGAAAACCTCATTGCGCGCATTGACCAGAACGATGCCGACGTTCGGGCGAAAGCCTTCACGATCAAGCATGAGCAACCTTCAAAATCGGTTTATTGCCGCCAATTCTTCCACACTTGGCAGTGCTTTGAAAGCATGGGCAGCCTGCAAACCTCGCCAAAGCCTGCGTCAGGCGACTGCCGGGCACGCCGGCAGGCTCCGCTTGGGCTAGAATCCGGCTCCGGACCTGCATACTTGCCTGCCGGCTTGTCTGCCTTCCACGCCTTCCCTTTACCTTCTCCGTCACTGACCTCCATGCGCGCCAGCCAGTTCCATCTCGCCACTCTCAAGGAAGCTCCCGCCGATGCGGAAATCGTCAGCCACAAGCTGATGTTGCGCAGCGGCATGATCCGCCGCATCGCCGCCGGCATCTACAGCTACATGCCGCTCGCCCTGCGCTCGATCCGCAAAGTCGAAAACATCATCCGCGAGGAAATGAACCGCGCCGGCGCCCTTGAGCTCACCATGCCGCTGATCCAGCCGGCCGAGCTGTGGCAGGAAACCGGGCGCTGGACGCAGATGGGCGATGAGTTGCTGCGCGTCAGCGACCGCCACGGCCGCGATTTCGCCGTTCAGCCGACTTCCGAAGAAGTGGTGACCGATATCGCCCGCCAGGAACTGAAAAGCTACCGCCAGCTGCCGCGCAACTTCTATCAGATCCAGACCAAATTCCGCGACGAGCGCCGGCCGCGCTTCGGCATCATGCGCGGGCGCGAATTCACCATGAAGGACGCCTACTCCTTCGACCGTGACGAAGCGGCTGCCGGCCTGAGCTACGAGCGCATGTACGCCGCCTACACGCGCATTTTCGACCGCCTCGGCCTGCAATATCGTGCGGTGGCTGCCGACACCGGCGCGATCGGTGGTGATCGTTCGCACGAATTCCAGGTAATCGCCGACACCGGCGAAGACAGCATCGTCTACTGCCCGGATTCGGACTACGCTGCCAACATCGAGCTGGCCGAAGCGCTGCCGCTGCTCGCCAGCCGTGCCGAGGCCAGCGAAGCCCTGGTGCGCACGCCGACGCCGGGCAGGTCGACCTGCGAACAGGTCGCCGAGCTGCTCGGCTGCAGCCTCGAACGCACGGTCAAATCCCTCGTCCTCGCCACCGAGCGCCCGAGCGCCGACGGCAAGCACACTGACACCACGATCTGGCTGCTGCTGGTACGCGGCGATCACAGCCTCAACGAAGTCAAGGCGAGCAAGGTCGCCCCACTGCGCGACGGTTTCCGCTTTGCCACCGAAGCCGAAATCATCGAGCACTTCGGCTGTGCGCCCGGTTATCTGGGACCGATCGGCACCGCCAAACCAGTGAAAGTGATCGCCGATCGCACCGTCGCCAACATGAGCGACTTCATCTGCGGCGCCAACACCGTCGACTTCCACTACACCGGTGCCAACTGGGGACGTGATCTGCCCGAGCCGGAACTGGTTGCCGATCTGCGCAATGTCACCGCCGGCGAAGCCAGCCCGGACGGCAAAGGCAGGCTCGCCATCCAGCGCGGCATCGAAGTCGGTCACGTGTTCTATCTCGGCACCAAGTATTCGGCAACGATGAACGCCACTTTCCTCGACGAAGACGGCAAACCGAAACCGTTTGCGATGGGCTGCTACGGCATCGGCGTCACCCGCATCCTGGGCGCAGCGATCGAACAGAACCACGACGAACGCGGCATCCGCTGGCCGACGGCGATTGCGCCGTTTGAAGTGGTGATCTGCCCGGTCGGCTGGGGCAAGTCAGAAGCGGTGCGCGAACAAGCGCAGCAGCTCTACCAAACACTGCTTGAGCGCGGCGTCGACGTGATCCTCGACGACCGTGACGAACGTCCGGGGGTGATGTTCGCCGACTGGGAACTGGTCGGCGTGCCGCACCGCATCACCATCGGCGAACGCGGCCTCAAGGAAGGGCTGATCGAATACCAGTCGCGCGCCGCCGCCGCAGCGGACAAGCTGGCACCGGAAGCAATGCTCGCCCAGCTGCTGAGCGCACTCGGACGCAGCTGAGAGCGCCTGCCATGCTGCGCCACCCTGCCCGTCTGCTGTACTGCTGCCTCAGCTCTGCCCTGATCAGCCTTGCCGGCAGCGCCTGGGCGGGTGCGCAGCAGTACGAAACGCTCGCCGCCAGCGTGCGCGCCAGCCTGCATGCGGCGGTGAGCGATGCGGTCGCCCCCAGCCTGCCTGGCAGCACCGAACGCGGCCCCTGGCTGAGCGAGATGTCCTCCCGGCTGGCAAAGCGCATTCCCGATGCACGCTATCGTGAAGAATTGCTGCTCAGCATTCACTACGAAGCCAGCCGTGCCGGCCTCGATCCACAGCTGGTGCTCGGCCTGATCCAGGTCGAAAGCAACTTCCGCAAATATGCGATCTCCAGCGCCGGCGCCCGCGGCTACATGCAGGTGATGCCGTTCTGGCTCAAGGTGATGGAACGCCCGGACGACAACCTGTTCCATCTGCGCACCAATCTGCGCTACGGCTGCACCATCCTGCGCCACTACCTCGACCTCGAACAAGGCGATCTTTTTCGCGCCCTCGGTCGCTACAACGGCAGTCTCGGCAAGGCACAATATCCCAACCTGGTGCGCAAAGCCTGGGAGCAATGGCAGTGGACGCCACCTGCCGCCCCTACGCCGCCTGCTGCAGCCAGCCTGGCCAGCGCCGCCACCGACCGCGCGGAGGAGCCCTGAGCGCAGGATCCGACGCGCGTATTCGAGCTGCACACTGAATCCGGGGAGGCAGTGAACACCACTCGCCCTCCCCTCGCGGGAGCTGTTTCTTTATCAGATCTCCGGAGCAAAACTCCCCTCTCCCCTCGCGGGAGAGGGGCCGGGGGAGAGGGGGGAAGCCCGCATGGCGCTTGCCCAGATCGCCGTCAACACCGCTTCCGTTTCCAGCAAAACCTCATTGTTCCAGAAGCGCATCACCGTAAAACCTTGTTCCTTCAGCCAGGCGTCACGCCGCAGATCATGCGCGCTGCCGTTGTGCTGACCACCGTCCAGCTCGATGATCAGGCGTGCGCCGAAATGGACAAAGTCGACTACATACGGGCCGAGTGGCTGCTGCCGACGAAATTTCTGTCCATCAAGACGACCGGCCCGCAGATGACGCCACAGCAGGCGCTCGGCATCTGTCATGGTCTGGCGCAGCTGTCTGGCGAATTGCTGCTGCTCCATGACGATCCGGCGCTCCTCAGGGTGATTCACTGATCACTGCGTGTTTCTGGCGTGATGCCCTGCCGGGCACCCCCTCTCCCCAACCCCTCTCCCGCGAGGGGAGAGGGGCTATGTAGTCGCTTCAGCACATTCGAAGCAGCCTGAATTCCGCAGACTTTTGGACGAAGCCCTCACGCCATTCAGGCCGTACCGCCGACCGTCAGACCATCGATACGCAAGGTCGGCTGGCCGACACCAACCGGCACGCTCTGGCCTTCCTTGCCACAAGTGCCGACACCGGGGTCGAGCCGCATGTCATTGCCGATCAGCTGGATCCGGGTCAGCGCATCGGGGCCATTGCCGATCAGGGTCGCGCCTTTCACTGGACGGGTAACCCGACCGTTTTCGATCAGATAGGCTTCGGCAGTGGAAAACACGAACTTGCCTGAAGTGATGTCGACCTGGCCACCACCGAAGTTGACCGCATACAGACCCTTGTCCACCGAGCGGATGATCTCCTCCGGATCATGGCCACCGTTGAGCATGTAGGTATTGGTCATGCGCGGCAGCGGCAGATGAGCGAAAGATTCACGCCGACCGTTGCCGGTGAGCGGCATGCCCATCAACCGGGCATTCATCATGTCCTGCATGTAGCCGGTGAGCACGCCATCTTCGATCAAGGTGGTGCATTGGCTCGGATTGCCTTCATCATCAATGCTCAAGGAGCCACGCCGATCCGCCAGCGTGCCGTCATCGACCACGGTGACCCCTTTCGCTGCCACCTGCTCACCGATGCGTCCGGCAAACGCCGAACTGCCTTTGCGGTTGAAGTCCCCTTCGAGGCCATGACCAATCGCCTCGTGCAGCAGAATGCCCGGCCAGCCGGCACCGAGCACCACCGGCATCATGCCTGCCGGTGCCGGATCGGCAGTCAGATTGACCCGCGCCTGATGCACCGCCGCACGGGCGTATTCCTGCAGACGTTCGGCGGTGAAATAGCCATAGTCATAGCGCCCGCCCCCCCCACCGCTGCCCTGCTCGCGGCGGCCCTTGTCTTCCATGATGACCGTGAGCGACACCCGCACCAGCGGACGCACATCAGCAGCGAGATGGCCATCGCTGCGCGCCACCATCACCACTTCCCAGCTGCCGGCGACATGGGCCATCACCTGGCTGACGCGCGGATCTTCGCTGCGGGCGAAGGCTTCGAGCTGTTCGAGCAGTCTGACCTTGGCGGCATCTTCCAGCGACGCAAGCGGATCATCGCCGCGATACAACGGCTTCACTGCCGCCTGCGGTCGAATCGCCACCTGACGCTGCTGACCAGCCTGGCTGATCGCGCGCACCGCCTGCGCGGCATCCAGCAGCGCTGCGGCAGAAATATCATCGGAATAGGCGAATGCAGTTTTTTCACCGCTGATCGCACGCACGCCGACACCTTGTTCGATGTCGAAACTGCCGGCCTTGACGATGCCTTCTTCCAGGCTCCAGGCTTCAGCGCGCTGATACTGGAAATACAGATCGGCAAAGTCGATCTGGTGGGCCATCAGCTTGCCAAACGTCTGCTCCAGCTCGGCAGTGCCCAGGCTGTAAGGATCGAGCAGATAGGATTCGGCGATTTCAAGCGGCGACTTGCTAAGACTCATCTTCAATCCTTCAAGAATCGCCGGCGGCCAACAGGCAGCTCCCGGCGACGGTTCAATACAATTCGTTGGTCAGCGCCCGGTCAGCGCAGGCGCCGATGGTGCAAGGCCGGCAGACTGGCGCGGATGCTGTCCAGCCGGGCAAAATCGAGTTCGGCAATCGCCAGCCCTTCGCCATGCACCTGGCAGGCGAGCACCTCTCCCCAGGGGTCAATCACCATGCTGTGACCCCAGGTGCGACGGCCGTTCTGATGCTCCCCGCCCTGACCGGGAGCGATCAGGAAACACTGGTTTTCGATTGCCCGCGCCCGCAACAGGATTTCCCAGTGTGCCTGGCCGGTGGTGTAGGTGAACGCAGCCGGCAGGACGATCAGCTCGGCACCCCCCATCGCCCGGAACAGCTCTGGGAAGCGCAGGTCGTAACACACTGCCAGGCCGATGCGGCCCAAGGGGCTGTCAAAAGCACAGACTTCGTCGCCTGCTTCGATGGTCGTCGACTCATCGTACTGCTCACCTTCACGGCTGAAGCTGAACAGATGAATCTTGTCGTAACGGGCAACACATTCACCGCGCGGATCAAACACCAGGGTGGAATTGCGCACCTTGCCATCAGCCCGGCCGCGCAAGGGAATGGTGCCGCCCACCAGCCACAGGCGGTGACGGCTGGCAAGCTCGGCGAGAAAGCTCTGCAATGGCCCGTTGCCCGCCGGCTCGCACACTGCCAGCTTGGCGCGCTCATCAACTGCCATCAGCGCGAAAAACTCAGGCAAGGCAACCAGCCCGGCGCCCTCGCCCGCCGCACGTTCGACCAGTTTTTCCACCGCGCGCAGATTGGCGGCCAGCTCGACGCCGGAGACGGTCTGCACCGCTGCCACCCTGAGCTTGCGACCAGGAGTCGCAAAAGTGCTCCTTGCTGTCATCACATCCTCATCCGGCCTGCCGGTGACTCACGGCCGCTCGAGCTGCGCGCGCCCGATGCGCTGCACGACAGGATCGGCCCAGCTTCCGCTGATTTCATATTCGTAGGCAAACAGTTTTTCAATCGGATCACTGAGCACTTTCTGCGCCAGATAAGTCACCACCCCGGCAACCGGATTGACCAGGGTGGCCGCAGCCCCCAGGGCCACCGATTCGGACAGGGTGGGCTGGACGAAAACGCGCAGGTCCTGGGTTTCGGCTTTCAGGTCGGCCCAGCCCCGCATGTTGATGCGTGCTGCCGGCCCATGAATGGTGAAATTGTCGCTGTGCACCACTCCTTTGCTGACCGTCATGCTACCGGAAATGCCATCAAAGGCGAATCCTGTCGAAAACACGTCGCGAAAATCGAGCGTGATGCGTCGCGGCAAAGCTTGCAGACTGAGAATGCCGAGCAGACGACCGACTCCGGGTTCGAGCTTGTTGAACTGGCCGGCTTCGGCACTCAGACTGAAACTGCCGCCGAGACTGGCATAGTGCAAATGAGTCGGTCCGCCACGCCAGGCCAGCTCACCACTCAGTGCTGCCTTGCCGCCACGGATGACATCTTCCTGACCCAGGCGGCGCGAGAAGCGGCCGATATTGTGCACGCTGAGCGTGAAGTCCAGCTCGGTACGCGGATCACCATTGGTACGCCAATGGCCGCTACCCTGCAGCCGGGCATCCTCATTGGCAATGCTGAGCTCATCGAGCAGCCACAAGCCGGAACGATTGCGGGCCGCCAGCTGCAAACGACCAAGCTCCATGCCGCGCAGCACAAAGCGCTCGGCCGTCACATCCAGCGCTGGCAGCCGGCGCGGTGGCGCTTCGATCTCCTCATCTTCCGCAGCGCTGGCACTACGGCTGCCTGCGGTCCCCGCTGTCCCACCGTCTCCGCCGGCCTCGCCAATGATCAGCTTGTCGAGCCGGGCATGCAGCGCCCCGCTGCCGCTGTCGATCCAGCGGAAGGTGCCGGCAAGCCGATCACTGCGCAACTCCGCCTCCCAGCTTCTTGCGTTGCCACTGAAGCGGGCATGCACATCCTCAAGATCCAGACCGAATCCGGGCAGACGGACGATCGCCAGTTCGCCCTGCACCGGCAACCAATCCTCGCTGCTGCCGATGCCACGCTCTTCCTCTGCTCCGCCATCAAGCAAGCGCCGCCAGGGCTCGCCATCGAGCTCGTCCAGCTCCAGCCGAAAAGCAAGCCCCCGCTCAGGCAAGGCGGGCGAATGAGCGCGCTTGCCCAGCGCCAGCGCGGCCTGCAAAGCTTGCAGCGGTGACCATTGCGCCCGCGCATCGAGTTCAAGCCCGCCATCCAGCACGATGTTCAGGCCCAGCCGCTGCCCGCTGTCTGCTTCTCCATCCAGCCTGCCACTCAGCCCACGACCCATTTCGTCGAGCGCAAGCCCACCATGCAGATCAAGACGCAGCGGCCAGCGCTGCCCGACCGCCTTGGTCAGCGGCGCCGGCAATTGCGAAGCCACTCCCAGCAGATCGGACTCCAACCCCAGTTGCCAACGTTTGCCGAGCAGTTTCAGCTGCGCTGACCAATGCAGGCGCCCGGCGAGTTGATCGACCCAGGGCAGACGCTGTCCAGAGTCGCTGCCTTGCCGCCCGTGCGCAGCCAATTGCTCCAGTTCGGCGAGTTCAGCTTCGCCTGCCAGCTCGAAGTCAATGCTGCCCTCCTTGCCGCTGCGCGCCGTGAGTCGGGTTTCACCGCCGAGAAACTGCGCGCGCGCCTGCGGAATCTGGATGCCACGCTCGGTAAACTGCACCACTCCGCTGGCATTGCCGAGCATCGGCAAGGCATCCAGCACCTGCAGGCGGTTACCCTGAAAGCGGTATTCCCCCGTTACCTGACTGTGCTCCAGATCGAGCAAAGGCATTTCCAGACGCAACTTGAGGCTGCCGTTGCCGCTCGCTTTCATGTGATCAGTCATGCCGTCAATACTCGCCGACACCGGACTGGCCGTGATGAAACGCAGAAAATCTGCCGTGGCGCCCCGCGCTTCGCCGGTAATCGTCATCCGATCGGCAATATGCGTGTCGAGCTCGGGAAGATCGACCTGCACCTTGCTCAGAGCGACTCCGAAAATGCGCGCCTTGTCGGCTTCGATCTGCAGCCCTGGACCAGCAAAACGCAGCTTCGCGGCAATGCCGTCAATCTGTGGCCAGCCTGCGGCATACGCCAGCACCCCTTCTTCCAGCGCCACTTCGACGAGGAATTCCCCCTCGCCCTCACGATAGGGAAAATCATCCAAGGCACCGCGCAAACGCAGGCTGGCCGCCGTCACCGTGGCGCTGCGCACCGCCTCGCGCACCCACTGCTGAGTGAGCTCGCCGGCCACCCGTGGCAGGTAACGCCACACTGCCGCACCACTTGCCCGGCTCAGCTCCGCACTGAGTTCGATCTCTCCAGCGCCCACTGCCGCGGTGCGATACACCCCGGTCGCCTGCGCTTCGAGATCCGCATTGCCCAGGCTGGCCGCATCAAGGCGAATCTCCCAGCCCACCTGCCGCGCCCGCCAAGCACCCGCCGCCTGCAGCTGATCGAGCACAATCGGCCCGGCACTGAACACCTGCGGCAAATCGAGGGTAAAACGATGGCTGTCAAGCTGGAAACGACCTTGCTGTTCGTCCCCTTCCAGCTCACCACTGAGCCCGCCCACCCCCGGAAACTGCCGCCAGGCACCGACGCTGAACTCACGCAGGCGCGCGCTCAGCTGCCAGCCCGGCGCACCACCATCCACATTTCCATCCACATTTCCGCTCGCTCGCCAGGCGAGACGGGCCTGCTCGATGCGGCCTTGCGGCGCCAGAGCAGCGAGCGCCTCGCGCCAGTGTTCGGGCAAGGGCAAGCGCGCACCCAATCCCTGCAAGGCATCCAGATCGAAAGCCGCAAACGCGAGCTGCGCTCCCGCAGCAGGACGCAGCGGATCAAGACTCAATTCAAACGCGAAAGGCGCCAGCAGCGGCTTGCCTGCTGCTTCGTTCAGCGCCAGTTCGATGCGGGCGTCGAGCTGGCCGGCCTCATCGACCTGCGCCCACAGCTGCGCGCTGGCAGCAAGCTCCAGCCCGGCAGGCAAGGCCAGCCAGGGCTCCCAGTTGGCCAGCACAGCATTCTGCAAACGGAGAAAAAACTCGCCTGCCGGCAGCTGCCCGCTCTGGAGCGCAGTCGCCGGCTCCCCCGCCAGCACCGCCCGCAACTCGAAATGATCACCCAGGCCAGCCGGCAGACGCCCCTGCAGCGCCAACTCAGTCCGCTCGCGCACTTTCGCCAGCCGCAACTCCAGCCCGCTCAATTGCAGACGTGGTGCAGCCCGCCAACGATCTTCCCAGATCAGGCCGGCATCGAGCAGACGGACTTCCCCCTGGGACAGCAGCCAGTCCAGCGCCGCGCGGTCCGCCTCATCCTCCGCTGGCGCAAAGCCGGCAACATGAATGCGTCCATCCTGCTCACGCACCAGATTGAGCCGGGCGCCGACAATCTCGATATGGGAGAAATGAAGTTCGCCGCGCCACCAGCTGGACGCAGCCAGCCCGGCGTCGATGCGGGCGAAGGCAAAAGCTTCGGTCCCTGCCGGATCGCTGACACGAACCTCATCAAGGCGCAGCTGCGGCCGCCATCCCTGCCAGCCGAGCTCGACCCGCTCAACGCTCAGCTCCACACCGAGCGCTTCGCCCAGCTGACTGGCCAGCGCATCCTGATAATGACTCACCAGCGCCGGCCCGGCGTAGCGCAACCCCAGCACTGCGCTCGCCAGCACGATCCAGCACAGGATCAGCACCCGCCACAGCTTGCCGGCCAGGCCGGAAGCCGCAGCAGGAACAGAAGATGAGGCGGTCGGATTCATGCGCACCCTGAAATTTGAGCGGGATCGAACTGCTGTCCGGCCCGGCTCGGTGAGTCGTACGAGCGGCAAACCGTGCGAACACTGGCAGGTAGCGACGTTGCACAGCTACACTGCCAGCTGGAGGAACCGCAGCAAGGCTGCACGCTGCACCGAGCCCGCCATTCTAGCAAGCTTCTCCCTGCCATCCCCATCCGTCGTCTGACCATGCACGCCAGCGTTTCCGCCCCCCCCGATCCCACTGCCGCCATCGAACACGCCTGCCACCACTCGCGCTACCTGGGCCGCATGCTCACCAGCCATCCCTGGCTGCGTGAGCATCTGGAAACGGTACTCGGCCAGCCACTGGATCTGCGCGCCATGGAAGACTTCCTGCGCGCGCGCAGCTCTGCCTGGCAGGGCGATGAGGATGCCCGCCTCAAGCAGAGCTTGCGCGAGCTGCGCTGCTGGGTGCTGTGCCAGCTCATCATCCGCGACCTCAACGAACTCGCCCCCCTGGAAGAAGTCACCCAGTGCATGAGCACCCTGGCCGAGCTCTGCCTGCGTCTGGCGCACGATCAGCTGCGCGCGGCACTGATCGAACGTCACGGCCGGCCTTTGTCGGAAACCGGCTGGGAACAGGAACTGCTGGTCATCGGCATGGGCAAGCTGGGCGGGCGCGAGCTCAACGTCTCCTCCGACATCGATCTCATCTTTGTCTATCCGGAAGAAGGCAACACCGGCGGCAGCAAATCGATCAGCAATCACGAATTCTTCGAACGTCTCGGCAAACAGCTGATCCGCACCCTGGCGGAAGTCAGCGCCCACGGTCAGGTGTTCCGCGTCGACATGCGTCTGCGCCCGCATGGCGATTCTGGTGCGCTGGTGTGCTCGTTCAGCAGCCTGGAAAACTATTTCGTCAGCCAGGGGCGCGAGTGGGAGCGCTACGCCTGGATCAAGTCGCGGGTGCTGCTCGGCCAGCGCTGGTCGGAGTTGCGCAGCATCGTGCGCCCGTTCATCTTCCGCAAATATCTCGATTTCGGCGCGATCAACGCCATGCGCGAGCTGCACGCGCAGATCCGCCGCGAAGTGGCGCGCAAAGACCGCGCCAACAACGTCAAGCTCGGCCCGGGCGGCATCCGCGAGATCGAATTCATCGCCCAGGTCTTTCAGCTCATTCGCGGCGGCCGCGACACTGCGCTGCAGATCCGCCCCACCCTCGAAGTGCTCGCCCTGCTCGCCGAGCGCGGCGTGCTCAGCAGCGCAGCGGCACACGAACTGCACGAAGCCTATGTCTTCCTGCGCCGCCTCGAACACCGTCTGCAATATCTCGACGATGCCCAGACCCACGACCTGCCGGACAGGGCGGAAGACCTCGCCCTGATCGCCAGCGCAATGGGCTACTCCGACAGCGCCAGCCTGCTGGCAGCACTTGATCAACAACGCCAGCGGGTCAGCGCCCACTTCGACAGTGTGTTCGGCGACCCTTCCGACGAAGAACACAGCCTCGATACACTGTGGGCCGCCGCAGCCGATGTCGAGTTCACCGCCCCGCGCCTCGCCAGCCAGGGACTGCAGCAGCCGGAGCAGGCTGCGACCCAGCTCGCCACCCTCAAGTGCGGCACCCGCTATCGTCAGCTACCCAACGCCATCAAGCACCGTTTTGACGCCCTCATCCCGCGCATCATCGAAGCCGCCTGCCGTACCAGCAACCCGGATGCCAGTCTGCGCCACTTTCTCCAGCTGATGGAGGCCATCGGCGGCCGGGCGGCCTACTTCGCCCTGCTGCAGCAATATCCACAGGCCCTGCCCCGCGTCGCCGATCTGATGAGCGCCTCACGCTGGGGCGCGCAGTTCCTCATCCGCCACCCGGTGGTGCTCGACGAAATCCTCGGCGCGCGCTACCTGGAAAGTCTGCCCGACTGGGCGGAATTCCGCCGCGAGCTGGCGCAGGAGCTGCGTGCCCATGATGGCGACGTGGAACGGCAGATGGACTTGATGCGCGAACACCACCACGCCCAGGTCTTCCGCCTGCTCACCCTTGATCTCGCCGGCCGCTTCAGCGTCGAGCAACTTGCCGATCAGCTTTCCGAACTGGCCGACATCACGCTCGAACTGAGCCTGCCCTGCTGCTGGGCCGGCTTGCGCCGGCGCCATCGCGAACAACCTGCCTTTGCGGTGATCAGTTACGGCAAGCTGGGCGGCAAGGAACTCGGCTATGCGTCCGATCTGGATCTGGTGTTCATCTACGACGACGAAGCACCGGAAGCGGGCGAAGTCTATGCCCGCCTCGCCCAGCGCCTGAGCAGCTGGCTGTCGAGCCAGACCGGTGCCGGCAAGCTGTACGACACGGACCTGCGCCTGCGGCCCAACGGCGAATCCGGCCTGCTGGTCACCACCTTGCAGGCTTTTCGCCGCTATCAGCATGAATCAGCGTGGACCTGGGAACACCAGGCGCTCAGCCGGGCCCGCTTCTCAGCCGGCGATGCTGCGATCGGTGCCGCTTTCGAGCAGATCCGCGAAGAAGTCCTGCGCCAGTCACGCGCCCTGCCCGCATTGCGCGACGATGTGCTCGAAATGCGCCAGCGAATGATCAGCGCCCATCCAGCGCCACCTGCCGGACAGTTTGACCTCAAGCACAGTCGCGGCGGCTTGATCGACGTCGAATTCCTCACCCAGTATCTGGTGCTCGGTCATGCTCACCAGCACCCGCAGCTGTGCGGCAATCTGGGCAACATCGCCCTGCTCGGCATCGCCGCCGCGCTCGACCTGATCGCCCCCGGCCCGGCCCAGGCCTGCGCCGACAGTTACCGCGAACTGCGCCGCCTGCAGCACCGCCAGCGTCTCAACGAACAAGGCTCGGTGGTCGCCAGTGCCGAAGTTGAAATCTTGACGCCAGCGGTACTGGAGCTGTGGGCCGCCGTGTTCGGCAGCCAATAGCGCACCGCAACTGCCCATCGAAGTTCACAAAAAAAGCCTCGCACAACGCGAGGCTTTTTTCTTGGGCTGGTGCGCCGCCCCCAGGCAGCGCACCGCGCCAGGCAGGATTACATCCCCATGCCCATGCCGCCCATACCACCCATGCCGCCCATGTCGGGCATGCCGCCCATCGGCTTGTCGTCGGGCAGTTCGGCAACCATGCAGTCGGTGGTCAGCATCAGACCGGCGACCGAAGCAGCATTCTGCAGCGCGGTACGGGTGACCTTGGTCGGGTCGAGCACGCCCATCTCGACCATGTCGCCGTATTCGCCACTGGCAGCGTTGAAGCCGAAGTTGCCCTTGCCTTCAACCACCTTGTTCACCACCACGCTGGGCTCGTCACCGGCATTGGCAACGATTTCACGCAGCGGCTGCTCCATGGCGCGCAGCACGATCTTGATACCGGCATCCTGGTCGTGGTTGGCACCGTGCAGCTCGCCGAGCTGGGCACGGGCACGCAGCAGGGCCACGCCACCGCCAGGAACGATGCCTTCTTCGACTGCAGCGCGGGTGGCGTGCAGCGCGTCTTCGACGCGCGCCTTCTTCTCCTTCATCTCGACTTCAGTGGCGGCACCGACGCGAATGACGGCAACACCGCCAGCGAGCTTGGCGACACGCTCCTGCAGCTTCTCGCGGTCGTAGTCGGAAGTGGCTTCCTCGATCTGGACACGGATCTGCTTGACGCGCGCTTCGATCCCGCCTGCATCGCCGGCACCGTCGATGATGATGGTGTTTTCCTTGCCGATCTCGATGCGCTTGGCCTGGCCGAGCTGCTCAAGGGTCGCGGTTTCGAGGCTGAGGCCGACTTCTTCGGCGATGACCTGACCACCGGTGAGGATGGCGATGTCTTCGAGCATGGCCTTGCGACGATCACCAAAGCCCGGCGCCTTGACCGCGCAGGTCTTGAGGATGCCGCGGATGTTGTTCACCACCAGGGTGGCGAGCGCTTCGCCTTCGACATCTTCGGCGATGATCAGCAGCGGGCGGCCAGCCTTGGCGACTTGCTCCAGCACCGGCAGCAGATCGCGGATGTTGGAGATCTTCTTGTCGAACAGCAGGACGAAGGGATCGTCGAGCACGGCAACCTGCTTGTCGGGGTTGTTGATGAAGTAAGGCGACAGATAGCCACGGTCGAACTGCATGCCTTCGACCACGTCGAGCTCGTTGTTGAGCGACTTGCCGTCTTCAACGGTGATCACGCCTTCCTTGCCGACCTTTTCCATCGCGTTGGCGATGATGTCGCCGATGTCGCTGTCGGAGTTGGCCGAGATCGAACCGACCTGGGCGATTTCCTTGTTGCTCGAGCAGGGCTTGGACAGCTTCTTCAGCTCTTCGACGGTGGCGGCAACCGCCTTGTCGATGCCGCGCTTGAGGTCCATCGGGTTCATGCCGGCGGCAACGAACTTCATGCCTTCACGCACGATGGCCTGGGCCAGCACGGTCGCGGTGGTGGTGCCGTCACCGGCGATGTCGGAAGTCTTGGAAGCGACTTCCTTCACCATCTGCGCGCCCATGTTCTCGAACTTGTCCTTCAGTTCGATTTCCTTGGCCACCGACACACCGTCCTTGGTGACGGTCGGGCCACCGAAAGCACGGTCGAGCACCACGTTGCGACCCTTGGGGCCGAGGGTGACCTTGACGGCGTTGGCCAGGGTATTGATACCAGCGACCATGCGCTCGCGGGCGGAATCACCAAACTTGACGTCTTTAGCTGCCATTTAATTCAACTCCAGATACTTTGTTGTGAGGATGGGAGGGAAGCGAGCACAGCGCTCAAGCTTCCACCACGCCCATGATGTCTTCTTCGCGCATCACGAGCAGTTCTTCGCCGTCGATCTTCACGGCCTGACCGGCATACTTGCCGAACAGCACCTTGTCGCCAGCCTTGACGGCCATCGGACGCACCTTGCCATCTTCCAGAATCTTGCCGCTGCCCACAGCCAGCACTTCGCCCTGATCGGGCTTCTCGCCGGCGCTGTCGGGGATGACGATGCCGCTGGCGGTAGTCCGCTCGGCTTCCAGGCGCTTGACGATGACACGATCGTGCAGGGGACGAATCTTCATTGAGTTCTCTCCTATGACTACAGTTGAACTACTACAGGTTTGAATGGACTGAAACTGGCTACAGCAAATACTGCAAGCCGAAACTTGTTAGCACTCACCGCCAACGAGTGCTAATAGTATGGGCGAGGTGGGTGGATTTCAAGTGCCGGGAACAAAGTTTTATCGATCTGACTGCCTGGCAGTCGAATTGGATCGAGTTCTGCACGCTGGCAGCAAACCAGGGAAAGGACCAGGCTCTTTCAGAACAGCGGTTTCAATTGATATGTTTTTTCGTCTACAATGAGACAGGAAGACGAGGGAGCATCGCCATGAGCACAAGCCGCGCGCAATTCAGATCCGGTGCGTCGCGTCCGGGAATCCAGCTTCAGAGCTGGGAGCATCCCGGGCGCTACCTGAGCCGAAACCAAGCCGAATCAGCGCGCTTCGTCATCGACGACATCGTCGTCTCCCAGGCGGACCCCGAACAGCGCATCGAAATGCTGCGCGCCGGATTTCCCGCCGACATCGTCACTGAACTGGCGAGCAGCATGCGCTGGTCACGCGATCACACGCTGGCGGTGACACGCGTCAAGCGCTCAACCGCGATGCGCAAGATCAAGGACAAAGCCCGGCTTGCCACCGATGAATCGGAGCGCATTCTTGCCGTCATTGACCTCATCGGTCAGGTGGAGCGCATGATCGAACGCTCGGGCAACCCGGACGACTTCGATGCAGCGGCCTGGCTCGCCGACTGGCTTGAAAGTGCCAACCCCTCACTCGGCGGCAAACATCCGGCAGATTATCTCGACACCAACGAAGGCATCGGCATCGTGCGTCGCCTGCTCGCCCAGATGGAGAGCGGAGCCTACGCGTGACGGTCAGGGTGTGGCGCATCGGCACGGACACGCCTGCCTGGACGGCCGACGACCTCAGCGGAACCGGCGCCAAAATCACTGGCGGCCGCTGGAATCGTGCGGGGAAGAGCGTCGTCTATGCCTCCTCATCGCCTGCCCTCGCCTGTCTGGAAACCATCGTCCATCTCGGCGCTGCGGCGCTGCCGCTGAATCGCTACCTGGTGGCAATCGACATTCCCGAGGAAGTATTTGCCAGGCGCCTGCAGTTCGAAGAACTGGCCCCCGCCGCGCAGCGCGTGGGCTGGGACGCACTGCCCCCAGGCCGGGTGAGTCTTGAACTTGGCGACGCCTGGCTCACCGCCTGCCGCTCTGCCATGCTGGAACTGCCTTCGGTCATCGTTCCCGAAGACCGCAACTTGCTGATCAATCCGGCACATCCAGATGCCACCGCGATCAAGGCCACCAAGCTGCGGCGTTTTGAATATGACTGCAGATTGCGCTAGACCCAGGATCAAACCAGCAACGCCGTCAGAAACTTTCAGCGCGACATCCGAGACAGCACTTCCACCCTGACCGGAACCTCACCCACGCGCAGCACGCAGCAAAGGCGCAACCTGCGGCACGGTCAGCATGGTGCTCACCACCGCCATCAGCAGCAGCGCAGTGAAAGTTTCGCTCGAAATGATCTGTCGATCGAGCAGGATGTTGGCGAAGATGATCATGATCAGCGCCTTGGTCTGCAGCAGCCAGCCGATGATGGTCGCTTCGCCCGGCCGCCAGCCGAGCAGACGGCCGGCGATGTGGGTGCCGAGCAGCTTGCCGCCCACTGCCGCCACCAGCAGCAGAGCTGCTGCAGCGAGCACCGCCAATCCGCCTGCGGTCCAGTCGGTGCGCAAGCCAGTGGACAGGAAGAACACCGGCATCAGCACCATCAGTACGTGGTGGCGCAGCAGATCCATTTTTTCCTGATCGAACCAGCGCGATTCCATCGCCGCGCCAGCCAGGAAAGCACCGACCATGCTGTGCAGCCCGGCCCAGTCGGCGGCAAAGCCGCTCACGGCCAGCCAGATGAGTGCCAGATACCAGCGATCGTGCTCGGCGAGTTTTTCCATCATGCGACGGAACAGCCAGGTGGCGACCACGAACGCGCCAAGGAAGATCAACTGCTTGCCGACCCGCTGCCAGTCCATCAGGATCAGCGCCAGCACCGCCCAGATCGCAATGTCGTCGAGGCTGGCGTAGCGCAGGATGCGCTGGCCAAAAGGCTGACGCAGGATGTCGAGCTTCTCCATCAGCAGGATGAGGATCGGCAGTGCAGTCACGGCACAGGCCATGCCGACACCGAGCACAAACTGCCAGGGTTGACCGATACTGCCCAGCCAGCTTTCACCGCTCAGCAGCAGCACGATCGCGGCGACCGCGCCGCAGAGAAAAGGCACCAGCAGCGCCAGACCTGCAGTCAGGCCACTTTCGCGCCGATAGCGCCAGGCCTTGCCCAGATCAAGCTCGATGCCGGCAATCATCACGAACAGCATCACCCCCCACCAGGCAAGGCCGTTGAGGGTGTGCACCACTTCAGCGGTGAATACGAAGTGGTAATACTCAGGCAGCACTGCGCCCAGCATGCCCGGCCCGAGCAGCACGCCGGTGAGGATCTGCACCACCACCAGCGGCGCGTAGTAATCGGTTTTGCCCAGTCGCCAGATCAGCCAGGGAAGGGCAAAAATGATCGCCATTGCGATCAGAAAAAGCTCGGCAGTGCTCATGACTGGCTACGAGAAAACGGTAACGCGCTCCGGACGCAGGCGGCAAGCCCAGGCCGGCGGCCTGACTCCGGAGCGCAGGCTGTTTACTTCAGCGCTGCCAGTGCAGCCGCGTAATCCGGCTCATCCTTGATCTCGCCCACCAGCTGGGCATGAATCACCTTGTCAGCGGCATCGATCACCACCACCGCACGTGCTGTGAGGCCGGCGAGCGGGCCGGAAGTGATACCCACGCCGTAATCGGCGGCAAACGCCGGATTGCGGAAGGTGGACAAGGTGCTGACATTGTTGAGGCCTTCGGTTTCGCAGAAGCGTTTGGCCGCAAACGGCAGATCGGCCGACACCACCAGCACCACGGTATTGTCGAGCGCTGCCGCTTCGGCATTGAACTTGCGCGTCGACGTCGCACACACTGGCGTATCGAGGCTGGGGACGATGTTCAGCACTTTGCGCTTGCCGGCAAAAGCGGCGAGGCCGACATCGGCCAGATCAGCGCCGGTCAGGCTGAAGGCAGGCGCAGCAGCGCCGACTTGCGGAAAGTTGCCGGCAACATCGATCGGGTTGCCGCCAAGGGTCACGGTGGTCATCTTCATTGCTCTCCGTCGGATCAGGGTTGGACGCATCTCAAGCTGACCAGGCACAGCCGCCAGCAGGAAGCGGATCGACAGCCTACACCATACGAGCCCCGGAAGCGCCACCGCTGCGCGCCAGCCGGGGGCTGTGAACAGGAAAATCGCCGATCAGGCATCATCTCTTTTTCACGACCGCCAAGTCCGCCGCGATGAACACTGATTTGCGCAAATTTTCCCCATCCACCGCACGCAACCGCGAACCGATCTTCGCCGTTCTGCAGAGAATTCTTCCTGCGACAGCGCAAGTGCTCGAAATCGGTAGCGGCAGTGGCGAACACGGTGTGCATTGTTGTCAGCAACTACCGGGAATCCGCTGGCAGCCGACCGAATACCACGCTGAAGACCTGCCATCGATTGCCGCCTGGCGAACGTGGAGCAATCTGGGCAATCTGGCACCGCCACAGGTGTTGCGCCTGGAAGACGAGCATTGGCCGGTCAGCGCAGCCGACGCCGTGGTGGCAATCAACGTGCTGCATTACTCGCCGTGGGCGAGCACCGCCGCGCTGTTCGCCGGCGCGGCACGCATCCTGTCTGAGGGCGGCATCGTCTATTGCTACGGCCCTTATCGCCGCGATGGCGAGCACACTGCACCGAGCAATGCCAGCTTTGATGACTGGCTGAAAAACATCGATCCACGCTTTGGGGTGCGCGATCTTGAAGCAGTGGTCGCCACCGCAGCAGCCGCCGGCTTTGCGCTGAATGAAGTCATCCCGATGCCGGCCAACAACTTCAGCCTGGTGTTCACCAAGACCGTCTGATCGATGCGGCAGCGGGTACCAATCGACGCTGGTGCGACGCCGCTACGCCGCTGGCGCCGCCCCTACCGAGAATGGTTTGCGCTGGTGGTTTCGAGCAGTTGCAGCAGGCCGATCGAGTCCTGTTCGCCAAGACCGCTGCCAACCATCGCATTGAACATCTGCGCGGCAGTGGCCGCAGCCGGAGACGGCAGGCCGAGGCGGTGAGCTTCTTCCATGACGATGCGCATGTCTTTCTGATGCATCCAGGCCTTGAAGCCAGGTTCGAAGTTGCGTGCCAGCATGCGGGCACCGTGGTTGTCGAGAATCCGCGAGCCGGCAAAACCGCCGAGCAGGGCTTCGCGCACCCGCTCGCCATCGACGCCGCTGGCGCGGGCGAAGTTGAGCGCTTCGGCGACGGCGAGCACGCCAACGCCGGTGAGAATCTGGTTGCAGGCTTTGGCGACCTGGCCGGCACCGCTGGCACCGATGTGGGTGACGGCCTGGCCCATCGCCGCCAGCACCGGCTCTACCCGGGCGAAAACTGCTGCATCCCCGCCCGCCATGATGGTGAGCGTGCCGGCGATGGCGCCGACTTCACCGCCGGATACCGGAGCGTCGATGAAGTGCTGGCCGCGGGCGGCCAGTTCAGCGCCAATGCGCTGCGCAGCAGCCGGGGCGATGGTGCTCATGTCGATGTGGATGTGGCCCGCAGCTGCGCCGGAGGCAATGCCTTGTTCACCAAGCAGCACCTGCTCGACATCGGCGGCATCAGCCACCATGCTGATGCTGAGTTCGCAGCCGGCACCGAGCTCGGCGAGGCTGGCGCAAGGCTGGGCGCCGGCGGCGAGCAGTGGTTCGAGACTGGCCGGACGACGCGCCCACACCAGCAGTTCATGACCGGCCTGGCGCAGATTCAGCGCCATTGGCCGTCCCATCAGCCCCAGTCCGACAAAACCGATTTTCATCATTGTTTCCTTGTGCTGCCGCCGCTTGCGACACTGGTGAAAAAGAGCAAAGCAGTTGATAATCCGCCGCCATGAATTACGCCTCAATCATCAAGGAAATCGGCCGCGGCGCCAAGGGCTCACGCGCGCTCGAACAGGAACAGGCTGCGGCGCTGTTCGGCCACATGCTCGACGGTCAGGTGCCGCCACTCGAACTGGGCGCGATCCTGCTCGCCTTTCGCATCAAGAGCGAGACGCTGGACGAGTTGCTCGGCTTCAAGGCGGCAATGGATGCGCGCACAGTGCAGCTGCAGTTGCCGCCCGGACCGGCCTGCGTGGTGCTGCCGAGCTATAACGGTGCCCGTCGGCAATCGAACCTGATGCCCTTGCTCGCCTTGCTGCTGGCACGTGCCGGCGTGCCGGTACTGATCCAGGGCCGACACGATTTCAGCGAACGCAGCGATCCATTTGCCTTGCTGGCAGCGCTGGACGTGCCGCTGGCGCAGGATGCCGCCAGCGCCGAAGCTGCGCTGGCCAGCACGCGCATCACAGCGATCGACGTTGCCCGGCTGCTGCCGGGAATGAGCGAACTGCTCGCCTTGCGCCTCCGGTTGGGGGTACGTGCCAGTGCGCATACGATGGTGAAGCTGATCGACCCTTGTCAGGGACGCAGCGTGCGCGTGGTGGCGGTGACCCACCCCGAGTATCTCGAGCGCATGGATGGTTTTCTGCGCGCTGACGGCGGTCGCGCCCTGCTGTTGCGCGGCACCGAAGGCGAGTGCTACGCCAATCCGCGCCGCTGCCCGCGGCTGCAGGCCTACGCCGCTGGCGAAAGCTGGTGCGCTGCCGAAGGCGACGGCGGCGGTGCGCCGCCGCTCAGTGGTCTGAGCGATGAACCAGAGGTGGCGGCCAACGCCGCCCAGATCCGCGCGATGCTCGCTGGGGAACTGGCGATTCCGGCGCCGATCCTGACCCAGGTGGCGGTACTGGAAGCACTGGCGAAGCGGTAAACAGAAGCGCTGGCGTCCCGGGTCCTGCTGACCTCCCTCCCTGTGGCGTCGGGTCCATGACCCGACGAGGCGCCCGATTGTGGGATCGAGGCATGGCCTCGATCCCACAATCGGGCACCGCTGCATCATTCCGTGATGTCGGCACCACAGCGGGGAGCGGGCAACGGCCTTCAGGCAGCCTGGCCAGCCAGTTTGCCGGCGCGGTTGTCGGCGAGGGTCTCGTAGATTTCGGCTTCGGTGTACATGACGAACGGACCGTACTGGGCGATGCT
>JAVEVA010000091.1:0-11149 GCA_034005275.1 Thauera sp. | reverse complement strand
AGGTGATGTGCGAAGTGTTTGCCCCCTTGCCCACCTTCCACGGCATCGATGTGGCGATCAACAATCTGGCCGACGCCGCGCTCATCAAGTGCGAAACCCTGCGCACCGACCCGGAAGTTTTCGAAGTATGGGCCAACTTTGTCGTCGCCGCCGAAGAGCTGAGCGCCTTCAGTCCGCGGCTGTGCCAGAGCAGCGACCCGGTGCGTCAGCTGGTGGTCGCCGAAGCGAAGGAAATCCTGCTCAAGGGGCGCGACCTGCTGACCTACATCACCCGCGCGCGCGTGCCGATGCCCAAGAGCACGCGCGAATTCATCGAGCGCTGCGAGCAGTTCAGCGCCCGCGCCCGGGCTTATCTGAACACGCTCTGAACCGGCGGCGAGTGTGTCCGGGCCGTGTCCGGGCCGTGTCCGTGTCTTGCCCGGACGATTCGCCAGCCCACTCAGACAATGATGCCGCCACCCAGGCAGACTTTCGATTCGTAGACCACCACGCTCTGTCCCGGCGTCACGGCCCACTGCGGCTGGGCAAAGACGATTTCCGCCTGTTCCGCATCCACCCGGTCGATCTGGCAGGCCTGATCGCTGGTGCGGTAGCGCGGCTTGGCGGTATACACCCAGTTGGTGCGCGGCGCTCGCCCGGCAATCCAGTTGAGATCGGTGGCAATCAGCCGCTCGCGCAACAGCGCCGGATGGGCATGGCCCTGCACGACGTAGAGCACATTGGCGGCCACGTCCTTCTGCGCCACATACCAGGCATCATGCTCGCCCGCAGCATCCTGCATGTCGCGCACACCGCCGATGTGCAAGCCCTTGCGCTGGCCGATGGTGTGATACATCAACCCCTGATGCTCGCCCAGCACCCGACCATCGTCGAGGCTGCGAATCTCGCCCGGCCTGGTCGGCAGATAACGCATCAGGAACTCACGGAACGGCCGCTCGCCAATGAAGCAGATCCCGGTCGAATCCTTCTTGTCGGCGACATGCAGCCCGGCTGCCGCCGCCATCGCCCGCACTTCCCGCTTGTAGAGACCGCCGAGCGGGAACAGGGTCTTGCCCAGTTGCTGCTGGTTGAGGCGGTAGAGGAAGTAGCTCTGATCCTTGGTGCCGTCCTCGGCCTTCAGCAACTGATGTTCGCGGCGGCCATCGTTCTCCCACAATCTGACCCGGGCATAGTGGCCGGTGGCGATGCGCTCGGCACCGAGCTTGAGTGCATGATCGAGAAAACAGCGGAACTTGATTTCCGAATTGCACAGCACATCAGGGTTCGGCGTGCGCCCGGCTTCGTATTCGCGCAGAAAATCGGCGAACACACGATCCTTGTATTCGGTGCTGAAATTCACCACTTCGAGGTCGATGCCGAGCACGTCGCACACTGAAGCGACATCGACCAGATCCTGGCGGGTCGAGCAGTATTCATCGTCGTCGTCATCTTCCCAGTTCTTCATGAACAGGCCAGTGACCGCATAACCCTGCTGCTTGAGCAACAGCGCGGCGACCGCCGAATCCACGCCGCCCGACATGCCGACCACGACTTTCATGCCCTGGCCGTCCTCGACTTTCCCCCCCTCAACCTTCTCTTGCAACCCCACCTGCTTACTGGACATCCGGTCCACCTCCTTCAAGCCATTCAGCCAGCGGCAACACCACGGCCGCTTCGCCATTGTCCACAAACCAGCTATCGATCACGTAACGTCCTGCCTGTTGCGCCAGGACAGGATCCGCCACCGCGTGCACGAACAGCCCATCGGCCACTTGTTGCGTCGGCGGCAGCAGGACATCCGCCAGCACCGGCGCTGCTTCCGACTCTGCGGCGAGCACTTCGATCACCGCACTGAAATGCTGAAAAATGAAACGCGTGCGCCGCGCCGGCTCCAGCACACGATGAAAGCGCAAGCCGCCGCGCGCAGCAAGCAACTCAAGCAAGCGGGTGGTGGTGGTCGCATGGTCAATGCAATCCATCCGCCCGTCGACTTCCTCATCACGCAGATTGCCACCACGGTCGGCACCAATCGGCGTCTGCCGCGCAGCAAGCCGGTACAACTGCCCCACCACCTCCGCCAAAGCCTGCCTTTCCTCGGTCGAGCTGCTGCTGTCACGCAACTGGGCAAGCAACCCGTCAAGCTCAGCGGTCGCAAAACGCACGTCAAGCTGATCGCGGCAGCCGTAGTTGAAACACACCGGAATCTCCGCCTCGCTGCCAGGCTCACTGCCACGAACAGCTCCGGCGGACAGTGACAGCAGGGAACATACGGCAAACACGGCAAGTTTGATCACATTCACACCAAGGGTCCGGCAATCGACTTCAAAGCCGCCATTCTACCGCGCCGATCCCCACCTGCCGGTGTCTCACTGCTGAGAAGGCATCCAGCGCCATCGCACGCACATCGGCGCGCAGCATGCTCACGCTTTGCGCTAGAATCTTGGGGTTAAGCTCGCACGAGCTGAAGGCACAATTCATCGCAGCACGGTGCTGCAACTTTCTGAGGTGGAGAAGCAAATCATGTCCATGGCTGATCGCGACGGTTTCATCTGGCAAGACGGCAAGCTCGTTCCCTGGCGCGAGGCGACCACGCACGTGCTCACGCACTCGCTGCACTATGGTCTCGCCGTCTTTGAAGGCGTGCGCGCCTACAACACCGTCGACGGTACTGCGATCTTCCGCCTCCAGGAGCACACCCAGCGCCTGCTCAATTCAGCCAAGATCTACATGATGGACGTCCCCTACAGCCTGGATGAGCTGATGGAAGCACAGAAGGAAGTGGTGCGCGCCAACAAGCTCGAATCCTGCTACCTGCGTCCGATCGCTTTCTATGGCTCGGAAAAGATGGGCATCTCCACCGTTGGTGCCAGTGTGCACGTGGCGATTGCTGCCTGGCCCTGGGGCGCGTACCTGGGCGAGGACGGACTGGAAAAAGGCATCCGGGTCAAGACTTCGTCCTACACCCGCCATCACGTCAACTCGACCATGCCGCGCGCCAAGCTTTCCGGCACCTACCCCAACTCGATCCTCGCCAACCTCGAAGTCACCCGCATGGGCTACGACGAAGCGCTGCTGCTCGACAATCAGGGCTTTGTCGCCGAAGGCGCAGGGGAAAACCTGTTCGTGATCAAGAACGGCAAGATCTTCGAACCGGAAATCGCTTCCGCCCTCACCGGCATCACCCGCGACTCGGTGATCACCATCGCACGTGAGTTCGGCTACGAAGTGCAGGCGAAGCGCCTCACCCGCGACGACATCTATCTGGCTGACGAAGCCTTTTTCACCGGCACTGCCGCCGAAGTGACCCCGATCCGCGAACTCGACGACCGCGTCATCGGCAGCGGCAAGCGTGGTCCGGTGACTGCCCAGATCCAGGGCCGCTTCTTCGACGTCGTCAATGGTCGCGCCGCCGAATACAGCCACTGGCTGGCCAAGGTCTGACACTGCGGCTTTCACCACAAGGAGTCCACCGATGAGCATGGTTGAAAACACCGACAAGACCCAGGCGGTAGCCGTCACCGCCAAGGATCTGCCGCTGCACTGCCCGCCACCGGGTGCGCCGCTGTGGGCGCGCCACCCGCGCGTTTTTCTCGATGTACTGAAAACCGGCGAAGCGACCTGCCCGTATTGCAGCGCGCACTATGTGTTCACTGGTGAAGCACCCAAGGGACACCACTGAGGGACACCACTGAGGGTCACCTCTGAGCATCAAGCGCACTCTCTGCCAAGGGCTGGTGTTTCGCACCGGCCCTTGTCTTTTCGATTCTCCTGATTTTTGCTGCTGCCTTTTTCCATGACTACGAGCCCTCATTCCGTTCCCGCCGCCGAGATTTTCAAAGCTTACGATATTCGCGGCATCGTCGACACCGTCCTCACCCCCGCTGCCGTGCAAGCCATCGGCCACGCGCTCGGCTCCGAGGCGCTCGCCCGTGGGCAGCAGCGCATTGCCATCGGTCGTGACGGCCGTCTCTCCGGCCCGGCGCTGGCAGCAGCGCTGGCGGACGGCATCCGCGCTGCTGGCGTCGACGTGGTCGACATCGGCTGCGTGCCGACGCCGGTGACTTATTTCGCAGCCTTCGAGCTCGATTGCAACTCCTGTGTTTCGGTCACCGGCAGTCACAATCCGCCCGATTACAACGGCCTCAAGATGGTGCTCGGCGGCGAAACCCTTCATGGCGAGATGATCCAGGCCTTGCGCCAGCGCATCATCGACCACGATCTGGTGCATGCCGCCACCCCCGGCAAGCTCGAACAGGCCGATGTCAAACCGGCTTATCTCAAGCGCATCACCGACGACATTCGTCTCGCCCGGCCGCTCAAGATCGCCATCGATTGCGGCAATGGCGTCGCCGGGGTGATTGCTGCCGAGCTGTTCCTCAGCCTCGGTTGCGAAGTCACCGAACTGTTCTGCGAAGTCGATGGCCACTTCCCCAACCACCATCCCGACCCGTCCAAACCGGAAAATCTGCAGGATCTGATCCGCGCCCTGCGCGACACCGACGCCGAACTGGGGCTGGCGTTTGATGGCGACGGCGACCGCCTTGGCGTAGTCACCAAGGACGGTGAAATCATCTATCCCGACCGCCAGCTGATGCTGTTTGCCGAAGACGTGCTCAGCCGCGTGCCCGGCGGCGAAATCATCTACGACGTCAAGTGCAGCCGCCTGCTCGCACCCTGGATTCGTGCCCGCGGTGGCAAGCCGACGATGTGGAACACTGGCCATGCGCTGGTGAAAGCCAAGCTGCGCGAAAGCGGCGCACCGTTTGCCGGTGAAATGAGCGGTCACATGTTCTTCAAGGAACGCTGGTACGGCTTTGACGACGGCCTCTACAGCGGCGCCCGTCTGCTCGAAATCCTCGCCGCACGTGACGACGTCAACGCCACCCTGAAAGCGCTGCCGCAAGCAATGAGCACGCCGGAGCTGAACATCATGATGGCTGAAGGCGAGCCTTTCGAGCTGGTCAAACGCCTGAAAGAGCAAGCCCGCTTCGACGGCGCCAGCGAACGCATCACCATTGACGGTGTGCGCATCGAATACGCCGACGGCTTCGGTCTTGCCCGCCCGTCCAACACCACGCCGGTAGTGGTGCTGCGCTTCGAAGCGGACGATGAAGCGGCACTCAGCCGCATTCAGGACAATTTCCGCCAGGCCATCGACAGCGTCTGGCCTGGCCTGCAATTGCCGTTCTGATTTGTCCCTGATTCAGCCCTGACCACCGAAGCCGGCCATCATGCCGCCATCCAGCACGAATTCGGCGCCGGTGGTATAGGAGGAATCATCACAAGCCAGAAAAGCGACCATGCGTGCCACTTCCTCGACCTCCCCTGCGCGCGGGATCGGCAATGAGCGGTAGGCATCATTGAGCGTGCTGTCCGGCGAGCCCATCATTGCGGTCCTGATCGGCCCCGGATGGATGGAATTCACCCGGATCTTGTAAGGAGCAAATTCCAGCGCGGCACATTTGCTCATCCCGCGAATGGCAAACTTGCTCGACGCATAAGCACTGGTGGCGGCAAAGCCGGTCAGGCCGGCGAGCGATGAAGTATTGACGATGCTTCCGCCCCCCGCTGCCTTCATTGCCGGCAACACCGACTTCATCCCCAGCCAGCAGCCGAGCTGATTGACCCGGATCACCTTCATGTAATCGTCGGCGCTCATTTCCTCGATCGGCGTCCAGCTCAGAATGCCGGCGTTATTGACCAGGATGTCGAGCCGGCCGAAACGCTCGACAGTGGCGGCCACTGCTGCCTGCCATTGCGCCTCGTCCGACACGTCGAGGTGCACGTACAGCGCAGCCTCACCGATCGCCTGTGCCACTGCCTCACCTTCCTGATCAAGCACATCGGCAATCACCACCTTGCAGCCCTCGGCAGCGAGAAAACGGGCGATACCTTCCCCCTGCCCGCGTGCGCCACCGGTCACCACTGCCACCTTGCCTGTAAAACGATCACTCACCACCTTGTCTCCTTGATTTGAAAAACATCTGGACGGCAGTCACGCTGCGCCGCCAATCCCCAGCGCCTGCAGGGTTTCCGCCGCGACACCCGGATTGGCCAGGGCGGACAAGTGCGCCGCGCGCTGCTGGGCGAACTGGGCAGTAACTTCGGGATGGGTGGACACCCAGAATTGTCCTGCAGCAATCTGCGGCAGAATGCGCTGCGCGGCTTCATAACCGCTCATGCCCTGCGCTTCGAGCATCGCCAGCATCGCCTGACGATGGCGGCTGTTGACCGGATCTTCACCGGTTACCGAATCGGTGAAGATGCGCGTCGCTACCGGCCCTGGCAGGATCGCCGACACTTGAATCGGCGCCTGCTTGACCTGCATTTCCAGATACAGGCATTCGCTGAACGAAATCAGCGCATGCTTGCTCAGGATGTACGGGGTTTGCACTGGCATCATGCCCAGGCCGCCGATCGAAGCGGTATTGGCAATGAAAGCCGGCTTGCCGGCAGCGAGCATGCGCGGCGCAAAGGCACGCACCCCATGGATCGCACCGTGAATATTGATCCGCAGGGTTTTCTCCCAGACCTCCGCCGGCAGCTCCCAGACAAAGCCCAGAGTTTCGATGCCTGCATTGTTGATCAGCAAACGCACATCACCATATTTTTCATGCGTGCGCGCCGCCAGCTGCTCCAGTGCTTCCGGCTCGCTGACGTCAGTGGTCACCGCCAGCGCTTCGCCGCCCGCCGCACGAATCTGTGCCGCCACCTGATCGATACGGTCGGTGGCGATATCGGCCAGCACCACCTTCATGCCCAACTCGGCAGCATGCCGCGCCAGTCCTTCACCAATCCCGGAGCCCGCTCCGGTAATCACTGCCACGCCTCCGCGCAGAATCCCGGCTGCCTGTTCGTTCATTGTGTCTCCTGCCTGTTCAAGCAATCAAAACGCCAGCAGCGAATCATCCTGCTCCCGGCTCTCTTCTTCATGGCTGCGCTCGCTGCCGGCAAGGGGTTGCCGATGGGCTGCATGCCTCACGCGAAACGCCGCCCTCAGACTTTTGGCGAAAACCAGCCGCCTTGCATCATCACAAAAGACTATCCGCAGTGGATGAGACAGTTTTTTCCTGCTCGCACCCGCCAGGAAAAGTGACACGGACAGGCTTAAACATTTTGGATGATGACGACAAAACCAGCCGGTGAATAATGGGCTTACCAGGGCCATATCGCCTTTCCTCAATCCCGGTTGAACTGCAAGCTCATCCATTACCGCAAGGAATTGACATGCAACTCGATCCCCAAGCTCAGGCCATCGCCGACCTGCTCGCCCAGGCGCCGCAGCCAGACTTGTCCACCCTCAGCGTCGCCGACTATCGCGCCGGAATCGCTGCCTTCCCGGTGCCGCCGATGGAGGATGACGGCCTTGCCGCGATTGAAGATGACGTTCTGCCCGGCCCTGGCGGCCCACTGCCGGTTCGCATTTTCCGGCCGACAGGGCCGACACCGATGCCGATCACCGTGTTCTTTCACGGTGGCGGCTTCGTCAGTTGCGGTCTTGATACGCATGCCGCGCTGTGCAGCCGGTTGGCTGCACTGTCAGGTTCGATCGTGATCGCGGTCGATTACCGTCTCGCGCCCGAGCACCGCTTTCCAGCCGCAAGCGGTGATGCGATTGCTGCGGTGCGCCTGCTGCACGCGCGTGCCCCCAGCCTGGGCGGGGATGCAACGCAAATCGCCGTGGCCGGCGACAGCGCCGGCGCCACCCTGGCTGCGGTCGTCGCCCACGCGCTGCGCGATGATGTCAACATCAGCTTGCGCCATCAGCTGCTCATCTATCCGGTGACCGACGCCGCCTGCGACTCGGCCTCCCAGCACGAACTGAGCAATGCTCCGGTGCTCAATCGCGCGCTGATGCAATGGTTCTGGCGCAACTACCTGCCGGATGGCGCTGCCGGAAATCATCCTTATGCTTCGCCGCTGCGTCAGACCGATCTGGCTCGGCTCTGTCCGGCGACCGTCATCACCGCCGGTGTCGACCCGCTGCGCGATGAAGGTGAAGCCTATGCCCAAGCCATGATCCGTGCCGGGGTCAGCGTCACCCAACAACGCTGGAATGGCCAGTTTCACGGCTTCGCCAGCATGCTCGGCAGTCTGGACGCAGCTGCCGAAGCGCTCGCCTTTGCTGCCCTCCAGCTGCGCAATGCCTTCGACGGCTGACCCTTTTCCTCCCCGCCAGCACAATCCTGCCGCAGTCCTTTCAGATACCCAGCCACACATCATCACTCGTTTACACAACCCGGAGACAAGCCCTCACCATGACCAGCCCAGCCAGTACCAGATCACTCCGCATTGCCATCCTCGGCGCCGGCATGGCCGGCATGCTTGCTGCCATCCGTCTGCGCCAGGAAGGCAAGCATGACGTCGTCGTCTACGAAAAAGCCGACCGCGTCGGCGGCACCTGGCGCGAGAACACCTATCCCGGTCTCGCCTGCGACGTTCCCGCTCACGCCTATACCTATTCCTTCGCTCCCAACCCGGAATGGAGCAGCTACCTTTCTCCCGGCCCGGAAATCCAGCGCTATTTCGAATCGGTCGCCGAACAATACCAGCTCGACCAGGTCATCCAGTACGGCCAGGAAGTCACGCGCTGCGAATGGCAGGACGGCCGCTGGCAGATCGAAACCGCTGCCGGCATCCACGACCGGGCCGATGTGGTGGTCGCTGCCACCGGCGTCCTCCACCATCCGCGCATGCCGGAAATCGACGGCCTCGACACCTTCCAGGGCCCCTGCTTCCACTCTGCGCAGTGGGATCATTCCGTCCCGCTCGATGGCAAACGCATTGCGGTCATCGGTTGTGGCTCGACCGGCGTGCAGATCGTCTCCGCCCTCGCCGGTCGCGCCAGCAAGCTGGTGCATATCCAGCGCTCGCCGCAATGGATCATGCCCACACCGAACATGCCCTACAGCGAAGAGCAGAAAGCTGCTTTTCGTGCCGATCCGGCGCTGATCGACGAGATCCGCTACAACAAGGATTACATCGCAGCCGTGCGTCGCTTCACCGACGCAGTGGCCGACATGAACTCGCCGGAAATCCGCGAGATCGAAGCAATCGTCAAGCAGCATCTCGAGGACAGCGTGCGCGATCCGATCCTGCGCGAGCAGCTGCGTCCCACTTACCGTGCGGCCTGCAAGCGCCTGATCTACTCTTCCGATTACTACGAAAAAGTCCAGCGTCCAGATGTGGAAATCGCCATCGGTGCCATCGATCGCGTCGTCAGCAATGGCGTCCATATGGCCGACGGCAGTTTCCACGAAGTCGACATTCTGGTGCTCGCCACCGGTTACCATGCTGACCGCTTCGTACGGCCGATGAAGGTCAGCGGCCGCGACGGACTCAAGCTCGACGAACTGTGGTCACGCGCCCCGACCGCCTACCTGGGGGTCAGCATTGCCGGCTTCCCCAATTTCTTCATGCTCAACGGCCCGACCGGCCCGGTCGGCAACTTCTCGCTGATCGACATCGCCGAACGTCAGTGGGGCTATATCGAGCACCTGCTTGCCGACCTGACCAGCGGCAAGGCCAACAGCATCGAGCTGAAGAAAGAGACCTTGCAGGACTACGATGCGCGTCGCATCGAAGCCGCACGCAACACCATCTTCGGCTCCGGGTGCAGCAGTTGGTACATCGACGCCACCGGCGTGCCGGCAAGCTGGCCGTGGAGCTATGACGTGTTTGCCGAGCGGACGGCCAAACCGGTGGTGAGCGAGTACGTCTACCACGTCTGACGTTCGACAAGCCCCGCCCCTCTCTTGCTGAAGCACTTTTCAGGAGAGGGCGGGCTTTTTGCCGTCGCCGGCTTACAGATCAAAGCCGCCGGTGACGCTCAGCTGCTGGCCAGTGACATAGCCGGCATGGTCCGACGCCAGGAAGACTGCAGCACGGCCGATGTCTTCTGCCTTGCCCCAGCGCTTGAGCGCCAGGCTGCGCAAGGTTTCGTCGATCCAGCGCTGGTCGAACTGACCCTGCGACATCAGTTCGAGGAACATGCCGGCTTCGATCACCCCCACCAGGATCGAATTGGCGCGGATGTTGTGCCGCCCTTCTTCGCGCGCAATGCCTTTGACCAGCGATTCATTGGCGGCTTTCGGCGCCACCGACAGTCCATCGCGGTCCGGCCAGCGGAAATGGCCGCCAGAGCCGAGGGTGACAAAAGAGCCGCCGCCCGCTTCGCGGAAATGCGGCAGCGCCGCCTTCACCGCATTGAAAAAACCGACGACTTCGACATCGATCGCACGCCGCCAGGCCTGGTGGTCGATTTCGCTGATGTAGCGCTGATGGACCAGCGGCCCTGCTGCCCAGACGATGGTGTGAACGCGACCATGAGCCGCAACGGCAGCATCGAACGCTGCTTGCACCTGCTCCGGTTCGGTGACATCAACCTGATGCAGGCTCACCTTGACGCCCAGCGCGCCGATCTCGCCCGCCACCCGCTCGGCCACTGCCTGCTTGCTGTGATAGCCGAGCGCCACCGGCACACCGACACGGGCAAACTCGAGCGCCACCCCCTGGCCGATCCCGCCACTGCCGCCAAAAATGAGCATCGCACCGGATGGAAATGCCTGCTTGTTCATTGTTCTGTCTCCATGACTGGTTTGTTTATTCATGAAAAAAGCCCGCCGGCTTTTCGGCACGGCGGGCTTGCTTGCTTGCAGCAACAGCGATCAGAAGGTGTACTTCACCATCGCGGTCAGCTGGTCGCGGTCGGTCAGCGCACGGTTCTTCACCGGATCCAGGCTGGCCTTGCCCAGGTAACCCATGTAGGTCAGACCGATCTGCAGGTTGCGGCGATAAGTCATCGTTGCACCCACGCTCAGGCGATGGTCGCCTTCACCCATGCCGAGGTTGCCCTGCACGGTACGGCCCTTCAGCTGACGCGAGTAGCTCACCGGCACGCTCAGCTCCCAGTTCTCGATGATGCCCGGGTAGACCAGCGACAGCGTGGTCGAGAACGCAGTGCCATAGCTGCCCATCAGCAACTTCTTGTTGCCGTTGATCGCGTCATGGCTGCTGATGTCGGTGTGAGCAATTTCAGCCAGGAAGGTGCCTTGCGGCGCCAGGACCGTGCGGCCAAGGTTGTACATCGTGTTGACGTTGGTCTGCCACACGTTGGCCTTGGTCGGCGCACCGCCAACCAGGTTGGCCGGTGCATCCTTGCGGTAGGACA
>JAVEVA010000012.1:0-51845 GCA_034005275.1 Thauera sp. | reverse complement strand
CTCTGCGCGGCGAGGTTGTACACTTCGCCGGCGCCGGTCTGCTGCAGCAGGCGGATGCTGGCGGAAAGATCGGTGAGGTCGTATTCGACCAGTTGCAGGCGCTCGTGGTGCTGGATGCCCAGCTCTTCGATCCGCCAGAAATTGACCGAGCTGGTGCGGCGGAAAGTACCGAACACCTGATAACCTTTTTCCAGCAGCAGCTGGGCCAGATAAGCTCCATCCTGACCGGTGATGCCAGTCACAATCGCGGTTTTAGTCACTCACAATCCTTGTTGAACATTCATCGAGGGCGGCAAAGCCAATCCGCTGCGCATGATAGCAAAGCCGCCGCATCTGTTCCGCTCGGCTCAGCTGACTCAGTTGTCGCGCTCGCGCACTTCTTCAAACAGCCGCTGCTTGAGCTCGCGCTGACGGGCATCGATCGCCGACAATTCGTAGAAATCCGCCCCACCGGCACGACGGGCAAGATCGAGCTGGTCAATGGCCGCCGGCAAGCTGCCGCGCAGGACATAAACTTCCGCCTGAGCACGGTGCTGGGCCGCCGGCTTGTCATCCGCCGCATACGCTTGAGCGAGCAGTTGCCACAGCCGCGAATCGGCCTGATGACCATCAAGCGCACGACGCAAGCCCTGCACCGCCTGCGCGCCCTGCCCGGCCTTGATGCGGGCCTGGGCAAGGGCGTAAATCAGGCTGCGCTGAGCGGGAAAATTGCGGCTGGCAGCTTCGAGCACGTCGACTGCGGCAGCCGGCTGCTTGCGCGCCAGCAGAATTTCAGCTTGCAGGCTGTCCAGCCAGGGCGAAGGCGGCTGGGCACTGCGCACCGCAGCGAGCTGGGTCTCGGCTTCAGCGAGCTGACCGGCGCGCAGCTGGGCACGCGCCAGCCCATAAGCGACAGCGGCCTGCTCAGGTGTGCGCTTGAGCTGCTCCTGCAAATCGCGCACCGCATCGGACGCCAGCCCGGCATTCGCGCGCAGCTTGGCGCGGGCAAAGCTGAAATCCACCGAATCAGCCACTTGTCGTTGCGGCAGCATCGCTACCCGGTTTTCCATATCGGCAATCCGCTCGGTGGTGAGCGGGTGCGTGCGCAGATAGGCGGGCGCGTTGTTCTCGTACATCCGCGTTGCCCGCTGCAGACGTTCGAAAAAGCTCGGCATGCCGCGCACATCAAAGCCGGCTCGGGCGAGGATGTCGAGTCCGGTACGATCGGCTTCACGTTCGAAACTGCGCGTATAGCCAAGCTGGCTCTGAATGGCGCCGGCCTGACCGGCAGCGATCGCTGCCTGGCTGAGGTCGGAATTGCTGCGCGCCGCGAGCACCGCGACCAGCAGCGAAGCCATCATCAGCATCGCCGACTGGCTCTGCTTGCCGACCAGCTGGGCGATGTGACGCTGAGTGACGTGGGCAATTTCGTGGCCCAGCACCGAGGCGAGTTCGGATTCGCTTTCCGCCGCCAGCAACAGACCGGTGTGGACGCCGATATAGCCACCCGGCAGCGCAAAGGCGTTGAGCGTGCCATCGCGGATGACGAAGAAGTCGAAACTGAGCTGGCCATGGTTGGCCGCCGTGGCAAGCCGCTGGCCGAGCGCATTCACATACTCTTCGACTTCGGCATCATCGAGATAAGTGGCTTCCTGCCAGCGGATCTGGTTGATGATCTGCTCGCCGATGCGGCGTTCGGCAGCCGGCGACAGCTCGCTGGCCGCCACATCGCCAAGATCGGGCAGATTGTAGGCCTGCACCGGCAAGGCCAGCGCCAGGCTGAGAAAAAGGGCAAGCGGTCGTTTCATCATCATCGGCTGCTATGATACCTGTCCGGGTCGCAGGCCCAACCCTGCAGACTGCCAATTTACCAGAGATCGAACCGGTGTCTGCCCACCCGGTCTCCACCCACTCACTCTGTCCACCCTCTGTCCACCATGAGCGATTCAGATTTCACTCACTTCGATGCCGACGGCCAGGCGCACATGGTCGATATCGGCGCCAAGGCCGAAACCCGCCGCGTCGCGGTCGCCAGCGGCCGCATCCGCATGCAAGCGGCGACTTTCGCGCAGATCGCCAGCGGCAGCGCCCGCAAAGGGGATGTACTCGGCATTGCCCGCATTGCCGCCATCCAGGCATCGAAACGGAGCAGCGAGCTGATTCCGCTCTGCCATCCGATTCCGCTCACCCGGGTCGGTGTCGAATTCCGCCCGGATGCCGAACAGTCGCTGATCGAGTGCGAAGTCCGTGCCGAAACCTTCGGCCGCACCGGCGTGGAGATGGAAGCGCTCACCGCCGTGAGCATTGCCCTGCTCACCATTTACGACATGTGCAAGGCAGTCGATCGCGGCATGGTGATCGAGCAGATCGCACTGCGCGAAAAACTCGGTGGCAAATCGGGACACTGGCAAGCCTGAGCCTGAGCCGAGGCATGGCCCCGGCGCCACCGCTCGACAGCAAGCAGCGCCTCGCGACTCAGGCCGGCAACAGCGCCAGCGTGGTTTCCTGCTCCGCTTCGCCCTTGCTCGCCACCATCTCGGCCGCAGCCCGATAGCAAGCCTGAGCTTCCTGCGGACGGTCGACTTTTTCCAGCAGGCGGGCGAGCGCCAGATGCGCTTCGATGGTCGGCTGGAAACGCACTGAAGCTTCCAGATAGCTTTGCGCCTTGCCCCACAGCTGGGCGCTGATGCACAGCTGACCAAGCGCAAACAGCAGGCCGGCATCACGCGGCTGCTGCTTGAGCCAGGCTTCGGCCTTTTGCAGACAGGCGCGCACGCTGCCTTCGCCTTCACCGGCCGCGCAATAGGCATACTGGCGGGCGAGTTCGGAATCCCAGCCTTCGTCGAGCAGACGTTCGACCTGCTTGCGCGCCAGCTCGCCACGACCGGTTTCTGCCAGCAGCGGCAACACGCGTTCGATCAGCTCGCGATCCTGCAACTCCTGAGCCGGGATTTCCTTCCAATAGGCAGCAAGCGCCTCGCCATCGCCGGCAAGACCACGCATGCTGTGCACGTGGGCACGGCGCAGCAGCGGGGCAGCCATTTCTTCGCTGATGCCGCGGTTCTTGCGCAACTGGCGCAAGGAGGTGATGAAGCTCGCCCATTCACCACGCGCAAAAGCCGCACGCGCTTCAAGACGCAGCATGGCAACGTGCTGTTGACCTTTTTCACGCAGGATGGCGAGACGTTCTTCTGCTTCCTGATAGCGTCCGGCTTCGATCGCCAGCTCAGCTTCGGTCATCAGCCGCGCCACTTCCGCCTGGCGGTTGTTGCGGGTGGAGTGCTCCAGCCAGGTACGGTAGCGGTCGTCATCCTGCAGCGCGTGGGAGGCACGCGCTGCAACCAGCGCCGCCATCGCACCGCCTTCCCCTTCACCGTAAGCGCGCTCGGCACATTTGAGCGACTGCAGGTAGCGGCCTTCGAACAGCGCGCTCACCGAGTCGGTCAGCGCGCGACCGGCACGTTCGCGCCGGCGACGTTCACGCCAGCGGGCGACCTGACCCGGCAGCTGCAAGGTGCGGCGCAACAGGCGGACGGTGAGATACGTCAGCACGAAGCCGGCGACGATGATCACCACCAGCAGGTTCAGCGACAGCTGCAACCGCCACGGCGGCGCCACCAGCAGCACGTAACCTTCATTCTGCGCGGCAAACATCGCCACTGCTGCCGCAGCGGCAAAGATTCCAATCAACCAGATCAGCGCTCGCATCGCCCGGCCCTCACTGCTGTCCGCCAGCGTCAGCCGACGCTGGCGACGGCACGACACCCGAATCGCCCGCGCCTTCGCCATCCGTCTGCATCATGCGCAGGGCGGCAAAAGTGTCGGTCAGGGTGGGCAGCTCGCGCCGCAGATTGACCGCCTTCAGCTCATTGAGCTCATTGAGGCTGTCGCGCACCAGCTCGTGGTCGCGATCAAAGAAACGTTCGATCATCTGCGTGGCCTGATCGAGATCGGCGGCATAGCTGCGTCCGTCGTGGGCGAGCAGGGCCAGACGGGCGCTGAGCAGACGGACCTTGAGATTTTCACGCAGGAAAGTGCTCTGCGCCGGTGCCAGCAGCACCGGATCGACCTGATCAAGACGTTCGAGGCGGATCAGATTGCTCACTTCACCCCACAGTTCGGAGGAGAAGCGGTCGGCGATCGCCAGTGCCTGGTCGTACCAGCGGGTGCCGGCTGCTTGCGGCGCAGCGGCAGCAGCGGCCTGCTCGCGACGGGTGGCAGCCAGTTCGGTCTCGAACGACAGCGGCAGTTGCTCGACCCGCTCGAGCAGGCGTTCGAGACGCAGACCCAGTCCGGGGACATCAAGCACCTGCAACAGGCGCAGGCTTTCGATGTCGCGCGCCAAGGCGCGGCGCAGCGGGGCATACTGGCCGCGGTCATGGGCCGCGAGGCGCGAATCGGCCTGATTGAGCGCCACCAGCGCCGCTTCGACATTGCCGGCCAGTTGCAGCTGCTGGGCAGCGAGGGTGACGGCCTGCTGAACCTCAGCCGCCACGCGGCTGTCACGCGAACGGGAAAACTCCTGGTACATGTTTTCCAGCGTGCTCGCCTGACCTTCAGTGCTCTCGAGCTTGGCTTCCAGCGCGCCCAGCTTGCCTTGCAGCTGGGCGATCACTTCCTGTTGCTGGCGGGCGATGGTGCGCGCCTCATTGCCGAGGCTTTCGCTGCTGGCCAGCCGCCGGGCGAGGGTTTCCTTCAACTCGTCCGCCTGACCGTGGGTGTCACGCGCCTGCCAGGCCGACCAGCCGGCCAGCCCGCTGGCTGCCAGCGCAATCAGCAGCGCCCACCAGCCGACGGTCTGACGTGCAGGCGACGGAGCGGTTGCCGTAACCGGAGTGCTCGCGGCAGGCGGCACGGCCGCAGCGCCAGCCCGGGCCTCGTCAGCGGCCGGATTACCAGGCGCAGCAGACAAGCTCTCCTGACTGCTCTCCCCGCCCTGGTCGACCGGGCTGCTGTCCGGTGTGGTCTGCACAGTCTCCACAGCCTCTTCCGGACGTTCGGCAGGACTCGATTCTTTGCTCAGTTCTTCTTTCATGGGCATCAGTTTAACCAAAGTGCTGTCTCAATGCCTGCATCAGCCCATCATCACCGGCTTCGGTGAGGACCAGATGCTCAAAGCCCGCAGCCCGTGCCGCGGCGCCAATGCGGGGATGGGATACAAACACCGCCAGCTCGCGCAAGGCCTCGACGCCGGCGGTACCGATGATGGAGAGCAGATTGCCGACACCTTCGGTGCTGGTCAACAACAAACCATCGAGGGCTTGCCGCGCATGGGCCTGCAGCAACAGGGCAGGATCGAGTGGCGGGCAGCTGCGCCGGTAGCAGCAGACGAATTCGACCTCAGCTCCGCGGGCACGCAAGGTATCGGCGAGCAGGTTGCGCCCGCCATCGCCGCGGAAGATCAGCACTCGCCGGCCGGCGATGGCGGCGGCGGAAAATTCGTCGAGCGCCAGCACCGCCTCGCTGTCAAAACCTTCGGCGGGAGCGATCACCGTCGCAAAACCGTGGCTGCGCAGCACCCGCTCGCTGCCTTTGCCCACCGTGGCCACCGCGAGGCCTGGCGGCCAGGTGCAACGGGGCAGGAGGTAGCCCAGGGCGTGGGCAATCGCGTTCGGGCTGACGAAGAATGCGAGATCGAAGGTTTCCAGCCGGGGCAGAACGTCATCCAGCTCGGCAGTCGAAGCCGGCGGATCAATCGCCAGCAGGGGAAAGCGCAGCGCCTGGCCACCTTCGGCTTCGATGCGGGCACACAGACTGTCCGCCTGGGCTTGTGGCCGGGTGACGGCAAACACCCGCCCGGCCAGTGCCGGACCGCCGCCTGCCGGCGGCCGGGGTTCGGCATGCGGTCTGTCTGCGCTCACTCCGTCCCTCCTTGGTTTCGTTCAGCCCAGCTCGGCAAGGATGGCCTCCGCCCCCTGGGCGCGCAAATCCTCGGCCAGCGCCAGACCGAGCGTTTCCGCCTCCGCCGGCGAGCCGCTGCGTTCGGCGCGGACAATCTCGCTGCCATCCGGACGGGCGACAAAGCCGCGCAGCCACAGCTGACCGTTTTCGATCAGCGCATAGGCACCAAGCGGCACTTCACAGCTGCCGGCAAGCGCGCGGGCAACGGCGCGTTCAGCCAGCACGCAGGCAGTGGTTTCGGCATCCGCCAGCGGCGCCAGCCAGGCCGCGACATCGCTGCGCTCGGCGAGACATTCGATACCGAGCGCGCCCTGCCCCACCGCCGGCAAGGACAGCTCGGCCGGCAGCACGCTGCGGATGCGCTCGCCCATTCCCAGCCGGCTCAGCCCCGCTGCAGCGAGGATGATGGCGTCGTACTGGCCTTCATCGAGCTTGCGCAGCCGGGTGTCGAGGTTGCCACGCAGGCTGCTGACACCGAGAAAAGGGAAATTGGCATGAATCTGCGATTCTCGTCGCAGCGAAGAGGTGCCGACGATCGCCCCGGGGGGCATGTCGGCCAGACTTTCATAGCGATTGGAAACAAAGGCATCCAGCGGCACTTCACGCGCGGTGATGCAGCTCAGCGCGAACGGCGCTTCCATCTGCATCGGCACATCCTTCATCGAATGGACGGCAATGTCGGCACGGCCATCGAGCAGGGCCGTTTCCAGCTCCTTGACGAACAGGCCTTTGCCGCCGACCTTGGCCAGCGGCCGGTCGAGGATCTGGTCTCCGCGCGTGGTCATGCCGAGCAGCTCGACCTGGCAAGCCGGATAAAGCTGCTCAAGCCTGGCCTTGATGTGCTCGGCCTGCCAGAGGGCAAGGCGGCTTTCACGGGTGGCGATGATGATGCGTTCAGGACTGGCTTGACTCACTGTTCGACTCACTGTTCGACTCACCCGGCGCTGCACCCAGCGATGCACTCAGGGCAAGGGTTTGAAGACGGGCTGCGAAACCTGGTTGCCGGTACCGCCGACACGGCGCTTCCGCTGAAGACTCCAGGATTCCCGCACAAGGCGTCCATTCTAACACGCCACCTGCAGCCGCCTTCCACAGCGGCTCTGTCACGCCCTGCTCATGTTCCTGTCACGCTTCCGGCACGTTTTCATCAACTGGTCAGCAGTTTCGCCACCGGCACGCCGACGCGCACGTTGCCCCAGTGCCGATCCTGAACCAGCAAGGGCATGGCGACATCGCAGAGAATCTCGCCGGTATCGCGCAGATAAGTCTGCAGCAGCAGGGGCGCAGTATTGCGCGCGGCACGCAACTCGGGCGGGCGCTCGAATTTGCGGCAGCTGCGATTGCCGACCAGATCCTGCTCGTAATCCCCGGTCAGCGGTCGCGAAAAGCAGCTGTTGTGCGCGGAAAGATAGCTGTCGATATTGAGTGCCACCGCAAACGTCGCACCCGGTGTGCTGTCGAGCGTTTCATCGAGCAGGGTCTGACAGCGGCGCGTGAATTCATCCCCCCAGACGGTCCGGTACTTGGGCGGATTGGTGCCGACAACTGCCTGATACTGCCGGGAAAAGACGTCGATGCCGGCAGCGGCCATCTCGGCCAGTTCCCGGGCAACCCGGTCGCGGAAGCGGCGGGTGCGATCGACCACTTCATCAAGCACCCCTTCGCCGGTCTTGAACTGGGAGACCACTTCCTGCACCCGCTCGGCAGCCTGGGCCAGCTCAAGCGTACCGGCCTGGCTCTGATCCATCTCGGCCGACACCGCATGGGACAGACCGCTGATCGCTTCGACCTTGAGATGAACTTCGGTGTTGACCGCCGCCAGGCTGTTCATTTCGCCGGCGATGCGCTCAAGCATTGCGCCGGTTTGCTCGAATTCGCCCACCATGTGCTGGAATTGGGTTGCCGAACGCCCGACCACTTCACGGGTGAGCAGCACGTCACGATTGATTTCGCCGTTTTCACGGATCGTGTCGGCCACCAGACCAAGCATGCCGTTTACATTGCCGGCAATTTCGGCAGTCGCCTGGTTGACCCGCTCGGCCAGCTTGCGCACCTCATCGGCCACCACCGCAAAACCGCGCCCGGCTTCACCGGCCCGGGCTGCTTCGATCGCCGCATTGAGGGCGAGCAGATTGGTCTGATCAGCGATTTCGCGGATCAGGACGGCGATCTGGCGCACGCTTTCCGAGCGATCGGAAAGATCGGTGACCGTACGCTGGAAGCTTTCCACCCTGGTGCTGACCGCATTGATCTTGTGCACGATGTCTTCCATCTCGGCCAGCGAGACGCGGGCAATCGACAGATTGCCCGCAGTCGAGGTGGCGATCTCCCGCGCACTGAGCGAGACTTCGCCAATCGAACGGGTCGACACGCCGCTGGCTTCGGACACCGCATGCGTCATCCCGTTTTGCTCCCGGGCATGGCCGGCAGCCGCTTCGACACGATCCTTGACCAGCACCGCATGGCGGCCGATGTTGACACTGGCGTTGCGGACTTCGCCGATGATGTGGCGCATCTTGGCGGCAAAACCGTTGTAGCTCGCCGCCAGCTCACGGAATTCATCGTGGGTCTGCAATGGCAGGGAGCGCGAGAAATCCGCTTCGCCACGGCCGATCTCGTTGAAGATGCCGATCATGGTGCGAATCGGCCGCACCAGCAGGTGACGCAGATAGCTCAGCTGGGCGAGCATGCACAGCAGGGCAAGCACGCTCAACAGCCACATCAGCTGCTCGCCACTGGCCAGCACTGCGAGACCGGCCTCAAGCTGCGCCGGAGCGGCACCGGACTCGGCCAGCCGCGCCTGCAGGCTGCCGATCTGCCAGCGCTGGACCAGCAGATACGCCAGATTGAAGCCAAAGAGCAGCAGGATGCTGAACAGTTTCTTGCCCAGCGAATTCCAGAACCTGCGCTCGACCGTTTCGTACAGCCGCCAGAAGCCTTCCATTTCGCTGCCTCCTCTCCCCACCAGCGATGTTTATCCCACGTTGGCGGACCGGACTCAAGCACTGCGGGCCAAGCACTGCGGATTCAGGCGCCGCCGTGCTCGCAGCACCGCTCGCGCAGCACCAACGCAGGCACTATCGGCACTCGGAGAGAAAAGCTGAAGCGCCGGCTGGTTCCGCAGAACGGAACGCCGCCGGCATGCAGGACATTCAGCCGTGCTTGACGACGATATTGGGGAACTTGTGCGTCATGTCGCGTGCTTTTTCCGCCACCCGCACGGCGACCTTGCGCGCAATCTGCTTGTAGATCGCCGCCACCTGACCATCCGGATCGGCGACCACGGTCGGCGTACCGCTGTCGGCTTCGGCGCGGATCTGCATGTCGAGCGGCAAGGCACCGAGGAAGGGGATGTTGTAGTCGGTGCACATGCGCTCACCACCGCCCTGACCAAAGATGTGCTCGGCGTGGCCGCAGTTCGAGCAGATGTGGATGCTCATGTTTTCGACCAGACCGAGAATCGGCACCCCGACCTTTTCGAACATCTTCAACCCCTTGCGCGCATCGAGCAGGGCGATGTCCTGCGGCGTGGTGACGATCACCGCCCCGGTCACCGGCACGCTTTGCGACAGGGTGAGCTGGATGTCGCCGGTGCCCGGCGGCATGTCGATGAGCAGGTAGTCGAGATCATCCCACTGGGTGTCACGCAGCAGCTGATTGAGCGCCTGGGTGGCCATCGGCCCGCGCCACACCATCGGCGTTTCCTGATCGACCAGAAAGCCGATCGACATCGCCTGCAGGCCGTGGCCGCGCGGCGGAATCATGCTCTTGCCGTCTTCGGACAGCGGCCGCTCACTGCCGATGCCGAGCATCTGCGGCTGCGAAGGGCCGTAGATGTCAGCGTCGAGAATGCCGACGCGCGCGCCTTCGGCAGCCAGCGCGAGCGCCAGGTTGACCGTGGTGGTGCTTTTGCCGACTCCGCCCTTGCCGGAAGCGACCGCAATGATGTTGCGCACGCCAGGCAGCAGCTTCACCCCGTGCTGCACGGCATGGGCGACCACCTTGCTGTTGACCCGGATGTCGATGTCGGTGAGGGCAGGCAGTGCCGCCTTGAGCGCGCTGGCAAGCTGCTCGCGGATGATGTCGTGCTGACTGAGCGCCGGATAGCCGAGCTCGACATCAAGATGCAGCGCGCTGCCTTTCAACTCCAGCTTGCGAATGCTGCGCCCGCTGACAAAATCCTTGCCGGTGTTGGGATCGATCACCGACTTCAGCACTTCATTCACGTCCTGTTCAGCAATGCTCATCATGACTCCTCATCAAGCTGCAGACTGATTCACAAGCGCCCATGATACCGGAGCGCACCAGCGGACTCATCCACGCTGGCAGCGGGGCTATTCACCGCCAGCAATTCGCGGAGGCATTCCGGCGCCGCTGATCGCAGCCGGGGACAAGCTGGCGTAGAATCTTCCGCCTTTGTTTGTGCCATCACCTGTTTCCGCTGCCTTCTCATGTCCTCGTCCTTTTTCCACCTCATCACCCAGGCCAACCTGCTCGACTGGCTGGGCAGCGCTGAAATTGCCAAGGGCGTCGCGTACCTTGAGCGGGTCAGTGAGCTGCAGCTGTCAAGCGATGAACGTCATCTGAGCGCCAGCGTCAAGGGCAACCGCCGCACGTCCTACCTGGTGCTCATCCTGGCCAGCGACCAGGATCCCGCGCAGAGCAGGCTCAGGGCGCACTGCAGCTGTCCGGTCGGCTACCGCTGCAAGCATATCGCCGCCACCCTGCTGCGCTGGCTGAAGGAACGCGACCGGCACGACGGCCCACGCCCCCAGGTAAGGGCCTGGGTCGAAGCGCTGCGCAGCCTGCGCCAACAGGCGGAGGCCAACGCCACCACTCGCTCATCCAACCGTCCCAACCGTCCCAGCCACGCCCTGCGCTACTGCCTGCGGCCCGCGCACAATCAGCGCAGCCACCACGAGCTCGTCTGCTTCAAGGCCAGGATCGGCCGTGCAGGCGACGTCCGTCAGGCCGAAAGCTGGACCAATATCGAGCGCGCCCTGCTGACACCGCCCAGCTTCGTCGACGACATCGATCTCGCCATCCTGCGCCTGCTGTGGGCCCAGCGCGATTCGGATGAGCGCTTCAGCCTGCACGGTCGCCACGAAAGCGAACTGCTCGAACGGCTGATCGCCAGCGGTCGCTGCCACTACCTCGATCTGTTCTCGCCTGCCCTGCACCCGGGCGCCGAACGCCCGGGCCGAGCCTGCTGGCAGCTCACCGAACAAGGCCAGCATCTGGCCAGTGTGCTCACCGAACCCGCCGCCGACGTCATCCTCGCCACCGATCCCCTGTACTACCTCGACCGCAGCAGCGGCGAAAGCGGCCGGATCAGCCTGCAAACACCCGGCGGACTGGTGCAACGCCTGCTGTGGCTGCCCGCCCTCAGCGAGGAGGAAAGCGGCCTTGTGGCGGATGCGCTCGCCGAATACGCCCCCGAATTACCCCTGCCGTGGTCGGGCGCCGACGCCCCCGAACTGATTGACGGATCACCGACACCGCTGCTCAGCATCGCCACCACCCCGGTTCATCTGGTCAATTACCGCGACTACGCCCCCTACGGCACCTGGGAGCTGGACTTCGCCACCCCCGGTTTCCGTTATGGCCCGCTCAGCATCCTGCCGGGCGATTCCCGCCGCATCCACCGTCTTGCCGATGGTCGCGCGGCACGCATTGAACGCGACTCACAGGCCGAACAGGCTTTGCTCAAGCGCCTGCAGCGATGTGGTCTGAAGCCGATCCCGGCTGGCAAGGTGCTCGGCGGCGAACTGGATGAAGAACCCTGGGGACTGGCGAGCGAACAGGCCTGGCCGCAGTTCATGGCCGAAACCCTGCCTCAGTTGCGCGCTGAAGGCTGGGAGATCAGCTTTGCCGACGATTTCCGTCACCACGCCACCGACATCGACCAGCTGCTGCTCGACGTTGACCAGGACGAGCAGGGCTGGCTGTCGCTCAGCCCCGGGGTCGAAATCGAACAGCGCACCGTCCCGCTCGCGCCTTTGCTCGGCGAGCTGTTCGCCCGTGATCCACGCTGGCTGGGCGGCGATCTGCGCTCGATTGCCGACGAGGAAAACATCGTCCTTGATGGCGGTGCCGAGCTGGGCCGGCTGCGCATTCGCGCGGCGCGCCTCAAGCCGCTGGTTGCCACCCTGGTCGATCTGTTCGACCGCCCCGATGGTGAATGGAAGCTGTCACCCTTCGACAGCCCGCGTCTGGCAGACCTTGAACTGCCCGGTCGCGGCCAGGCAGAAGTCGCCGCCTTTGCCCGTCGCCTGCGTGAGGTGGGCAGCATCGCGGCGGTAAGCACCCCGGCCGGTTTCGCCGCCGAACTGCGCCCTTACCAGCTTGAAGGCCTCGCCTGGCTGCAGCACCTGGTTCGCCACCAGCTGGCCGGCATCCTCGCCGACGACATGGGGCTGGGCAAGACCGCGCAGACGCTCGCCCATCTGCTCACCGAAAAGCTCGCCGGCCGCCTCCAGCAGCCGGCACTGGTGGTCCTGCCAACTTCACTGGTGTTCAACTGGCAGGCGGAAGCAGAACGCTTTGCTCCGCAGCTGAAAGTGCTCAGCCTGCACGGTGCCGACCGTCAGGCACGTTTTGATGAGCTCGCCGCTGCCGACCGCGACATCGATGTCTGCCTCAGCACTTATCCGCTGCTGTGGCGCGATGCCGAACAGCTTGGCGCCCGCCAGTGGAGCCTGCTGATTCTCGATGAAGCGCAGACGGTGAAAAACGTCACCAGCAAGGCGGCACAGGTGATTCGTCAGCTGCGCGCCGATCATCGGCTGGCGCTCACCGGCACGCCACTGGAAAACCATCTTGGCGAATTGTGGGCCCAGTTCGATTTCCTGCTGCCTGGCTTTCTCGGCACCCAGAAGCAGTTCACCACCACCTGGCGCACGCCGATCGAAAAGCATGGCGATGAAGACCGCCGCGCCCTGCTCGCCGCGCGGCTGAAGCCTTTCATCCTGCGCCGGCGCAAGGAAGATGTCGCCACCGAGCTGCCACCCAAGACGGTGATCGTGCGCAACATCAACCTCGAAGGCGGTCAGCGCGATCTGTACGAGACCGTGCGCGCCGCGATGGACGAGAAAGTGCGCAAGGAAATTGCCGGCAAAGGCTTTGCCCGCAGCCAGATCGTCATCCTCGACGCCTTGCTCAAGCTGCGTCAGGTGTGCTGCGATCCGCGCCTGCTGAAAACCAGCGCGGCGGCCAAGGTGAAGGAACACGCCAAGCTCGACCTGCTGATGGAGATGCTGCCCGAACTGATCGACGAGGGGCGGCGCATTCTGGTGTTTTCACAATTCACCACCATGCTCAGCCTGATTGCCGGCGCGCTCGACAAGGCGAAGATCGGCTGGGTAGCGCTCACCGGCGAAACGCGCGATCGCCGCATTCCGGTGGAAGATTTCCAGCAAGGGCGGGTGCCGGTGTTCCTGATCAGCCTCAAGGCCGGCGGCGTCGGCCTCAACCTGACTGCCGCCGATACCGTGATCCACTTCGATCCATGGTGGAATCCGGCTGCCGAAAACCAGGCCACCGACCGCGCGCACCGCATCGGCCAGGACAAGCCGGTATTCGTCTTCAAGCTGATCTGCGCCGGCAGCATCGAGGAGCGCATTCTCGCCCTGCAGGAACGCAAGGCGGCGCTGGCCGCCGGCGTGCTGTCCGAAGACAGCAACGCGCTGGCCAAGTTTGGCGAAGACGACATCGCCGCCCTGCTTGCGCCGCTACCGCCGGCGCGCTGAGCTGGAGCCGCTCAGCCGGAGCCGCTCAGCTCGCCTGCTCGCCGACGAAAATTTCGACGCGGCGGTTCATCGCCCGTCCGCTGGCGCTGGCATTGTCGGCAATCGGCTGGCGCGAGCCACGGCCGTCGATGCTGATGCGCGACGGCGACACGCCACGTGCTTCGAGGTAGTCACGCACTGCTGCGGCGCGATTGACCGACAGCGGATTGTTGATCGCATCGTTACCGCTGCTGTCGGTGTGACCGATGATGGTCACCGTAGTGACCGGATACTGGTTGAGGCCACCGGCCAGACGGTCGAGCACCGGCCGCAGATTGGGCTTGATGTCGTAGCGACCGCTGTCGAAGGAGACATCGCTGGGAATGTCGACCTTGAGCTGATTGTCGGCAGTCTGGCTGACGCCGATGCCGGTGCCGGCGGTCGCCTGCTCCATTTCAGCCTTCTGCTGCTGCATGTTCTGCGACCACAGATAGCCGCCCGCCGCACCAATCGCGGCGCCGACTGCGGCACCGGTGGCGGTGCTCTTGCTCTTGTTGCCACCAGCGGTGGCACGCCCGACCACTGCGCCGGCCACTGCACCAATCCCGGCACCGATGCCGGTGTCACGCTGGGTTTCGCTCATCGCACAGCCACCGAGGCCGCTGACAGCCAGGGCAAACACACTCAGGCCAAGAATCGACTTTTTCATCAGATACGCTCCCGCACAGGTCAAAAAACAGGGTCGAAAAAACAGGACAAGCGCTGATTATCCTCCGTCAGGCGCGCTCGGTCACCTCAGCCGCGGAAGCTGCTCACCAGGGCATGGCCGAGCCAGGTGGCAAACAGCGCCCCGCCAAGATGAAGCAGCAGGTGCACACCAAACCAGCCGATCGCACCGCGCTGCAGCAATTGCAGGCCTTCGGCCGAAAAGGTCGAAAACGTGGTCAGGCCGCCGAGAAAACCGGTAGTGAGCAGCAGCTTGAGAGTCGGCGACAGGGCCGGCATCGCTTCGATCAGGGCCAGGCTGATCCCCATCAGCAGCCCGCCGCCAAGATTGGCCACCAGGGTACCCAGCGGCAGGGCAGCGGACAGCGGATTGAGCCACAGCCCAAGCAGCCAGCGCAGACTGGCTCCGGCCGCACCGCCGGCGGCAACGGCGAGCAGCTGGCTGAAATGAATCATGTTCAGTGCCGTGCTCATGCGACATTGCCGCCGATCACCAACGCCCCGCCTTCCGCCCATTGGCGGATATCTGCGCCGCCCGGATGCTGGAACACCCGCAAGCCGAATTCCGGCAGGATGGCGAGCAGATGGTCGAAGATGTCCGACTGGATGCCTTCGTAGCCGGTCCAGATCACGGTATTGGTGAAACAGTACAGCTCCAGCGGCAAGCCATCGGCGCCGGGCGCAAGCTGACGAACCATCAGCGTCATCTCCGGATGGACGCCCGGATGATGGCGCAGATAACGTTCGGCGTAAGCACGGAAAGTGCCGATATTGGTCACCCGGCGACGGTTGACGATGTCGCGCTCGCCACGTGGCAGACTGCGATTCCATTCTTCCAGCTCCGCTTCCTTGGCCGGCAGATAACCGTCGAGCAGGGCAAAACGATCCAGCCGCTGGCGCTCTTCGTCGGAAAGGAAATGGATGCTGTTCTGGTCGAGATAGATACTGCGCTTGATCCGCCGCCCGCCGGATTCGCGCATGCCGCGCCAGTTGCGGAAACTGTCGGCGATCAGCTTGCGGGTCGGCACGGTGGAGATGGTCTTGTCGAAATTCTGCACTTTCACCGTGTGCAGCGCGATGTCGATCACTTCGCCATCCACCCCCATCGACGCGACTTCAACCCAGTCGCCGACCCGGATCATGTCGTTTGAACTCAGCTGCACACTGGCCACCAGCGACAGCAGCGTGTCCTGAAAGATCAGCATCAGCACCGCCGCCATCGCGCCGAGACCGGAAAGCAGGATCAGCGGCGAGCGGTCGATCAGGCTCGCCACCATCAGGATCACCGCAATCACGTAGATGACGATCTTGAGCACTTCGAGATAGCCCTTGATCGGCAACTGCCGCGCCTGCGGCCGGCGCTGGTAGAGCAGGTTGATCACATTCAGCGCCGCCGCCAAGGCCATCGCCACCGTGAAGATGATGAAAGCGACACTGACATTGTCGATCACCTGCACCAGCACCGTCGGCAGGCCCGGCACCTGATCGGCCCCGAGAATGAGCACGATCGCCGGCACCACACTGGACAGACGCGAAGCCACCGGCAAGGAGCGCACCGCCGGGTCATGCTCGAGGTGCAGCATCGCCAGCACCCGACGCAGCGCATTGAGCAGCACATGGCGGGTCAGCCAGCTGGCGCCCCAGGCCAGCAGGGCAAGGGCAATGAGGGCAACAAGGGGGTAAAGCACGGGATGCTGGGTTGACCAGCCCAGCATCACTTCAACATCCTCGGCAGGCATCCGGACTCCTTGATCAAATCTCCCGCTCCGGGCTGAAAGCCGGCGCTGGCCGGCCCTCCGGTGCCCGGGCACGGATCAGGTACAATCCCCAGTCTGCAACAGTTTCGCGCCCGAGCGCAAACTCCCGCCTCGCGCCGCGTCCCACTCGAGTCTTCACCCCGACCCTCAGCCATGCACGCCACCGACAACAAGCACTCCAGCGTCCCTGACGCGCCCACCCTCCCGAACAACTTCATCCGCAACATCGTCGACGAGGACAATCGCAGCGGCAAATGGGGCGGCCGGGTCGAGACCCGTTTCCCGCCAGAGCCCAACGGTTATCTGCACTTCGGTCATGCCAAGTCGATCTGCCTCAATTTCGGTCTTGCGGCAAGTTACGGCGGTGTCTGCCACCTGCGCTTCGATGACACCAACCCGGAAAAGGAAGAGCAGGAATACGTCGACGCGATCATCGAAGCCGTGCGCTGGCTGGGTTTCGACTGGGGTGAACATCTCTACTTCGCTTCCGACTATTTCGACACCATGCACGCCTGTGCGCTCAGCCTGATCGAAGCCGGCAAAGCCTATGTCGATTCGCAAAGCGCGGAGGAAATGCGCGCCAATCGCGGCACGCTCACTGAAGCCGGCCGCAACAGCCCCTGGCGCGAGCGCAGCGTGGCGGAAAACCTCGAGCTGTTCGCGCGCATGCGCGCCGGCGAATTCGCCGAAGGCAGCCATGTGCTGCGGGCCAAGATCGACATGGCGAGCCCCAACATCAACCTGCGCGACCCGGCGATCTACCGCATCCGCCACGCCACCCACCACCGCAGTGGCGATGCGTGGTGCATTTATCCGATGTACACCTTTGCCCATCCGATCGAGGATGCCATCGAGCACATCACCCACTCGGTGTGCACACTGGAATTCGAAGATCAGCGCCCCTTTTATGAGTGGCTGCTCGAAGCGCTGGCCGATACCGGCCATTTCAGCCGGCCGCTGCCGCAGCAGATCGAGTTCGCCCGCCTCAATCTGACCTATGTCGTGCTCTCCAAGCGCCGACTGATCCAGCTGGTCAATGAAGCGCATGTCGATGGCTGGGACGATCCGCGCCTGCCGACCCTCGCCGGCGCCCGTCGCCGGGGCTTCACTGCCGCTGGCATGCGCCGTTTTGCCGAACGCATCGGGGTATCGAAAGCCGACTCGTGGATCGACATGAGCGTGCTGGAAGAGTGCATGCGCGAAGATCTCAACGAAGCGGCCGAACGTCGCGTGGCGGTGCTCGATCCGCTCAAGCTGATCCTCACCAACTACCCTGCCGGCCAGTCCGAACTGTGCCAGGCGCCCAATCATCCGCTCAAGCCTGAACTGGGCAAGCGCGACATGCCGTTCAGCGGCGAACTGTGGATCGAGCGCGAAGACTTCATGGAAACCCCGGTGAAAGGCTTTCACCGCCTCTACCCGGGCAATATGGCGCGACTGCGCTACGGCTATGTGGTGAAGTGCACCGGCTGCGAAAAAGACGCCGACGGCAACATCACTGCCGTGCTGGCCGAGTACCTGCCGGATTCAAAATCCGGCACCCCCGGCGCAGACAACTACAAGGTCAAGGGCAATCTGCACTGGGTATCGGTCGCCCATGCCTACGAATGCGAAGTCCGCCTCTACGACCGCCTGTTCGCCCATCCCCACCCCGGCCAGCGCCGTGAAGGCGATGGGCCGGAGGTCGAACGCAACTTCCTCGACGACATCAACCCCGACAGCAAGCGCACCATCAAGGCCTGTCTCGAGCCGGCACTGCAGCAGGCCAGCGCTGAGACCAGCTTCCAGTTCGAACGTCATGGCTATTTCGTCGCCGACCGGCTTGATTCACGCCCGGGGGCACCGGTGTTCAACCGCAGCGTGACGCTGAAAGACTCGAGCGCGAAGAAAGGAAAATAAGCGGGTTTCGGCGAACAGAAGTGCCGGGCATTTTTCGGTACGACAGACAGGGCGACCACAAGGGTCGCCCCTACATTTAGCTGCCGTAGCCGAACGGATTCCGGCTTTGCCAGCGCCAGGCGTCGGTGCACATCCTGGCCAAGCCATGCTCGGCACGCCAGTCAAGCACTGCGGCGGCGAGTGTGGGATCGGCCCAGCAGCTGGCCACATCGCCGGGACGGCGGTCGATGATGCGGTACGGGATCGCCCGCCCGCTGGCCTGTGCAAACGCCTCCACCACCTCGAGCACACTGTAGCCACGTCCGGTGCCCAGATTGAAGGTCTGCGCCCCTTGCAGAGTATCGATGCGATCGACTGCATGCAGATGACCCCGGGCAAGATCATCGACGTGGATGTAATCCCGCACGCCGGTACCGTCGGAGGTGGGATAGTCGCCACCGTACACGCTCAGCTCCGCCAGCCGGCCGACTGCCACCTGGGCGATGTAGGGCAGCAGGTTGTTGGGGATACCCCGGGGATCTTCGCCGATCAGACCACTGACATGGGCGCCGACCGGATTGAAATAGCGCAGCAGAACAACATGCCAGCTGGGGTCGGAAGCGGCCAGATCACGCAGGATCTGCTCACCCATCAGCTTGGTCCAGCCGTAGGGATTGCTCGCACTGAGCGGAAACGATTCGGTGATCGGCACTGTTGCCGGATCACCATAGACGGTTGCCGACGAGCTGAACACCAGCTTGCGGCAAGCACTGGCCTGCATCGCTTCAAGCAGGCGCAACAAGCTGATCAGGTTGTTGTCGTAGTAGTGCAAGGGCCGGGCAACGGATTCGCCGACCGCCTTGGCGGCGGCAAAGTGCACCACACAGTCAAAGCGATATTCGGCGAACAGGCGTGCCAGCAAAGCCTGATCACGCAGATCACCTTCGACAAAAGCGGCCAGGGCACGGCCACAGATCTGTTCGACGCGAGTCAGCGCCAGCGGACTCGAATTGCTCAGGTCGTCGACGACCACCAGCTCGTGTCCGGCTTCAAGCAGGGAAACACAGGTATGCGAGCCGATATAGCCCGCGCCACCGCTAATCAGACAAAGTGCCATGGCTGCTCTCTTTGCTACAGGCAAAAAAAACCGGGCCAGGCCCGGTTTTTTTCAAGCTGAAACGCTCAGGCGGCTTCATCTGCCGCATCTGCGGTCTCGTCGGCCACTTCGGGACGATCCAGCAGTTCGACAAAAGCCATCGGCGCATTGTCGCCGTCGCGGAAGCCGCACTTGAGGATACGCAGGTATCCGCCATTGCGGTTGGCGAAGCGCGGACCCAGTTCATCAAACAGCTTGACCACCATGTCACGATCGCGCAGACGATCAAAAGCGAGGCGGCGGTTGGCCACGCTCGGCTTCTTGCCAAGGGTGATCATCGGCTCGACCACGCGACGCAGCTCTTTGGCCTTGGGCAGGGTCGTCTTGATGACTTCATGATTGAGCAGCGAGTTGGCCATATTGCGCAACATGGCCAGACGGTGGCTGCTGGTACGATTCAACTTGCGAAGACCATGACGGTGACGCATCTCAATTCCTCACTTGCCTCGCCGATCAACCGAGCTTTTCAAGCCCGGCCGGTGGCCAGTTTTCCAGTTTCATTCCAAGGGTCAGCCCGCGCGAAGCAAGCACTTCCTTGATCTCGTTAAGCGACTTGCGGCCCAGATTCGGGGTCTTCAGCAGCTCGGTTTCGGTGCGCTGGATCAGGTCACCGATGTAGTAAATATTCTCTGCCTTGAGGCAGTTGGCCGAACGCACGGTGAGTTCGAGGTCATCGACCGGACGCAACAGCATCGGATCGAAAGCCGCAGGCTTCTCGACCGGTGCCGACACCGGCGTACCTTCCAGCTCGGCGAACACCGACAGCTGATCCATCAGCAGACGGGCAGCCTGGCGGATGGCCTGTTCCGGGTCGATCGAGCCATTGGTCTCGATGTCGATCACCAGGCGATCCAGGTCGGTACGCTGTTCGACGCGAGCACTTTCAACCTGGTAGCTCACCCGACGCACCGGACCAAAGGACGCATCGAGCACGATGTTGCCGATGGTCTTGCTTTCGCCATCCAGCGGACGGACATTGCCCGGCACATAGCCGCGGCCTTCCTCAACCTTGATCTCCATCTCGATCTTGCCACCCGGCGTCAGGTGAGCAATCACGTGATCCGGATTGATGATCTCGACATCATGGCTGAGTTCGATATCACCGGCACGCACCACGCCCTGGCCCGACGCGGTCAGCCGCAGGGTCGCGGAATCGCGATTGTGCAGCTTGAAGACCACACCTTTCAGGTTGAGCAGCAGGTCGACGATGTCCTCACGCACACCATCCAAGGTCGAGTACTCGTGGAGCACACCTTCGATGGCAACTTCGGTGACTGCGTGACCCGGCAGAGAAGACAGGAGAATACGACGCAGCGCATTCCCCAGCGTATGGCCGAAACCACGCTCGAACGGCTCCATGAGCACCCGCGCCTGAACCGGCGAAGTGTTCTGGACGTCGATGATGCGAGGTTTCAACAGTACATTGCTTTGCATCGGCATTCCCTTAGCACTGATGGACAAATCACTCACGGTCAGCGCGAGTAGAGTTCGACCACCAGACCTTCATTGATTGTCGGCGACAATTCGGCACGCAGCGGGTAAGCCTTGAACACACCCTTGCCTGCCTGGGTGTCGACATCGATCCACTCCGGGAAGCCACGCGAAGCAGCAGCTTCGAGCGCAGCCTTGACGCGGAGCTGGCCACGGGCGCGCTCGGTGAGCTCGACCACGTCACCCGGACGCACGACATAGGAAGGAATATTGACGCGCTTGCCGTTGACCAGCACACCATTGTGGCGAACCACCTGGCGAGCTTCGGCACGCGAACCGCCAAAGCCCATGCGATAGGCAACCGAATCGAGACGGCCTTCGAGCAGCTGCAGCAGGTTTTCACCGGTCTGGCCGCGACGACGGTCGGCTTCGAAATACACCTTGCGGAACTGGCGCTCGAGCACGCCGAACATGCGGCGGATCTTCTGCTTTTCACGCAGCTGAACGCCATAACCCGACAGACGCTGACCCGAGCGCTGACCGTGCTGGCCAGGGGCATAGGCACGGCGCTCAATGGCGCACTTGTCGGTGAAACACTTTTCAGCCTTCAGAAACAGCTTTTCGCCTTCGCGACGGCACTGACGGCACTTGGGATCGAGATTACGAGCCACTTCAAAACTCCTTGTCAGATACGACGCTTCTTGGGCGGACGGCAGCCGTTATGGGGAATCGGCGTGATGTCGGTGATCGTCGACACCTTGATGCCGAGCGCATTGAGCGCGCGCACCGAGGACTCACGACCAGGACCCGGGCCCTTGATGCGGACTTCAAGATTCTTGATGCCGCATTCCTGCGCCGCCTTGCCGGCCGCTTCAGCAGCCACCTGGGCAGCGAAAGGGGTGCTCTTGCGCGAGCCCTTGAAGCCGGCACCACCGGAAGTCGCCCACGACAAGGCATTGCCCTGGCGGTCGGTGATGGTGATGATCGTGTTGTTGAAGCTCGCATGAATGTGGGCGATACCTTCAGCCACATTCTTTTTGACTTTCTTGCGAACCTTTGCAGCGGTCTTAGCCATTATCGGTTCCTATCACTTTTTGCCTGCAACTGCCTTGCGAGGACCCTTGCGCGTACGCGCATTGGTCCGCGTGCGCTGTCCGCGCATCGGCAGGCCACGACGATGGCGCAGACCACGATAGCAGCCCAGATCCATCAAACGCTTGACATTCATCGTCACTTCACGACGCAGATCACCTTCAACCACAAAGCGACCCACTTCGTCACGAAGCTTCTCGAGATCGACTTCGGTCAGGTCCTTGACCTTGACCGTGCGCGCGACGCCAGCTGCGTCGCAAATCTTTTGAGCACGCGTACGGCCAATTCCGTAGATTGCAGTCAGCGCAATCTCGGCGTGCTTGTGATTGGGAATGTTTACCCCAGCAATACGGGCCATCCGTCTACCCCAAAACGCGAAACATTAAATTTTAACGGTTAGAGTTGACTAAATCAACCCTGGCGTTGCTTGTGGCGCGGATCGGTGCAGATGACACGGACCACGCCCTTGCGGCGAATAACCTTGCAGTTGCGGCACAAAGCCTTCACTGATGCCTGAACTCGCATTTCTATGCTCCTTACTGAATTCTCATTTGGTCCGGAACACGATCCGGCCCTTGCTCAAGTCGTAGGGGGTGAGTTGCACTGTAACCTTGTCTCCCGGGAGGATGCGGATGTAGTGCATCCGCATTTTGCCGGAGATGTGTCCCAGCACATGGTGACCGTTTTCCAGACGCACCCGGAAGGTCGCATTGGGCAGGTTTTCAACCACCTCACCCTGCATTTCAATCACATCTTCTTTGCCCATGATCATCTGATGTCATTGCGTTGTCATCGGATCGGCAGGCCTGAGCCCTTGAAATTGGCTTTCTTGAGAAGACTCTCGTACTGCTGCGACATCACCGCTGCCTGCACCTGGGCCATGAAGTCCATCGTCACCACCACGATGATGAGCAGCGAAGTGCCACCAAAGTAGAAAGGCACGTTCCACTTCAGGATCAGGAACTCGGGCAGCAGACAGACCAGGGTGATATACACCGCACCCGCCAGGGTCAGCCGCATGAGGATCTTGTCGATATAGCGTGCGGTCTGCTCACCCGGACGAATGCCGGGCACGAACGCACCGCTCTTCTTCAAGTTGTCTGCCGTCTCACGGGCATTGAACACCAGCGCCGTGTAGAAAAAGCAGAAGAAAATGATTGCCAGTGCATAGAGCAGGACGTAGATCGGCTGGCCCGGCGACAGCACCGAGGACAGATCACGCAGCCAGTACATCCCTTCCGAGGCACCGAACCACTGCCCCAGCGTCGCCGGAAAGAGGATGATGCTGGAAGCGAAGATCGGCGGAATGACACCCGACATGTTGAGCTTGAGCGGAAGATGCGAGCTCTGCCCACCATAGACGCGATTGCCCATCTGACGCTTGGCATAGTTGACCAGGATCTTGCGCTGACCACGTTCGACGAACACCACGAAGCCGGTCACCAGCACCACCAGCATGCAGATCAACAGCGAAGTGAAGGCATGCATCGAGCCGGTGCGAACCAGTTCGAACAGGCCGCCGATCGCGCTCGGCAAACCAGCGACAATCCCGGAGAAGATGATGATCGAGATGCCGTTGCCGATGCCGCGCTCGGTGATCTGCTCACCCAGCCACATCAGGAACATCGTCCCGGTCACCAGGGTGGCGATGGTCACGAAACGGAACGTCAGCCCCGGATCGAGCACCAGACCTGCCTGCCCTTCGAGCGCGATCGCCATCCCCAGCGACTGGGCGAAAGCCAGCCCCAGCGTCCCGTAGCGGGTGTACTGGGTGATCTTGCGCCGCCCGGCTTCTCCTTCCTTCTTGAGCGCCTCAATGCTGGGCACCGCGACCGACATCAACTGCATGATGATGGAGGCCGAGATGTACGGCATGATCCCGAGCGCAAAGATGGTGAAGCGCGACAGCGCCCCGCCGGAGAACAGGTTGAAGACACCGAGAATGCCACCGGCCTGAGACTGGAACAGCTCGGCCAGGCGGTCAGGATCGATACCCGGAACAGGGATGTGGGCGCCCAGTCGATAGACGATGAGCGCGCCAAGCAGGAACATCAGGCGCTTTTTGAGATCGCCGAAACGTCCTGCATTCCCCATGGTCGCGGCAGCTTTAGCCACAGATCACCTCTTGCTTACTCGGCAGCGACCGAGCCGCCAGCGGCTTCGATTGCAGCCTTGGCGCCCTTGGTTGCCGAGACACCGCGCAGCTGAACCTTGCGGTCGATGCTGCCCGACAGGATCACCTTGGCAGACAGTGCTGCCACCGGCACCACGCCAGCCTGCTTGAGCACCAGCAGATCGATCTCGTCCACCGGCACCAGGGCCAGCTCGGAGAGACGGACTTCGACGTTGAGCGCACGCGTCAGCGAGACAAAACCCCGCTTCGGCAGACGGCGCTGCAACGGCATCTGACCGCCTTCAAAGCCGGTCTTGTGAAAACCGCCCGAACGCGACTTCTGGCCCTTGTGACCACGGCCGCAGGTCTTGCCCAGACCGCTGCCGATACCACGGCCAACGCGCTTTGCTGCCGGCTTGGAACCGGCACCAGGTTTGATGTTGTTCAATCGCATTATCAGGCCTCGCACTTCAGCAGATAAGACACCTTGTTGATCATGCCGCGCACTTCCGGGGTATCGATCAACTCCACCGAGTGGTTCAAGCGGCGCAGACCGAGACCACGCACAGTGGCACGGTGCGACTGCTTGGTGCCAATCACGCTTTTGACCAGCGTGACCTTCACTTTCTTGTCAGTCATTGCTTATCCCAGAATCTCTTCGACAGACTTGCCACGCTTGGCGGCGATCTCTGCCGGAGTATTGATGGCCGTCAGGCCGTTGATCGTGGCACGAACGACGTTGTAGGGGTTGGCCGAACCGATGCACTTGCAGATCACGTCGGTGACGCCCATCACTTCGAACACTGCACGCATCGGACCACCGGCAATGATCCCGGTACCGGCGGGTGCCGGCTGCATCAGCACCTTGGCGGCGCCATGCTGGCCGATCACGGTGTGGTGCAGGGTGCCGTCGCGCAGCGAGATCTTGCGCAGCTTGCGGCGCGCTTCGTCCATTGCCTTCTGCACCGCCACCGGCACTTCGCGGGACTTGCCCTTGCCCATGCCGATGCCGCCATCACCATCACCCACCACGGTCAGCGCGGCGAAGCCGAGAATCCGGCCGCCTTTCACCACCTTGGTGGTACGGTTGATCGCCACCATCTTTTCGCGCAGGCCGTCATCACGCTCGTCAGCGGCCGGCGCACGTTTGCTTTGCTGCTTAGCCATTCAATTCCTCACTTAGAACTTGAGGCCGCCTTCGCGGGCAGCCTCGGCCAGCGCCTGGACGCGACCGTGATACAGAAAGCCGGAGCGATCGAAGGCAACCTGCTCGACACCGGCGGCCTTGGCGCGCTCGGCGATGAGCTTGCCGACCACGGCAGCCGCAGCCTTGTTGCCACCATTGCCGACCTGCTTGCGCACATCGGCTTCCACGGTCGACGCCGCAGCCAGCACACGCGAGCCACAGCCGGAGATGATCTGGGCATAGATATGGCAGTTGGACCGATGCACCGCCAGGCGCACCGTCTTGAGCTCCGCAATTTTGGCGCGAGTTTTGCGCGCGCGGCGAAGACGAATCACTTTCTTGTTCATTTCGAACCGCCTTACTTCTTCTTGGTTTCCTTGAGCGCAACGACCTCATCGGCGTAGCGCACGCCCTTGCCCTTGTAGGGCTCGGGGGCACGGTAAGCCCTGATTTCGGCTGCAACCTGGCCGACGACCTGCTTGTCGACTCCCTTCAACAGCACTTCGGTCTGGCTCGGGGTTTCGACCTTCACGCCAGCGGGCATCTTGTGCACCACCGGGTGGGAGAAACCGAGCGACAGGTTGACCGAATCTCCCTGGGCCTGGGCACGGAAGCCCACGCCGACCAGGGTGAGCTTGCGCTCGAAACCCTTGCTGACGCCGGTAACCATGTTGTTGACCAGCGAACGCATGGTGCCCGACATGGCCTTGCCGGCGGCGCCGCGTGCGCTGCACTGCAGATTGTCGCCATCACGCGTGATTTCGACCTGGTCGTGGATGACCTGGCTCAGGCTGCCCAGCGGGCCCTTGACGGAAATGGTGTTGCCGTCAAGCTTGACTTCGACACCAGCAGGAATGAGAACGGGATTCTTGGCAATACGAGACATTTCCCTCTCCCTCAGGCGACCACGCAGAGGACTTCGCCACCGACACGGCTTGCCCGTGCACTGCGGTCAGTCATCACGCCACGCGGAGTGGAAACAATCGCCACACCCAGACCGTTCATCACGCGCGGCAGCTCGTTGCTGCCCTTGTACACGCGCAGACCGGGGCGGCTGACACGCTCGATGCGCTCGATCACCGGACGACCGGCGTAATACTTGAGCGCGACATCAAGCGTCGCTTTGCCATCATTGGCCTTGACATCGAAACCATCGATATAGCCTTCGTCCTGCAGCACCTTGGCAATCGCCACTTTCAGCTTCGAAGAGGGCATCGAGACGCTCACCTTCTGTGCCTGCTGGGCATTGCGGATGCGGGTCAGCATATCGGCGATCGGATCGGACATACTCATTTCGGGCTCTCCTTACCAGCTCGCCTTGGTCATGCCGGGCACTTCGCCGCGGAAGGCAATCTCACGCAGCTTGTTGCGGCACAGGCCGAATTTGCGGAACACGCCGCGCGGACGACCGGTGAGGGCGCAGCGATTGCGCTGACGGGTCGGATTGGCATTGCGCGGCAGTTGCTGAAGCGCCAGACGCGCGCTCATGCGTTCTTCTTCGGACAGGTTGCTGTCCTTGATTTGCGCGACCAGGGCGGCACGCTTGCCGGCGTACTTGGCCACCAGCTTGCTGCGCTTTTGTTCGCGATTGATCAGAGCGAGTTTCGCCATTTCTTCCTCAGTTCTTGAACGGGAACTTGAACGCAGCCAGCAGCGCACGCGCTTCTGCATCCGTCTTCGCCGTGGTCGTGATGCTGATGTTCATCCCACGCAGGGCGTCGATCTTGTCGTACTCGATTTCCGGGAAGATGATCTGTTCCTTGACGCCGAGGTTGTAGTTGCCACGACCATCAAAGCCCTTGCCACCGATTCCGCGGAAGTCGCGCACACGCGGCAGCGCCACGGTGACCAGACGATCAAGGAATTCGTACATGCGCGGACCACGCAGGGTCACCATGCAGCCAATCGGGTAGCCGTCGCGAATCTTGAAACCCGCGATCGACTTGCGCGCCTTGGTGGTGACCGGCTTCTGACCAGCGATCTTGGTCATGTCGCCGAGGGCGTTATCGAGGATCTTCTTGTCGCCGACGGCTTCACCAACACCCATGTTGAGGGTGATCTTGGTGATGCGCGGCACTTCCATGACCGACTTGTAGCCGAACTGCTGCTGCAGTGCCGGCATCACGTCATCACGATAAATCTGTTTCAAGCGAGCCATTCTTACTCCTTAGGCGCTCACAAGCTCGCCGTTCGACTTGAAGAAACGGACCTTGCGGCCGTCCTCGAGAGTCTTGATCCCGACGCGATCAGCTTTCTGCGTGGCCGGATTGAACAGCGCAATGTTCGACACATGAATCGGCATTTCCTTTTCGAGAATGCCACCGATGTCGCCTTTCATGGGATTGGGGCGCACGTGCTTCTTGACCCGGTTGATCCCTTCCACGACGACCCGCTCATCATCCACCCGACGCAGGATGGTGCCGCGACGGCCCTTGTCCTTGCCGGTGATCACAACGACCTCGTCGCCTTTACGAATTTTGTTCATCTAGCAAATCCTCAGAGAACTTCAGGCGCGAGCGAGACGATCTTCATGAAGCGCTCGGAGCGCAGTTCACGGGTCACCGGCCCGAAGATACGGGTACCGATCGGCTCGAGCTTGTTATTGAGAAGGACTGCGGCATTGTGATCGAACTTGACCAGCGAGCCATCAGGGCGGCGAACGCCTTTTGCGGTGCGGACGACCACGGCGTTATAGACATCGCCTTTCTTCACGCGACCACGCGGCGCGGCATCCTTGACGGTGACCTTGATGATGTCACCCACGCCGGCATAGCGACGCTTGGAACCACCAAGAACCTTGATGCACATCACCGAACGTGCACCGGTGTTATCGGCGACATCCAGCCTGGACTGCATTTGAATCATGAAATATCTCCAACTTATTCCGCATGCGCGGACAGTCTTGGAACCCGCAAGGGGTGGGAAGCCCCGAGCGAGCCCCGGAGCAAAGAGGCAAAAGTATAACAGCTTGGCGCAAGTGCACCAAGCTGTTTCAGCTACTACTACCTAATCGCCAATCAGATCACGCTGGCTTTTTGCAACACCTTGGCCACTTGCCAGGTCTTGGTGCGCGAAATCGGCCGGCACTCGACAATCTCGACCAGATCACCGGTCTTGACCGAATCATCCTCGTTGTGAGCATGATACTTGGCCGAACGGGTGATGATCTTGCCATACAGCGGATGCTTGACCCGACGCTCGACCAGTACGGTGACCGTCTTCTGCATTTTGTCGCTCACCACGCGCCCGGTCAGCGCGCGACGAACTTTCTGGACTTCTTCGCTCATTATGCACCCGCCTTTTCGCGCAGAATGGTCCGGACGCGGGCGATGTCGCGCCGCACCTGGCCAATCTGGCTCGTATTGTTCAACTGCTGGGTGGCAAGTTGCATGCGCAGCGAAAACTGCGCCTTCAACAGACCGAGCAGCTCGGTGTTCAGTTCTTCAGCGCTCTTGGCGCGAAGCTCACTCGCTTTCATGATCAAGCTCCAACCATGCGCGTGACGAACACCGTCTCGATCGGAAGCTTGGCGGCAGCAAGCCGGAAAGCTTCACGGGCGAGCGCTTCATCCACGCCATCCATTTCATACAAGACCTTGCCGGGCTGGATTTCAGCGACCCAGTATTCCGGGCTGCCCTTACCATTACCCATCCGCACTTCCGCCGGCTTGCGCGAGATCGGCTTGTCCGGGAAGATGCGGATCCAGATCCGGCCACCACGCTTGATGTGACGCGTCATGGCGCGACGTGCGGATTCGATCTGGCGTGCAGTCAGTCGACCACGGCCGACTGCCTTGAGGCCATACTCACCGAAGGAGACCTTGGCGCCACGGGTGGCAACACCCGTATTGCGACCTTTGTGCTCCTTGCGGAACTTTCTTCTCTTAGGCTGCAGCATTACTCACCCCTGCTCTCTTCTTGGCGCCCATCACCGCGACGCGCCGGACGACGGCCAGGACGCTCGCCATCACGCGGCGCACCGCGACGACCGCGACGGTTTTCCTGCTCGGGCTCGGCGGCGACCGGCTGCTCGTTGCGGCCGAGCATGTCGCCCTTGAACACCCAGACCTTGATGCCGATGATGCCGTAGGTGGTGCTGGCTTCGGAAACACCGTAGTCGATGTTGGCACGCAGGGTGTGCAGCGGCACGCGGCCTTCGCGATACCATTCGGTACGGGCGATATCGGCACCGTTGAGACGGCCCGAGCTCATGATCTTGATGCCCTGGGCACCGAGACGCATCGCGTTCTGCATCGCACGCTTCATGGCACGACGGAACTGGATGCGCTTCTCGAGCTGTTGCGCGATCGAATCGGCAATCAGCTTGGCATCGGTTTCCGGCTTGCGGATCTCTTCGATATTGACGTGCACCGGCACGCCGATGATCTTCTGCAGATCACGCTTCAGCGCTTCGATGTCTTCGCCCTTCTTGCCGATCACCACGCCCGGACGGGCGCTGTACAGGGTGACGCGGGCATTCTTGGCCGGACGCTCGATGACCACGCGACCGACCGAGGCGTGCGCGAGGCGCTTCTTCAGGTACTCACGCACCTTCAGATCCTCGTGCAGCATGCCGGCGTAGCTGCCGCTATCGGCAAACCAGCGCGAACCCCAATCACGCGTGACAGCGAGGCGGAAACCCGTAGGGTTGATTTTCTGACCCATGATTACTCCTTACTCGCCGACGGCCACATAGACATGACAGGTAGGCTTGAGGATGCGGTTGCCGCGTCCTTTGGCCCGCGCCTTGAAACGCTTCAGCGTCATGCCTTCTTCGACGTGAATGGTCTTGATTTTGAGGCTGTCGATATCCGCGCCGTCATTGTGCTCGGCGTTGGCAATGGCGGATTCAACCACCTTGCGAATGATCTTCGCACCACGCTTGGGCGAGAAAGCCAGGATGTTGAGTGCCTGCTCGACGGGCTTGCCGCGCACCAGGTCCGCCACCAGGCGACCTTTCTGTGCCGACAGGCGAACGCCACGGAGTGTTGCTTTGGTATCCATGTCGTCCTCTTAACGCTTGGCTTTCTTGCTCACCACGTGACCCTTGAAGGTCCGGGTCAGCGCGAATTCGCCCAGTTTGTGACCGACCATATTCTCGGTGACGAACACCGGGATATGCTGCTTGCCGTTATGCACGGCGATCGTGAGACCGATGAAATCGGGCAGGATCGTCGAGCGACGCGACCAGGTCTTGATCGGACGCTTGTCGTTGCTTGCCTGTGCAGCGTCCACCTTCTTGAGCAGGTGGGCGTCAATGAACGGGCCTTTCTTGATAGAACGTGCCATCTGTTACCTCTTATCGCTTGTGCCGGCGCTGCACGATCATGTTGTCGGTGCGCTTGTTCTTGCGGGTACGGAAACCCTTGGCAGGCGTACCCCAGGGGCTGACCGGCTCGCGTGCTTCGCCGGTACGGCCTTCACCACCACCATGCGGGTGATCGACCGGGTTCATCGCCACACCGCGCACGGTGGGACGGATGCCACGCCAGCGATTGGCACCGGCCTTGCCGATCTTGCGCAGGCCGTGCTCGCCGTTGCCGACTTCGCCAATGGTGGCGCGGCACTCGACGTGCACCCGGCGGATTTCGCCAGAGCGCAGACGAAGCTGGGCATAACTGCCTTCACGAGCGAGCAACTGCACCGAAGTACCGGCCGCACGCGCCAGCTGGGCACCCTTGCCCGGCATGATCTCGATGCAGTGCAGGGTCTGACCAACCGGAATGCTGCGGATCGGCAGGGTATTGCCCGGACGGATCGGCGCCTCGACACCACTCAGCAGCTGCTGACCGACTTCAACGCCACGCGGGGCGATGATGTAGCGACGCTCGCCATCGGCGTAGCACAACAGGGCGATGTGCGCCGAACGGTTGGGGTCATACTCGATACGCTCGACGCGTGCCGGGATGCCATCCTTGTTGCGGCGGAAATCGATGATGCGATAGTGATTCTTGTGACCACCGCCGTGATGGCGAATGGTGATGCGGCCGCTGTTGTTGCGACCAGCGTGCTTGCTCTGCTTCTCGACCAGACCGGCCCAGGCACGACCCTTGTAGAGATCGGCATTGACGACGCGAACCTGACCGCGACGACCAGCAGAAGTAGGCTTGGACTTTACAATTGCCATTTTCGATCACTCCCCGGCCGCAAAATTGATTTCCTGGCCGGGCTTGAGGCACACAAATGCCTTCTTCCAGTCCTTGCGACGGCCGGTAGTGCGACCGAAACGCTTGACCTTGCCCTTGACGTTGAGCACCTGAACCGACTTGACCTCAACCTTGAACAGGGACTCGACAGCAGCCTTCACTTCAGGCTTGCTGGCATCGGCCGCAACCCTGAAAACGATTTGCTCATTCTTCTCGGCAATCCAAGTTGCCTTTTCGGAGATCTGCGGGGCGAGCAGAACCTGCAGCAGACGTTCCTGACTGATCGTGCTCATTGCCACACTTCCTCCATCTTCGCCAGCGCACCCTTGGTGACGATCACCTTGGGGAAACGGATCAGCGACACCGGATCTGCCTCACTCACCGTCAGCACCAGCACCTGATGCAGATTGCGCGAGGACAGGAACAGATTCTCGTCGACCTCTTCGGTAATGACCAGCACCGAATCCAGACCCATGCCCTTCAGCTTCTGATTGAGCAGACGGGTCTTGGGTGCTTCGAGGCTGAACTGATCGACCACGGCGATGCGGTCTTCACGGGCGAGCTGCGACAGGATGGACGCAACACCGGCGCGGTACATCTTGCGGTTGATCTTCTGCGAGAAGTTCTCATCCGGGGTATTCGGGAAAATCTTGCCGCCCCCACGCCACAGCGGGCTGGACGCCATCCCGGCCCGGGCGTTGCCGGTGCCTTTCTGACGGAAAGGCTTGCGCGTCGACTTGGCGACTTCGGCACGGCCTTTCTGCTTGCGATTTGCCGAGCGGGCATTGTTCATGTAGGCGGTGACGACCTGATGCACCAGGGCTTCATTGTAGTCACGACCGAACAGCGCATCGGATGCTTCGAGGGTCGCTGCGGGCTGACCCTGATCATTCAACAACTTCAGTTCCATTGCGCGCTCCTCAAGCCTTCACTGCCGGGCAGACCACGACGTCGCCGCCCTTGTGGCCGGGCACGGCGCCCTTCACCAGCAGCAGCTGGCGTTCGGCATCGACGCGGATGATTTCCAGACCCTGGGCGGTGCACTGCACGCTGCCCATGTGGCCAGCCATGCGCTTGCCGGGGAATACCCGACCCGGATCCTGCGCCATACCGGTCGAACCCGGCTTGTTGTGCGCCAGCGAGTTACCGTGCGAAGCACGACCCGAGGAAAAGTTGTGACGCTTGATGGTGCCGGCGAAACCCTTACCAATACTGGTACCGGTGACGTCGACTTTCTGGCCGACCTGGAACAGCTCAACGGTGACCGAATCACCAGCATTGAAGCTGGCGAGCTGATCTTCGTTGACGCGGAACTCTTTCATGCCGCGGCAGGGCTCGACGCCGGCTTTCGCCAGGTGACCTGCGACAGGCTTGGTGATACGGCTTGCGCGACGCTTGCCATATGCAACCTGCACGGCGGCATAGCCGTCGACTGCAGGCGTCTTGATCTGGGACACACGATTATCCGACACGTCAAGCACCGTCACCGGGATGGACACGCCATCTTCGGTGAAGATACGAGTCATGCCGACCTTGCGTCCAACAAGGCCTAGACTCATTTTTTTCTCCTGAATCCCGGTTGCGATTGACCGGGGCTGATGATGATTGCGCCGTCGCCGTACACAATGTGCGGCAAAAAGCACAAGGGCCGGATTATACCGGCCTTATCTGTAAAATCGCAAGCAAACCTGTTACTGAAGTTTGATCTCGACGTCCACGCCAGCCGGCAGGTCGAGCTTCATCAAGGCATCGACCGTCTTGTCGGTCGGATCGATGATGTCCATCAGGCGCAGATGGGTACGGATTTCCATCTGGTCACGCGACGCCTTGTTGACGTGCGGCGAACGCAGCAGGTCAAAACGCTCGATGCGGGTCGGCAGCGGCACAGGGCCACGAACGACGGCGCCGGTGCGCTTGGCAGTGTCGACGATCTCGAGTGCCGACTGATCGATCAGGCGATAGTCAAAGGCCTTGAGGCGGATGCGGATTTTCTGGCTTTGCATTGCAGTTCCAAAGAGCTAAAGAGCGGTTGAGTGAGTAGTGCAGATACGTTGCCGGCCGTCTGCTTGCAGACGGCCGGCAAGGGAAATTACTCGATGACCTTGGCGACGACGCCAGCACCAACGGTACGACCACCTTCGCGGATCGCGAAGCGCAGACCTTCTTCCATGGCGATCGGGGCGATCAGCTTGACGGTGATCGACACGTTGTCACCCGGCATCACCATCTCGGTGCCTTCCGGCAGCTCGATCGAACCAGTCACGTCGGTGGTACGGAAGTAGAACTGCGGACGATAGTTGTTGAAGAACGGGGTGTGACGACCGCCTTCGTCCTTCGACAGCACGTAGATCTCGCCGGTGAAGTGGGTGTGCGGGGTGATCGAACCCGGCTTGCACAGCACCTGACCACGCTCGATGTCTTCACGCTTGGTGCCGCGCAGCAGCACGCCGACGTTGTCGCCAGCCTGACCCTGGTCAAGCAGCTTGCGGAACATTTCCACGCCGGTGCAGGTGGTCTTGACGGTCGGACGAATGCCGACGATCTCGACTTCTTCACCAACCTTGACGATGCCGCGCTCGACACGACCGGTCACCACGGTACCGCGGCCGGAGATCGAGAACACGTCTTCGATCGGCAGCAGGAAGGGACGATCGATCGCACGCTCAGGCGTCGGGATGTAACTGTCGAGCGCTTCGGCCAGACGGAAAATCGCCGGCTCGCCAATGTCGGACTGGTCGCCTTCAAGCGCCTTCAGTGCCGAACCCTTGATGATGGGGATGTCGTCACCGGGGAATTCGTACTTCGACAGCAGCTCGCGCACTTCCATTTCGACCAGCTCAAGCAGCTCTTCGTCGTCGACCATGTCGCACTTGTTCAGGAAGACGATGATGTAGGGCACGCCAACCTGACGGGCCAGCAGGATGTGCTCGCGGGTCTGCGGCATCGGGCCATCAGCGGCCGAGCACACCAGAATCGCGCCGTCCATCTGCGCCGCACCGGTAATCATGTTCTTCACGTAGTCCGCGTGACCCGGGCAGTCAACGTGGGCGTAGTGGCGGTTCGCGGTTTCGTACTCGACGTGCGAGGTGCTGATGGTGATCCCGCGCGCCTTTTCTTCAGGGGCCGAGTCAATCGCAGCGTAATCACGTGCCTCGCCACCGAACTTCTTGGTCAGCACAGTGGTGATTGCCGCCGTCAGAGTGGTCTTGCCATGGTCAACGTGACCAATGGTGCCAACGTTTACGTGCGGCTTGCTGCGCTCGAACTTACCTTTTGCCATTTCCGTATTCCTTCACTGAAAGTGGGTGAATTACTTGCGATTGCTGATGACTGCTTCGGCGACGTTCTTCGGCGCTTCAGCGTAATGCTTGAATTCCATCGAGTAGGTGGCGCGACCCTGGGTGAGGGAGCGCAGCTGGGTGGCGTAACCGAACATCTCGGCCAGCGGCACTTCAGCCTTCACTTCCTTCATGCCGCCCGGGATGTCGTCCATGCCCTGGACGATGCCGCGACGACCGGACAGATCACCCATGACGTTGCCCATGTAGTCTTCCGGCGTTTCCACCACCACCGCCATCATCGGCTCGAGCAGCACCGGGTTGGCACGTCGCATCGCTTCCTTGAAGGCCATCGAACCGGCCATCTTGAAGGCGTTTTCGTTCGAGTCCACGTCGTGATAGGAGCCGAAGTGCAGCGTGACCTTGACATCGACCACCGGGAAGCCGGCGAGCACACCGCTGTTGAGCGTATCCTGAATGCCGCGATCGACTGCCGGAATGTATTCGCGCGGCACCACGCCGCCCTTGATCGCGTCGACGAACTCGTAACCCTTGCCTTGCTCGCTGGGCTCGAGGTTGATGACCACGTGGCCATACTGACCGCGACCGCCGGACTGCTTGACGAACTTGCCTTCGACATCGTTGGCCGTCTTGCGGATGGTTTCGCGGTAGGCCACCTGCGGCGCGCCGACGTTGGCGTCGACGTTGAATTCGCGCTTCATGCGGTCAACGATGATCTCGAGGTGCAGCTCGCCCATGCCGGAGATGATGGTCTGGCCCGATTCTTCGTCAGTGCGGACACGGAAGGACGGATCTTCGGCAGCCAGACGGCCGAGCGCGATGCCCATCTTTTCCTGGTCGCTCTTGGTTTTCGGCTCGACGGCAACGTGAATCACCGGCTCCGGGAAGACCATGCGCTCGAGGATCACCGGGGCGCTGACGTCACACAGGGTCTCACCGGTGGTGACATCCTTGAGGCCGACCACAGCGGCGATGTCGCCCGCGAGCACTTCCTTGATTTCCTCGCGGTCGTTGGCGTGCATCTGCAGAATGCGGCCGATACGCTCTTTCTTGCCCTTCACCGAGTTGAGCACCGTGGTGCCGGACTCGAGCACGCCCGAATAAACGCGGACGAAGGTGAGCTGACCAACAAAGGGGTCACTCATCAGCTTGAAGGCCAGTGCGGAGAACTTCTCGTCGTCCTTGGCGTAGCGCACCACTTCCTTGTCGTCGTCATCGACGCCAGCAACCGGCGGAATGTCAACCGGCGACGGCAGGTACTGGATGACGGCGTCAAGCATGCGCTGCACGCCCTTGTTCTTGAACGCAGTGCCGCACAGCATCGGCTGGATTTCGCAGGCCAGGGTACGGGTACGCAGACCGCTGACGATTTCCTCTTCGCTGAGCTCGCCTTCTTCGAGGTACTTGTTCATCAGCTCTTCGCTGGCTTCAGCGGCAGCTTCGATCATGTTGCCGCGATACTCTTCCGCCTGCGCCTGCAGTTCGGCCGGGATATCCTGGAAGTCGAACTTCATGCCGTGGGAAGCTTCGTCCCAGATGATCGCTTTCATCTTGAGCAGATCGACCACGCCGGTGAAGGTGTCTTCCGCACCGATGGGGATCACCAGCGGCACCGGATTGGCTTGCAGACGGACCTTCATCTGCTCGAGCACCTTGAAGAAGTTGGCGCCGGAGCGGTCCATCTTGTTCACGAAGGCCAGACGCGGCACCTTGTACTTGTTGGCCTGACGCCACACGGTTTCCGACTGCGGCTGCACGCCGCCGACTGCACAGTAAACCATGCATGCACCGTCGAGCACGCGCATCGAACGCTCGACTTCGATGGTGAAGTCAACGTGCCCCGGAGTGTCGATGATGTTGATGCGATGCTCGGGCATCGACAGGTCCATGCCCTTCCAGAAGCAGGTTACTGCCGAGGAGGTGATGGTGATGCCGCGCTCCTGCTCCTGCGCCATCCAGTCGGTGGTTGCCGAACCATCGTGAGTTTCGCCCAGCTTGTGGTTCATGCCGGTGTAGAAAAGGATGCGCTCGGTGGTGGTTGTCTTGCCGGCGTCAATGTGAGCGGAAATACCGATATTGCGGTAGCGCTCGATAGGAGTCTTGCGGGCCACTTTTTACCTGCCTCTTCAAATCGCGCCAGCTGGCGCGTCAGTGAAATTCATGCCTTGGAAAACATTCGAGCCCTGCAAAGGGCCCGAATCTGTGCTTCCGATGTCGATCAGAAGCGGAAGTGCGAGAATGCCTTGTTGGCTTCAGCCATGCGGTGCACTTCTTCACGCTTCTTCATTGCCGAGCCGCGACCTTCAGCGGCTTCGAGCAGCTCGCCAGCGAGGCGCTGCATCATCGACTTCTCGGCGCGCTTGCGGGCCGCTTCACGCAACCAGCGCATCGACAGCGCCATGCGGCGCGACGGACGCACTTCAACCGGCACCTGGTAGTTGGCACCACCGACACGGCGGCTCTTCACTTCGACCACCGGCTTGACGTTGCCCACGGCAGCCAGGAACACTTCCAGCGGATCCTTGCCGGCCTTGGTGGTGATGTGATCAAACGCACCATAGACGATGCGCTCAGCCACGGCCTTCTTGCCCGACTGCATGATCACATTGATGAACTTGGAGACATCCTGGTTACCGAACTTGGGATCGGGCAGAATATCGCGCTTGGGTACTTCTCTACGACGCGGCATGGCAATCTCTCGCTAAAAATATCAGGTCAACAATCAGGCTTTCTTCGGACGCTTGGCGCCGTACTTCGAGCGCGACTGCTTGCGATCCTTGACGCCTTGCAGGTCGAGCGAGCCACGGACGATGTGATAACGCACACCGGGCAAGTCTTTCACACGACCACCGCGAATGAGCACCACCGAGTGCTCCTGCAGGTTGTGACCTTCACCACCGATGTAGGAGATCACTTCGAAACCGTTGGTCAGGCGCACCTTGGCGACCTTACGCAGAGCGGAGTTCGGCTTTTTCGGCGTCGTGGTATAGACGCGCGTGCATACCCCGCGTTTTTGCGGGCACCCTTCCAGGGCCGGCACGGCATTCTTGGCCGCTTCGGACTGGCGCTGCTTGCGGACAAGCTGATTGATTGTTGGCATAGCTTAAGAATTTCCAAAATGACCAAGGCAGCCCTGGAGGACTGCCTCGGACGGATTATTCCGGCTCAGGCTGACTACGATTGGTCAGCCCACAAAAAGAGGACGGATTCTATTCCGAATACGGGCAGGAAGTCAACTGGCCTGCGCGTTCTGCCCTTCTTCTGCTCCACCGGTAATGGCTTCCCACGCGTGTTGCGCGGCAAGATCTTCTCCCTTCTCCTGCGCCTTGCGGTTGCGGTGATAGGCAAGGCCGGTTCCCGCCGGGATGAGGCGGCCGACAATGACGTTCTCTTTCAGGCCACGCAGCTCGTCGCGCTTGCCCATGATCGCGGCTTCGGTCAGCACGCGGGTGGTTTCCTGGAAAGAAGCGGCGGAGATGAAGGAATCGGTCGACAGCGAAGCCTTGGTGATGCCGAGCAGCAGATTTTCATACTGCGCCGGCAGCTTGCCTTCCGCTTCCATGCGATCGTTCTCGTCCAGCACTTCGGAACGCTCGACCTGCTCCTCGCGGATGAAGCGGGTATCACCGGCATCGGTGATCACCACCCGGCGCAGCATCTGGCGCACGATGACTTCGATGTGCTTGTCGTTGATCTTCACCCCTTGCAGGCGGTACACGTCCTGGACTTCGTCGATGATGTAGCGCGCCAGCGCATTGATGCCCTGCAGGCGCAGAATGTCGTGCGGATCGGCCGGGCCGTCGACGATGACTTCGCCCTTGTTGACCACCTGACCATCGTGCACCATGACGTGCTTTTCCTTCGGAATGAGGAATTCGTTCACCGTGCCATCCGGCTCGGTAAGCACCAGGCGCTGCTTGCCCTTGGTTTCCTTGCCGAAAGACACGGTGCCGGTGACTTCGGCGAGGAAGCCGGCATCCTTCGGAGCGCGCGCCTCGAACAGCTCGGCAACCCGCGGCAGACCACCGGTAATGTCGCGGGTCTTGGCCGATTCCTGCGGAATGCGGGCGAGAATCTCACCGACTTCGATGCGCTGACCGTCACGCACGGTGATCAGCGAACCGACCTGGAAAGTGATCGCCACCGCGTGTTCGGTACCAGCGATGGTGACTTCTTCGCCGTCCTCGTCGATCAGCTTGACCTGCGGCCGCGAAGTCTTGGCCGCTGCACCGGTGACCCGGCGCTTGGATTCGATCACCACCAGGGTAGACAGGCCGGTGACTTCGTCGATCTGCTTGGCGACGGTGACCCCTTCGTCGATGTTCTCGAACTTCACCGTGCCGCTGTACTCGCTGACGATCGGGCGAGTGTGCGGATCCCAGCTGGCCAGCTTGGTGCCGGCCTTGATCGCGCCGCCGTCGTCGACCATCAGCACGGCACCGTAAGGCAGTTTGTGACGTTCGCGCTCACGACCAAGCTCATCGGCCACCACCAGTTCGGCGGAGCGGGCAATGACCACTTTCTCGCCCTTGGCATTCGACACATAACGCATCTGGCCACCGAAGCGAACGGTACCGGCGGACTTCGACTCGACTCCACTGGCTGCTGCAGCACGCGAAGCGGCACCACCGACGTGGAAAGTACGCATGGTGAGCTGGGTACCGGGCTCGCCGATCGACTGGGCAGCAATGACACCGACCGCTTCACCGGCATTGACCATCGAACCACGGCCGAGGTCACGGCCGTAGCACTTCGCGCACAGCCCGTAGCGGGTTTCGCAGGTCAGCGGGGTGCGTACCTTGACCTCATCGACGCCCAGCGCCTCGATCATTTCCACCAGATTTTCATCGAGCAGGATGCCGGCTTCGACCACGGTTTCCTGAGTTTCAGGATTGACCACGTCGTCCACCGCCACCCGGCCCAGGATCCGCTCGCGCAGCGGCTCGACCACTTCGCCACCTTCGATCAGCGCCTTCATCAGGAAGCCTTCGCGGGTGCCGCAATCGTCCTCGATGACCACCAGATCCTGGGTCACGTCCACCAGACGACGGGTGAGATAACCCGAGTTCGCCGTCTTCAGTGCGGTATCGGCCAGACCTTTACGCGCGCCGTGGGTCGAGATGAAGTACTGCAGGACGTTGAGGCCTTCGCGGAAGTTGGTGGTGATCGGCGTCTCGATGATTGAGCCGTCCGGCTTGGCCATCAGGCCGCGCATGCCGGCAAGCTGGCGAATCTGCGCTGCCGAACCCCGCGCACCGGAGTCGGCCATCATGTAGATCGAGTTGAACGATTCCTGGCGGACAGTCTCACCATCGCGATTGACCACTTCTTCGCTACCGAGATGGTCCATCATCGCCTTCGCGACCTGGTCACCGCAGCGACCCCAGATATCCACCACCTTGTTGTAGCGTTCGCCGTCGGTCACCAGACCGGAAGTGTATTGCTGGGCGATTTCCTTGATCTCGGCTTCGGCAGCCTGGATGAGGCCGATCTTGGCGGTCGGCACCAGCATGTCCTTCACCGCGATCGACAGCCCGGCACGGGTCGCCAACCGGTAGCCGAACTGCATCAGCTTGTCGGCAAAGATCACCGTATCGCGCAAGCCGCAGCGACGGTAGGACGCGTTGATCAGGCGGGAAATTTCCTTCTTCTTCAGCGGACGGTCAATCATGCTGAAACCGAGGCCGGCGGGCAGGATTTCCGACAGGATGGCGCGACCGACCGTGGTCTGATAGCGGGTGATGCGCTGCTCGCGCTCGCCAGCAGCGTTGTAGTCGTATTCCTTGATGCGCACAGTGACGCGAGCATGAAGCGAAGCCTGGCCCGACTCGTAAGCACGTTTCACTTCGGACACGTCGGTGAAGATCATCCCTTCGCCCGGCGCATTGACCGCTTCGCGGGTGGCGTAGTACAGACCGAGCACGATGTCCTGCGACGGCACGATGATCGGCTCGCCGTTGGCCGGCGACAGCACGTTGTTGGAAGCGAGCATCAGGGTGCGGGCTTCCATCTGCGCTTCGAGCGACAGCGGCACGTGGACGGCCATCTGGTCACCGTCGAAGTCCGCGTTGAACGCCACGCAGACCAGCGGATGGAGCTGGATCGCCTTGCCTTCGATCAGCACCGGCTCGAACGCCTGGATGCCGAGACGGTGCAGGGTCGGTGCGCGGTTGAGCAGCACCGGATGCTGGCGGATGACTTCTTCGAGGATGTCCCACACCACCGGTTCGTGGGTCTCCACCATCTTCTTGGCCTGCTTGATGGTGGTCGCCAGCCCCATGATCTCGAGGCGATTGAAGATGAAAGGCTTGAACAGTTCGAGCGCCATCAGCTTGGGCAGGCCGCACTGGTGCAGCTTGAGCTGCGGGCCGACGGTAATCACCGAACGGCCGGAGTAGTCAACGCGCTTGCCAAGCAGGTTCTGACGGAAGCGACCGCCCTTGCCCTTGATCATGTCGGCCAGCGACTTGAGCGGACGCTTGTTGGCGCCGGTCATCGCCTTGCCGCGACGACCGTTGTCGAGCAGCGAATCGACCGACTCCTGCAGCATGCGCTTCTCGTTGCGCACGATGATGTCCGGCGCCTTGAGCTCAAGCAGGCGCTTGAGGCGGTTGTTGCGGTTGATCACCCGACGATAGAGGTCGTTGAGGTCTGAGGTGGCGAAACGGCCACCGTCGAGCGGCACCAGCGGACGCAGGTCGGGCGGCAGCACCGGCAGCACTTCGAGCACCATCCACTCCGGCTTGATGCCGGACTGGAGGAAAGCTTCGAGCACCTTGAGGCGCTTGGAGAATTTCTTGATCTTGGCTTCGGAGCCGGTGGTTTCGAGATCACCGCGCAGCTTCTCGACTTCCATGGTGAGGTCGAGGGTGCGCAACAGCTCGCGGATGCCTTCGGCGCCCATCACCGCGTCAAAGTCATCACCGTATTCCTCGACCTTGTTGAGGTAATCCTCTTCGGTGAGCAGCTGGGCACGGTTGAGCGGGGTCATGCCCGGCTCGACGACGACGAAAGCTTCGAAGTAGAGCACGCGCTCGATGTCGCGCAAGGTCATGTCGAGCACCATGCCGAGACGGCTGGGCAGGCTCTTCAGGAACCAGATGTGGGCGACCGGCGAGGCGAGCTCGATGTGACCCATGCGCTCGCGGCGCACTTTGGACAGCGTGACTTCAACGCCGCACTTTTCGCAGATCACGCCACGATGCTTGAGGCGCTTGTACTTGCCGCACAGGCACTCGTAGTCCTTCACCGGACCGAAGATCTTGGCGCAGAACAGGCCGTCACGTTCCGGCTTGAAAGTACGGTAGTTGATCGTTTCCGGCTTCTTGACTTCGCCAAACGACCAGGTGCGGATCTTGTCCGGCGAGGCAAGGCCGATGGTGATCGCCTCGAACTCTTCTTCGTTGGGCAGGGTTTGTTTGAACAGGTCGGCGAGCAGGTTATTCATCTATCACTCCAGCCGCTGCGGATGGGCTCATCCGCAGCGGAATTCATTGTCAGGCAGTCAGCAGGAAATCGCGTGCGACGCGGTCAGCCACGATCGAGGTCGATGTCGATCGCCAGCGAACGAATTTCCTTCACCAGCACGTTGAAGGATTCCGGCATGCCGGAGTCGATCTTGTGCTCGCCCTTGACGATGTTTTCGTACACCTTGGTACGGCCGGTGACGTCATCGGACTTCACCGTCAACATCTCCTGCAGGGTGTAGGAAGCGCCATACGCTTCCAGTGCCCACACTTCCATCTCACCGAAACGCTGACCACCGAACTGGGCCTTGCCGCCCAACGGCTGCTGGGTGACCAGCGAGTAAGGACCGGTCGAGCGCGCGTGCATCTTGTCGTCAACCAGGTGATGCAGCTTCAGCACGTGCTTGTAACCCACGGTGACCTTGCGCTCGAAGGCATCGCCGGTGCGGCCGTCGTAGAGCGTGACCTGGCCCACTACCGGCAGACCGGCCAGCTCCAGCATGGTTTCGATCTCGGCCTCTTCCGCGCCGTCGAACACCGGGGTGGCAAACGGCACGCCCTTGCGCAGGTTGCCGGCCAGTTCCGTGACGTCCTGATCGCTGAGCTGAGCCAGATCTTCCTTCTTGCCGTTGGTGTTGTACACCTGCTCGATGAAGCCGCGCAGCTCCTTGGCCGAAGCCTGGGCCTGCAACATGCGGTCGATCTTGTTGCCCAGACCTTTCGCGGCCCAGCCGAGGTGAGTTTCGAGAATCTGGCCGATGTTCATCCGCGACGGCACGCCGAGCGGGTTGAGCACGATGTCGAGCGGCGTGCCGTCTTCCATGTAGGGCATGTCTTCGATCGGCACGATCTTCGACACCACACCCTTGTTACCGTGACGGCCAGCCATCTTGTCACCCGGCTGCAGTCGACGCTTGACCGCCAGATAGACCTTGACCATCTTCTGCACGCCCGGCGGCAGCTCGTCACCCTGGGTGAGCTTCTTGCGCTTGATCTCGAACGCCTGATCGAAGTCCTTGCGAGTGTTTTCCAGACCTTCGCGGATCGCTTCCAGCTGGCTGGCAATTGCTTCATCAGCAAGACGAATGTCGAACCAGTGGTAGAACTCGAGGCTGTCGAGGTACTCCTCGGTGAGCGCGCTGCCCTTGGCGAGACGCTTCGGCCCGCCGTTGACCTTCTGGCCAAGGATCATGCGCTTGATCCGCGCGAAGGCGTCGCGCTCGACGATGCGCATCTGGTCAGCGAGGTCGGTCTTGAAGCTGCGCAGCTGCTCGTCGATGATCGACTGCGCGCGCTTGTCGCGCTCGATGCCTTCACGGGTGAACACCTGGACGTCGATTACCGTGCCGACCATGCCTGAAGGCACACGCAGCGAAGTGTCCTTCACATCGGACGCTTTCTCGCCGAAGATCGCGCGCAGCAGCTTTTCTTCCGGCGTGAGCTGGGTTTCGCCCTTCGGCGTCACCTTGCCGACCAGCACGTCACCGGCTTCAACTTCAGCTCCGATGTAGACGATGCCGGACTCATCAAGACGCGACAACTGCGACTCGCCCAGCGAAGCGATGTCGCGGGTGATGTCTTCCGGGCCGAGCTTGGTATCGCGCGCCACCACGGTGAGCTCTTCGATGTGGATCGAAGTGAAGCGGTCTTCGGCGACCACGCGCTCGGAGATGAGGATCGAGTCCTCGAAGTTGTAGCCGTTCCACGGCATGAAGCCAACCAGCATGTTCTGGCCGAGCGCCAGTTCGCCGAGGTCGGTGGACGCGCCGTCGGCGACCACATCACCCTTGGCGATCACGTCGCCGACCTTCACTACCGGACGCTGGTTGATGTTGGTGTTCTGGTTGGAACGGGTGTACTTGATCAGGTTGTAGATGTCGACACCGACTTCGCCCGACTCGGCATGCGTTTCCTCGTCATGGACACGCACCACGATGCGGTTGGCGTCGACGTAGTCGACCACCCCACCGCGCATCGCCTGCACTGCCGTACCCGAGTCCACTGCCACCCGGCGTTCGATACCGGTACCGATCAGCGGCTTCTCCGGACGCAGGCAGGGCACGGCCTGACGCTGCATGTTGGCGCCCATCAGCGCGCGGTTGGCATCGTCGTGCTCGAGGAAGGGAATCAGCGACGCGGCCACCGAAACGATCTGCCCCGGGGCGACGTCCATGTACTGCACTTCCTCGACGCTGGCGAGGCGGAATTCGCCACGCTCGCGGCAGGACACCAGATCACCGCTCAGCATGTGATCGTCGTCGACTTCGGCGTTGGCCTGGGCGATGACGTACTGGCCTTCCTCGATCGCCGACAGGAAATCGATCTCGTCGGTGACCTTGCCGTTTTCGACGCGGCGATACGGCGTTTCGAGGAAGCCGTGGCGGTTGGTGCGCGCATAGACGGCGAGCGAATTGATCAGACCGATGTTCGGACCTTCCGGCGTCTCGATCGGGCACACGCGGCCATAGTGGGTCGGGTGCACGTCGCGGACTTCAAAGCCGGCACGCTCGCGCGTCAGACCGCCCGGTCCAAGCGCGGAGACGCGGCGCTTGTGGGTGATTTCCGACAGCGGGTTGGTCTGGTCCATGAACTGCGACAGCTGGCTGGAGCCGAAGAACTCCTTGATCGCCGCCGAAATCGGCTTGGCGTTGATCAGGTCATGCGGCATCAGGTTGTCGGACTCGGCTTGCGACAAACGCTCCTTGACTGCGCGTTCGACCCGCACCAGCCCGGCGCGGAACTGGTTTTCCGCCAGTTCGCCCACCGAACGCACGCGACGGTTGCCGAGGTGGTCGATGTCGTCGATTTCGCCGCGACCATTGCGCAGCTCGACCAGGATGCCGATCACCGCCAGGATGTCGTCGTTGCACAGCACGCCTTCGCCTTCCTCGCCTTGCGGGCCGACGCGCTCGTGGAAGCGCTTCAGCCAGCCGGAAGCCTTGTCATCAAGGATTTCCGGGTAAGCACGGCGATTGAACTTCATGCGGCCGACCGAGGACAGGTCGTAGCGCTCTTCGGCGTAGAACAAGCCATTGAACAAGGCTTCGACCGCATCTTCGGTGGGCGGCTCGCCCGGACGCATCATGCGGTAGATCGCGACCTTGGCCGTCCACTGGTCAGTGGTTTCATCAATGCGCAGGGTCTGCGAAATGTAACCACCACGGTCGAGGTCGTTGATGTACAGCGTGCGCAACTCGCTGACACCGGCAATGCGCAGCTTGTCGAGCAGATCTTCGGTAATCTCGTCGTTGGCACGGGCAAGCACTTCACCGGTCTCGGGATCAGCGACGTCGGTGGCGATCACGCGGCCGAGGATGAAATCATCCGGCACGGCGATGGTCTTCACTTCGGCCTGCGCCATCTCGCGGATGTGCTTGGACGTGATGCGCTTTTCGCTGGCGACGATCAGCTTGCCGTCCGGCGTGGTGATGTCGAAGCGGGCGATTTCACCGCGCATGCGCTCCGGCACCAGCTCGAAACGACCGCCTTCCTGCTCGAGCTGGAAGTGATCGAAGTCGTGGAAAGTGGCAAGAATTTCTTCGGCACTCATGCCGATTGCGCGCAGCAGCACGCTGACCGGCATCTTGCGGCGGCGGTCGACGCGGAAGTAGAGGTAATCCTTGGGATCGAATTCGAAATCGAGCCAGGAGCCACGGTAGGGAATGATGCGTGCCGAGAACAGCAGCTTGCCCGAGGAGTGGGTCTTGCCGCGATCGTGCTCGAAAAACACCCCCGGCGAACGGTGAAGCTGGGAAACGATCACCCGCTCGGTACCGTTGATGACGAAGGAACCGGTGGTGGTCATGAGCGGAATTTCGCCCATGTACACTTCCTGTTCCTTGACTTCCTTGATGGTGTCTTTCGGTGCTTCGCGATCCATGATCACCAGGCGGACGCGGGCACGCAGCGGCGAAGCGAAGGTCAGGCCGCGCTGCTGGCATTCCTTGACGTCAAACGCCGGCTCACCCAGCATGTACTGGACGAACTCGAGGCGGGCATTGCCGCTGTGGCTGGAGATCGGGAAGATCGAGTGGAAGGCGGCTTGCAGGCCGCGGCTTTCCCGTACATCTGCGGGGACATCCGACTGCAGGAAGTCCACGAAGGACTCGATCTGGGTGGCGAGCAGGAAAGGCGCATCAAGCACGGCGGCGCGCTTGGCAAAGCTCTTGCGGATACGTTTCTTTTCGGTGTAGGAATACGCCATGGGTGCTCCGGCTAGAGGGCTGACAGCTAAAAGACAGAACTCAGCATTCGTCGATCAGGACTCCGATCGCAAATGCTGGGTACTGCATTCTCGCCTGACTGCAGTTTGGCGCTCGACTCACAGGGATGAGGCTACCCAGGTGAAGTCGCCAACTGCCGACTGACGCTTGTATTGCTTGATTCAACTGCGGCTTGATTCAACTGCGCGCTGCGAGCCGAAACCACGGCCGGCAGCTCAAAACACGAAAGGGCCGGCACCCGAAATGAGTGCCAGCCCTCCGCATGAGACCGGAATTACTTGATCTCGACCTTGGCACCGGCGTCCTCAAGCTGCTTCTTGAGCGCTTCGGCGTCGGCCTTCGAGGCAGCTTCCTTGATGGTCTTCGGTGCGCCATCGACCATGTCCTTGGCTTCCTTCAGACCCAGGCCGGTCACGGCACGCACGACCTTGATGACCTCGACCTTCTTGTCGCCGGCAGCAGTCAGCACGACGTCAAACTCGGTCTGCTCTTCGGCAGCAGCGGCAGCGCCGCCAGCGCCCGGAGCGGCCACAGCCATGGCAGCAGCGGAAACGCCGAACTTCTCTTCAAAAGCCTTGACGAGCTCGTTGAGCTCCATCACGGTCATCGCGCCAACGGCTTCCAGGATGTCTTCTTTGGTGATCGCCATTTCAAAACTCCACAAACTAGATAATCAGATTTCAGAATTCAGATACAAAGCGCAGGAAACAGCCTGATCAGGCTGCTTCTTCCTCGCGCTTCTTTGCCAGTGCTGCCAGTGCACCCGCCATGCCGGAAACCGGGGCCTGCATGACGCCCAGCAACTTGGCCAGCAGTTCTTCGCGGCTCGGGATCGAGGCCAATGCCTGCACACCTGCCTTGTCGAGCGTGTTGCCCGCATACGAACCTGCCTTGATCACCAGCTTGTCGTTGGTCTTGGCAAAGTCGTTGAGCACTTTCGCAGCAGCGACCGGATCGGCCGACACGCTGTAGATCAGCGGACCGACCAGCTGCTCGCTGAGCGGCTCGAAAGCAGTACCGGCAATGGCACGGCGCACCAGGGTGTTCTTCAACACGCGCAGGTAGACACCCGCCTCGCGCGCCTTGGCACGCAGCACGGTGAGATCACCCACCGCAATGCCGCGATATTCGGCGACAGCAATCGTCTGAGCATTGGCCACTTCGGCCGACACTTCCGCGACGACGGCTTTCTTGTCATCAAGATTAAGACCCACGGGTCTTTCCTCCTTATCAAGTCAACACACGAACCCGCAACGGGTTCGCCCCCACGGCGACCTGGATCAGGAGCTTGACCGCCAGGCGGTCGATATCCTGTTCTGGGCACACCATCTGCGCAGGCCATCAGCGATGATTAAATGCCTGACCGGTGCTTGCGCACCGGCGGGCATGCCTGCGGTCTTTGACGATCTCCTGCCGGCTTGCGCCGCCAGGAGCCCAAAGTTCATCTGGCTGGTTTTCAGCCGTTGTTGATGCTGGTCGGCTCGACGCGCACACCGGCACCCATGGTGCTCGACAGCGCGACGCGACGCAGGTAGACACCCTTGGACGCAGCCGGCTTGGCTTTCACCAGCGCATCGATGAGTGCATTGAGGTTGCGCTGCAGCGCTTCCACTTCAAACGAGGCACGGCCGATGGTGGCGTGGATCAGACCTGCCTTGTCGGTACGGTATTGCACCTGACCGGCCTTGGCATTCTTGACCGCAGTCACCACGTCCATGGTCACCGTACCCACTTTCGGGTTTGGCATCAGGCCGCGCGGACCGAGGATCTGACCGAGCTGGCCAACGACGCGCATGGCGTCCGGGGTGGCGATGCAGATGTCGAAATCGAGATTACCGGCCTTGACCTGCTCGGCGAGATCGTCAAAGCCGACCACTTCAGCGCCGGCTTCGCGGGCAGCATCGGCCTTGTCGCCCTGGGCGAACACGGCAACGCGCACGCTCTTGCCGGTACCGGCAGGCAGCACCACCGAGCCACGAACGATCTGGTCGGACTTGCGCGCATCGACACCCAGGTTGACGGCGACGTCGACCGATTCGTCAAACTTGGCAGTGGCACATTCCTTCACCAGCGCCAACGCTTCGGCGACCGGATAGACCTGGTTGCGATCAACCTTGGCGCGCAGCGCCTGAACACGCTTGGACAGTTTCGCCATGATTACAGGCCCTCCACCGAAATACCGATACTGCGCGCCGAACCTGCGATGGTGCGCACCGCTGCATCCATGTCGGCTGCAGTGAGGTCAGGCATCTTGGTCTTGGCCACTTCTTCCAGCTGGGCGCGGGTGATCTTGCCGACCTTGTCGGAATGCGGCTTGGCCGAACCTTTCTGCAGGCCGATCGCCTTCTTGATCAGCACCGTCGCCGGCGGCGTCTTCATGATGAAGGTGAAGGACTTGTCGGCAAAAGCGGTGATCACCACCGGAATCGGCAGACCCGGCTCCATGCCCTGAGTCTGGGCATTGAAAGCCTTGCAGAATTCCATGATGTTCAGACCGCGCTGACCGAGCGCCGGGCCGATGGGGGGGCTGGGGTTGGCCTTGCCGGCCGGCACCTGCAGCTTGATGTAACCAATGATCTTTTTCGCCATGACGGCTAACTCCTGTGTGAGTCCTGACGCGCTTGCGCGCTCCTCGTATGCCGCTGGCTGCCTCGAACGACCGACAGCAGCCCGACCCGCAGGTCAACGGCAGAAGGCAGGCATCAAGCCTGCCTGTTCGCCTCAGGTCTTCTCGACCTGAGTGAAATCCAGCTCAACCGGGGTCGCGCGACCAAAAATGGTCACCGACACCCGCAACTTGCTCTTCTCATAGTTGGCATCTTCAACCGAACCATGGAAATCGGTAAACGGACCTTCCTTGACGCGCACCATTTCGCCAATCTCGAACAAGACCTTCGGACGCGGCTTCTCCACGCCTTCCTGCATCTGCTGCATGATCTTTTCGACTTCGCGATCGGAAATCGGCGCCGGCTTGTTGGCGGTACCACCGACAAAACCAGTGACTTTCGGCGTCGACTTCACCAGATGCCAGCTCTCGTCGTTCATTTCCATTTCGACGAGAACGTAGCCGGGGAAAAACTTGCGTTCGGTGATGCTCTTCTGGCCGCCTTTCATTTCGACGACTTCTTCGACCGGCACCAGAATCTGACCAAAGCTGTCCTGCATGCCAGCGCGATTGACGCGATCCGCAATCGCGCGCTGCACGGATTTCTCAAAGCCTGAATAGGCGTGCACCACGTACCAACGTTTGGTCATTTCACTTCCAGCCCAGGACGAGATCGTACAGAACCCACTCCAGGCTCTTGTCAGTCAACCAGAGAAAGATTGCCATCACCACCACAAAGGCAAACACCAGACCGGTGGTCTGAACGGTTTCCTTGCGACTGGGCCAGACAACTTTCTTGGTCTCGGTGACCGCCTCGCGGGCAAAACCGACAAAGCGACGGCCAGGCTCGGAATAGGAAGCCACCACCAGGCTCGCGGCAAAACCGGCAAGCACCGCAAGCACGCGCAACACCAGCGCCTGCTCGGAAAGTACGTAGAAGCCGACCAGGCCGGCAGCCAGCAAGGCCAATGCCAGCGCGAATTTCAGCTTATCGGCCATGAAGAAAGATCACCTGGAGATTGGCAGGGGCAGAGGGAATCGAACCCCCAACCTTCGGTTTTGGAGACCGACGCTCTGCCAATTGAGCTATGCCCCTGCAGCAGAGACTGGGATGGCCGCCAGCACGGCCGCCATCCCGTTACGGACAATGTCTTACTCGATGACCTTGGCGACGACGCCAGCACCAACGGTACGACCACCTTCGCGGATCGCGAAGCGCAGACCTTCTTCCATGGCGATCGGGGCGATCAGCTTGACGGTGATCGACACGTTGTCACCCGGCATCACCATCTCGGTGCCTTCCGGCAGCTCGATCGAACCAGTCACGTCGGTGGTACGGAAGTAGAACTGCGGACGATAGTTGTTGAAGAACGGGGTGTGACGACCGCCTTCGTCCTTCGACAGCACGTAGATCTCGCCGGTGAAGTGGGTGTGCGGGGTGATCGAACCCGGCTTGCACAGCACCTGACCACGCTCGATGTCTTCACGCTTGGTGCCGCGCAGCAGCACGCCGACGTTGTCGCCAGCCTGACCCTGGTCAAGCAGCTTGCGGAACATTTCCACGCCGGTGCAGGTGGTCTTGACGGTCGGACGAATGCCGACGATCTCGACTTCTTCACCAACCTTGACGATGCCGCGCTCGACACGACCGGTCACCACGGTACCGCGGCCGGAGATCGAGAACACGTCTTCGATCGGCAGCAGGAAGGGACGATCGATCGCACGCTCAGGCGTCGGGATGTAACTGTCGAGCGCTTCGGCCAGACGGAAAATCGCCGGCTCGCCAATGTCGGACTGGTCGCCTTCAAGCGCCTTCAGTGCCGAACCCTTGATGATGGGGATGTCGTCACCGGGGAATTCGTACTTCGACAGCAGCTCGCGCACTTCCATTTCGACCAGCTCAAGCAGCTCTTCGTCGTCGACCATGTCGCACTTGTTCAGGAAGACGATGATGTAGGGCACGCCAACCTGACGGGCCAGCAGGATGTGCTCGCGGGTCTGCGGCATCGGGCCATCAGCGGCCGAGCACACCAGAATCGCGCCGTCCATCTGCGCCGCACCGGTAATCATGTTCTTCACGTAGTCCGCGTGACCCGGGCAGTCAACGTGGGCGTAGTGGCGGTTCGCGGTTTCGTACTCGACGTGCGAGGTGCTGATGGTGATCCCGCGCGCCTTTTCTTCAGGGGCCGAGTCAATCGCAGCGTAATCACGTGCCTCGCCACCGAACTTCTTGGTCAGCACAGTGGTGATTGCCGCCGTCAGAGTGGTCTTGCCATGGTCAACGTGACCAATGGTGCCAACGTTTACGTGCGGCTTGCTGCGCTCGAATTTACCCTTAGCCATAGTGCTACCCCTGAAAAAAACAGATCCATTGAATCGGCGCGGCACCTCGACCCAAAACATCTGCTTGATCGCATCTGCTTCATCGAAGTCGCCGCGCCTGGCGATACCAATTTAGTGGTGCCCTTGACGTGGATTGAACACGTGGCCTCTCCCTTACCAAGGGAGTGCTCTACCACTGAGCTACAAGGGCTCCGTAACCTCTGGAGCGGGTGAAGGGAATCGAACCCTCGTCGTAAGCTTGGAAGGCTTCTGCTCTACCATTGAGCTACACCCGCGTCGCTTCTGCACATTGCAGCCGACTCTGATTCACGCACAGCAACGCTGCATCACTTCAACCGCCACACCAGGCAGGCCTGCACCTGAACTCCTGATGCTGAAACTTAATCTGTACTACTGGTGGAGGGAGAAGGATTCGAACCTTCGAAGGCTGAGCCGTCAGATTTACAGTCTGATCCCGTTGACCGCTTGGGTATCCCTCCACTCGAGCCACGCATCTTAGATGACGATTTTCGGCTTGTCAAACATTTTTTGCAGATTGTTTGCACTTCATGTTCGCTTCGCCGCAGCGTAAAGTGAGGGCTGCCGGCAGACCGCCGCCACGCCATCTTGCGCCACGCCCTTTCGGATCGCTCCTGCCCTCCTGAGCAGGGCCCGCATTCTCACACTTTTTCCGCGCTCATGCCAAGTCCTTCTTCCACTTCTCCTCGCTCGCCACTTCCGACACTGGAAGCCGGGCTGCTTCGCCCTGACCAATCTCCCGCCCTGCTCAAGGCACTGCACATCCTCACCCGCGACGGCAAACTCAACCAGGACAGCCG
>JAVEVA010000090.1:0-11711 GCA_034005275.1 Thauera sp. | reverse complement strand
TGGCCAGGCAGCAGCTGGTGCCGGTGGTCGGGCTCAACTACAAGGAAGTGCGCGGCGATGGCGGCATCAACGTTCGTGGCATGGAGCTTGAGCGTGAAACTGCGCTGGCCATCGAACGCGCACGGCGTTGGTTGAGCGATCACGGTGATCCCTATGTGCTGTCGGTGCTGGATATCGATGGCCGGGTCGGCATCGATTACGGCGTCTATGGCGTGCCGGAAACTTTCCTCATCGATGGCGAAGGCCGCATCCGCTACAAGCACATCGGCCCGATCACCCGCGAAAGTCTGCAGCAGGTGATCATGCCCAAGGTCGAGGAGGCGCGCCGTGCAGGTTGAGTGCTTCAAACGCGTGCTGACGGCGTTCAGCCTGGGCGCAGTGCTGTCACTCGGCGTGGTGGCTGGACCGGCGCTGGCGGAGGAAAGCAGGCTGGCGACCACGGTCGCCCGCGACCTCGAGCTGGAAGCCGACATGATGGAGCTGTCGCACAAGCTGCGCTGCCTGGTGTGCCAGAACCAGTCGATTGCCGAATCCAACGCGCCGCTGGCGGTCGATCTGCGTGATCAGGTGCGTGAGCAGTTGAGCGCCGGGCGCAGCAAGGACGAAGTGATCGAGTATCTGGTCGCCCGTTATGGCGATTTCGTGCTCTACGATCCGCCCTTCAAGGCCGCCACCCTGCTGCTGTGGCTTGGACCGGTGCTGCTGCTGGCGGGCGGCGCCGGCTGGCTGGGCTGGCGTCTGCGCCGTCGTCAGCATGAGCTGGCCCACGCCAGTGAACTCAGTGACGAGGAGCGCGCTCGCGCCCGTCAGCTGTTGGCTACTGCCTCAGCCAGTGCCCCAGCCACTACCCCCGAATCTGATCTGCCGGAGTCCCGTTCGTGACCGTTTTTGTCCTGCTCGCCGCCTTGCTGGCGGTGATTGCCGTTGTCTGGTTGATGCTGCCTTTTTTCCGTGCCAGCCGCCGTGCTGCCAGTGCTCCTGAACAGGATGGTCTGGTGCTTGCCGTGCTGCGTGAGCAGCTGGCTGAACTGGATGCCGAACTGGCCGCTGGCCACATCGATGCCGAAGCCCATGCACGCAGCCGTGAAGAGGTCGAACGCCGCGCGCTGGAGGAAGTTGCCGAGCACAAGGTGCAGGCAGCTGCCCAGGTGGCACAGCCGGAGCGCGGTTGGGCGCTGGCGCTGGTGCTGCTGGTGCCGGCGCTGGCGATTGCCGGTTATCTTCATTTTGGCGCGCCGGAAGCGCTCAATCCGGAAAGCCTGCATGGCGCCGGCGAGACGATCGATCCGGCGGAGCTGATGGCGATGGTCAATGCCTTCGAAGCCCGCCTCCAGCAGGACCCGGACAATGCCGAAGGCTGGCTGATGCTGGCGCGCTCGCACATGTGGATGCGCAACTTCGACCGGGCGGAAAAGGCCTTTGCCCGCCTTGCCGAACTTGAACCCGACAGTCCCGAAGTGTTCGCTGCCTGGGCGGATGCGGTGTGGGCGCAGCAAGGCAAGCCGAACGAGCGCACCGACGAGCTGGTGGGCAAGGCGTTGGCGCTTGATCCTGACCACCTGATGAGCTTGCAGCTCGCCGGCACGGCCGCTTTCCAGCGTGAGGATTTCATCGGTGCTGCGGCCTACTGGGAGCGTGCGCTCGACACCCAGCAACCGGGCTCGGAAATGTGGCGTGACCTGCTGGGGATCGTCAATGAGGCCCGTGGCAAGGCCGGCATGGGGCCGCACGACATCGGCGAGCTGGCGCAACCGGCTGTTGCGTCGCCGCTCACGGTGGCTGGCACGATCCGCATCGCCGCTGAACTGGTGAACGGCCTCGATCCCGACACCACGGTGTTTGTCTTTGCCCGCCGCGCGGAAGGTGGTCCACCGCTGGCTGCGCTGCGCATGCGGGTCGCCGATCTGCCGGCCGACTTTTCCTTTGCCGGCGCGCCGTTGATGATGGGCAATCAGGAAGTGCCGGCGCAGATCCAGCTTGGTGCACGCATTTCGCTGAGCGGCTCGGCCACCCCGGCAAGCGGCGACATCGAAGGCAATTTGAGTGCGCTGGTGGCACCGGATGCCAGCGGTGTCGAACTGACGCTGGATCGTCGTCGTCCCTGAGCAAGGGGACGCGGCTGTGGGAGCGGATTCATCCGCGAACGGTCGGTTGCACCAGTTCGTGGATGAATCATGATTACGTGCTGGGTCAGCTTTGCTGAGCGGGGCAGGCCTGCCCCGGGTGGTTGAACCTCAGACGCTGGCGCTGAATTTCACCCGCTTCACATTGCACAGCAGCTCATAGGCAATGGTGTCGGCAGCGCGGGCGACCTGATTGACTGAAACCTTGCGTCCCCACAGTTCGACTTTGCTGCCGATGCCGGCCCAGGGCAGGGCGCTGAGGTCGATGCTGAGCATGTCCATCGACACGCGGCCGAGCGTGTGGGCAAATTGGCCGCCAGCAGGGTGCGCGGGATCGCTCACCCACACTGGCGTGCCATTGGCGACGCTGCGTGGATAGCCGTCGGCATAGCCCATCGCCACCAGGCCGACCCGGGTCGGTTTGGAAGCGATGAAATGGCCACCATAGCCGACCGCTTCGCCGGCTTCGATGTCGCGCACCGCCATCACTGCGCTGCCCAGCTGCATCACCGGCTGCAGGCCGATGTCGACTTCCTGTTCGCTGCCATCATCGGGCGCAATGCCATACAGCAACAGGCCGGGGCGGCCCCAGTCGAGTCTGGCGGATGGCCAGTAGAGCATGCCGGCCGAATTGGCCAGGCTGCGGGCGGCAGGATAAGGCGCACACAGCTGCTCAAAGCGCTCGATCTGGGTGCTGGTGGCCGACTGCTGCGGCTCATCGGCGCGAGCGAGATGGCTCATCAGGGTGATCGCTGCCACTTTGCCGCTGGCTTGCAGGCGTTGCCAGATCGTCGCCAGCTCGCCGGCGGCGAAACCGGCGCGGTTCATGCCGGTATTGAATTTCAGCCATACCTGCAGCGGGACAGTCAGTGAGCTGCGTTCGATCATCTGCAGCTGGGCTTCATGGTGGACCGCGATCCACAGCTGATGGCGTGCTGCCTCGTCCAATTCGACTACATCAAAGACGCCTTCCAGTACCAGAATCGGTGTGCGGATGCCGGCGGCACGCAGTTCGAGTGCTTCGTCGACAAAGCCCACCGCAAAAGCATCGGCAATGTCGGCCAGGGCGAGGGCACAGCGCACTGCGCCGTGACCGTAGGCATTGGCTTTCACCACGGCGAGCACCCGCTTGCCGTGCAGCTGGCGGGTGAGCAGATAATTGTGGCGCAGGGCGGCGAGGTCGATCAGCGCGTGGGCGGGTCGCATGGCAGAAGCGGAAAGCGGACAAAGCGCGACATGGTGCGCGCCCGAGTCCGGTGTGGCAATGTTGCGTTGCGCACCGGGTTGCAAACAAATGTAAAAAGCTTCGGCACCATAACACACAGGAGACAGACAGAATGAGTGCACAGCAGCGCACGGCAGTGGCTTCCTATCGGCCGGATGGCGGCGAGTTGCTTGCCCGCACCCTCAAGGCGGCAGGGGTGGAGCGGATCTTTGCCTTGCATGGCGGCCATCTCGAATCTTTCTGGCAGAGCTGCGTCCGCCACCAGATCACGCTGAATGATTTCCGCCATGAATCTTCCGCCGGCCACGCCGCCGACGGTTATGCCCGCACCACCGGCGAGCTTGGCGTGTGTGTGGTCACTTCCGGCCCCGGCTTCACCAATGTGATTTCGGCCATCACCAATGCTTACCTTGATGCAGTGCCCATCCTGTTCATCGTTGGTGCCCCGCCCTTGCGCGATGCGGAAACCAATCCGCTGCAAGGCGGCATCGACCAGGTAGCGATGGTGGTACCGACCACCAAGTGGGCGCATCGCATCACCCACACTGAACGCATTCCCGAACTTACTGCCCAGGCCGTACGCTTGTGCCTCAATGGCCGGCCAGGGCCGGTGCTGCTCGAAGTGCCGATCGATGTCCTCCATACGCCAGTCGATGAAGAACGGGTGCTGGCTGCCACCGGCTTGCAGGTGCGCACTGCGCCGGCGCCGCGCGAGAGCGATGTCGCCGCGATCATTGCGATGCTCAAAGCAGCGCAGCGGCCGGCGATCTTCGTCGGCCATGGCATCCGTTTTGCCCGTGCCGAAGAAGATCTGCGCCGGTTTGCTGAAGCGGCCGGCATTCCGGTGTTCTGCGGTGGCCATGGTTATGGTGCCCTGCCTTACGAACATCCGCTCTGGGGCAAGGATCTCGCTTTGCTCGGCAGCCTGCCGCTGCTCGGGCAGCCTGGGATCGATGCTTTGCTGGTGATCGGTGCCCGCATGGGGTTGTTCACCGGCGGGCGCAATACGGCGGTGGTGCCCGATGACATTCCGATTGCGCAGATCGACCTGCACCCGGGCGAACTCGGTCGTTTGCGCGAAGTGCAGATTCCGGTGCTGGCCGATGCCGGCGAAGCCTGTCGTGCGCTGGCAGTGGCGGCGGTGGCAGAGGACTGGCCGGACTGGTCGTCGTGGGTCGAACTGGCCACCGGCCTGAAAGCAATGGGCGAAAACATGTTTGCCGGCCTGCCGGTGAAGGATTCGCCGATTCATCCGTGGTTGGCCATTCAGGCGCTGAGTGCCGCCTTGCCGGCCGACAGCATCTATGTGCTCGATGGTGGCGAGACTTCGGCGTGGACGCATATGGCATTGAAAGTCGACCGCAGCGAACAGATCATCGGTGCCGGTTACCACGGCTGCCTGGGCGTCGGTCCGGGGATGGCGATCGGCGCCCAGCTGGCGCATCCCGGTCGTCAAGTGGTGCAGATCACCGGCGATGGCGCGATGGGTTTCCACATTCAGGAATTTGATACCCAGGTGCGGCAGCAGCTGCCGATTCTCACCGTGATCTTCAACAACCAGCTGTGGGGCATGTCTGCTCACGGCCAGGATCTGATTTATGGCGAAGGCGAGCGGGTGATCACGGAACTGGGCCAGACCGCGTATGCCGACATCGCCCGTGCTTTTGGCTGCCATGCCGAGCGGGTCGAGCAGCTGCACGAGCTGGCGCCAGCGGTCGAGCGCGCCTTGCTCAGCGGTCGCCCGGCCTGCATCGAAGTGATGATTGATCCGGCCGTCGTGCATCCGGCAATGCCGGCGATGGTCGGCGCCGATGGGGTAAGCGACGACGAAATCATGATTCCCTACTACGACAATATCCGGCTGGGGTGAGCGATGCGTCAATTGCAGATTGTCGCTCCTGGCGAGCTTGCCCTCGCTGAAGTTGCCGAGCCGGAGTGTGGCGCGGCAGATGTGATCGTCGAAGTGGCTGCCTGCGGCATCTGTGGCAGTGACTTCGGTTATCTGGCCAGCGGTGGCTTGCCCGGCAGCGCAGGCGGCATGGCGCTGGGCCATGAATTCGCCGGGCACATCGTTGCCCGTGGCAGTGCGGTCGATCAGTGGGCTGTGGGTCAGGCAGTGGTGGTCAATCCGCTGTCGGCGGCCAACATGATCGGCAACGGGGGCAGTGAAGGCGCTTTCGCCCCCAGGGTCAGCGTGCGGATGGCGCAACAGCCCGGCACCCTGTTCGCGATTCCTGTAGGGCTTGGCGTGGAACGTGCGGCACTGGCCGAGCCGTTGGCAGTGGCGTTTCACGCGCTTGAACAGGTTGGAGCACACGCAGGCGTGCGTGCGGTGGTGCTCGGTGGCGGACCGATCGGCCTGGCTTGCGTGATCGCACTCAGACAGCTGGGCGCGGCGGATGTGGTGGTCGTCGAACGCGTTGCTGCACGGGCGGCACTTGCCCGCCAGCTTGGCGCCGATCTGGTGCTCGACAATCTGGATGAGACCGGCTGGCAGCAGCTGGTCGAGCGCCACGGTGCAGTCCCTTTTTATGGTCAGCAACTGCCCGCCAGCGAAGTCTTCGTCGATTGCGCCGGCGCTGCGATCCTGCTTGAAAAAGTGATCGCTCATGCTGCACCGCACAGTCGGCTGGTGATCGTCGCCGTTCATGGCAGCCCAGTTGCGTTAGACTTGGCGATGGTGATGGCAAAAGAGCTGCAAGTGTCTGGTGCGCTTGGCTATGGCGATTGCTTTCCGCAAGCGCTGGCCTGCCTGGCCGAGCTGGGCGAGCGCATCAAGCCCTATGTCAGCCATTGCCTGCCTTTGTCGCGGTTTGGTGAAGCGTTCGCGCTTGCCGCCGATCCAGCGCAAGCGGCCAAAGTCCTGCTGGTGCCCGACTGATCGGGCTGCTGGTGCCTGCCCACAAGCTGTCCTGAACTGGTTTTCGTCATGCGTTTTTCCGTGTTTGCCCCGCTCTTCGCTGCACTCGTGCTCACTGCCTGTGATCAGGCTCCGCCACCGGAGGCAAAGGCGAAAGCGCCGCCTTTTGTGCGTACGGTGACCGTGACGGCAGCGAACAAGGGCGAGATCGGCCTCTCGGGCACCGTGCGTGCCCGTGTCGAGACGCCGCTCGCTTTTCAGGTCGGCGGCCGCATCATCCGCCGCCTGGTCGACGCTGGCGAACAGGTCAAAGCAGGTCAGCTGCTGTTCGAGATCGACCCGCACGATCTGGAGCAGGGCGTGCGCGCGGCACAGGCTGATCTGGCCGCTGCCGAAACCGCGCTGGCCACCGCGCATGCGGATCTGAGCCGTACCGAGCAGTTGCAGGCGCGCAATTTCACCAGCGCGCAGGCGCTGGAGCGCTTCGAACTCAGTCGCCGTGAAGCGGAAACCCGGCGCGAGGCAGCTGCTGCCCGGCTGGTGCAGGCCCGCAACGCCTTGAGCTATGCCCGCCTGCAGGCGCCCGCTGCTGGCGTGCTGATCGACGTGGTCGCCGAGCCGGGCCAGGTGGTGGCCGTCGGGCAGCAGATCGGTCTGCTCGCCCAGGCCGGCGAGCGTGAGCTCGAAGTCAATTTCGCCGGTCGCACCAGCCCGCCGGCGCGTGGCGAGTTGATCCGTGACGATGGCAGCAGGCTTGAGCTCGAATTGCGCGAGACGGCTGGCGCGATCGAACCGCAGGGTCGCACGCTGCGCGCGCGCTACACCGTGCACGGTGCGGCGGGCGAGCTGGTGCTGGGCGCCGTCCTGCGTGCGCGCTTTGCTGACAGTGCGGAGCCCGGCAGTGAGTTTGTCGTCCCGCTCGCAGCGGTCAATGAACGCGGCGCGGGTGCTCAGGTGTGGCGGCTGCGCGGAGGCAGCGATGGTAGTGGGGGTAGTGGTGGTGAGGGCAGCGTTGAGGCGGTCGCGGTCACGGTCCACGGCAGCGATGGCGAAAGCGCACGTGTCAGCGGTCCGCTCCAGTCCGGTGATCGCGTGGTGGCGCTTGGCACGCATCTGCTCAGCGAAGGCATGGCGGTGCGGGAGCTGGTGCGATGAATTTCATCAACCTGTCGGCGCTCGCAGTGCGCGAGCGCGCGGTGACGCTGTTTTTTCTCATTCTGGCGGTGTTCGCCGGGGTGTATGCCTTTCTCGGCCTCGGTCGTGCTGAAGATCCGTCATTCACCATGCGGGTGCTGGTGGTCAATGCTTTCTGGCCGGGGGCAACGCCGGAGGAAATGCAGGAGCAGATCGTCGACCGGCTGGAAAAGCGCATTCAGGAAGTCGACAACCTGTATCGCATCATCACCACCGTGCGTCCCGGTTCAGCCAACCTGCAGATCGAGTTCCATGACTACACGCCGGCCGCCGAGGTGCCGGGACTCAAGTACGACGTGCGCAAGCGCATGCAGGACGAAATGCTCAACATGCCGGCAGGGTCGATCGGGCCGCTGGTGAATGATGATTTCGGCGATACCTATTTCAGCCTGATTGCCCTCAGTGCGCCCGGTTTGCCGTTGCGTGAACTGACCCGTGAAGCGGAGCAGATCCGTGACCGGCTGCAATATGTGCCCGGGGTGCACAAGGCGGAAATCCTCGGCGAGCGCAGCGAAAAAATCTATCTCGAATTCGACAACGCCACTCTGGTCAACCTTGGTCTGTCGCCGCAGCTGGTGTTTGACGCCATTGCCGCTCACAATCAGTTGTTGCCGGCAGGCAGCATCGAAACCAGCGGTCCGCGCCTCTATCTGCGCCTTGATGCCGACCTGTCCGATCCAGCCCAGCTCGCTGCGGTGCCGCTGCGAGTGGGCGAGCGCCTGTTCCGCCTGGGCGACATTGCGCGTGTCAGTCGTGGCTATGAAGATCCGCCGAGCTATCTGGTGCGTGCGGGCGGCGAAGATGCCTTGCTGCTCGGCCTGGTGATGGCCAAAGGCCACAATGGCCTTGAACTGGGCAAGGAGCTGGCGACCTTCATTGCTGCCGAGCGCGAGCGCCTGCCGCTGGGCATCGAACTGGCGGTGCTGACCAATCAGGCCAAGGCGATCAGCGCCGCTGTAAATCTGTTCCAGGCCAAGTTCCTCGCCGCCGTGGCGGTGGTGGTGGTGGTGAGCATGCTGGCCATTGGCTGGCGCGCCGGACTGGTGGTCGGCATCGCGGTGCCGGTCACTCTGGGGGTCACTTTCCTGGTGATGATGCTGATGGGCATCAATCTTGACCGCGTCACGCTCGGGGCGCTGATCATCGCGCTTGGCCTGCTGGTGGACGACGCGATCATCGCCGTCGAAATGATGCTGGTGAAGATGGAGCAGGGCTGGGATCGCGTGCGCGCAGCCGGCCATGCGTGGAATGTCACCGCTGCGCCGATGTTGTTCGGCACCCTGGTCACCGTCGCCGGCTTCCTGCCGATCGGTTTTGCCCGCTCTTCGGTCGGCGAGTACGCCGGCAACATCTTCTGGGTGCTGGCAGTGTCGCTGATCGTTTCCTGGCTGGTGGCAGTGATTTTCGCCCCTTATCTGGGCGTCAAGATGTTGCCCGAATTCAAGCGCGAGGACGGCCATGATGCCGCTGCGCTCTACCAGCGCCCGCTCTATCGTCGTCTGCGCAGCGTGATCCGTTTCTGCGTCAACTGGCGCAAGACCGTGGTGTTCACCACCGTGGTGGCGCTGGTGCTGTCAGCGGTCGGTATGGCGACGGTGGTCGAAAAACAGTTCTTCCCCAGCTCCGATCGTCCCGAAGTGCTGGTGAGCGTGTTCATGCCCCAGGGCAGCAGCATTGACGCCACCGACCAGGCGATTCGCAAGCTGGAAGCGATTCTGGCGCCGATGGAGGAAGTGGAGACCTTGTCGTCCTATATCGGTGCCGGACCACCGCGCTTCTTCCTGTCGGCCAATCCTGAGCCGCCTGATCCCGCCTTTGCCAAGATCATCGCCGTCACCCGTGGCGTCGAAGCACGCACGCGGGTGATGGAGGAATTGCAGCGCCACATCGAGGAAGGTGAATTCCCCGAAGCGCGGGTGCGCGTTGCCCGCCTGCTGTACGGTCCGCCGGTGGTGTGGCCGGTGGCTTTCCGGGTGCACGGCCCGGATGCGCTCGAGCTGCGCCGGATTGCCCATCAAATGCGTGCAGTGATGGCTGCCAATCCGCATGTGGTCGATCCTCATCTGGAGTGGGACGAACGGGCGCCAGTGCTGCATTTGTCGATGGACAAGGAGCGTCTGCGTCTGCTAGGCCTGACGCCACGTGATGTCTCCCAGCAGCTGCAATTCCACCTCAGCGGCTTGCCGGTGACTCAGGTTCGCCAGGATGTGCGCACGGTGGATGTGATCGCGCGTGGCGCCAGCAGCGGCCACCGGCTGGATGCCTCCCACCTGGCAGCACTCGAAATCCTCACCCCGGACGGACGCAAGCTGCCTGCCAGCCAGCTCGGTGAAATCGAAATCCGTTTTGAAGAGCCGGTGATCAAGCGCTACAACCGCCAGCTGATGCTCACCGTGCAAGGTGACGTTCAGGGGGCGCAGCCCAACGACGTCACCGCTGCGGTATGGCAGGCGCTGGACAGCGTGCGCAGCAGTCTGCCGGATGGCTATCACCTCGAAATTTCCGGCGCCGTCGAGCAATCGGGCAAGGCCGACAGCTCGATCCAGAAGCTGCAGCCGGTGATGCTCGGCTTCATGCTGATCTTCATCATGCTGCAGATGCGTTCCTTCTCCGGCACTTTCATCGTGCTCGCCACCGCGCCGCTCGGTCTGATCGGCGCGGTGCTGGCCTTGCTGTTGTTCCAGCAGCCGTTCGGCTTCGTTGCCCTGCTCGGCCTCACCGGCCTGGGCGGCATCCTGATGCGCAACACCCTGATCCTCTGTCAGCAGGTGGCGGACAACTTCGAGGCCGGCATGAGCGCGCTCGATGGGGTGGTCGAAGCTGCGGTCCAGCGTGCGCGGCCGGTGATTCTCACTGCGCTCACTGCCGCACTGGCTTTCATCCCGCTCACTTTCGACACGTTCTGGGGGCCGCTGGCCTACGTGCTGATCGGCGGCGTGCTGGTCGGCACCTTCATCATCCTGCTCTGCGTGCCGGCGCTGTACGCGCTGTGGTTCCGCCTCGGGCGGGAGCAGGCCAAAGCCGAAATTGAAGCGGAGGCTGAAGCAGGCTGAGTGCCGCGCAATCCCATGTCCGCCCAACTCAACCCCCCTCAGCGCGAAGCGATCCGCTATCTGGATGGCCCCTGTCTGGTGCTTGCCGGCGCCGGCAGTGGCAAGACGCGGGTGATCACCCACAAGATTGCCCATCTCATCCAGCACTGCGAACTGAACCCGGCCAATATCGCCGCGATCACCTTCACCAACAAGGCGGCGAAGGAAATGCAGGAGCGTGTTGCCGGGCTGATGGGCGGACGCACACCGAAAGGGCTGACGGTGTGCACCTTCCACGCGCTCGGCGTGCGCATCATCCGTCAGGAAGCACGGCACTGCGGGCTGAAACCGCAGTTTTCCATCCTGGATGCGGCGGATACCGTGCAGATCGTCAGCGATCTGGCGGGCGATGCCGACAAGGGGATTGCCAAGCAGATGCAGTGGCAGATCTCGTCGTGGAAGAACGCGATGATCACCCCGGCGGAAGCCGCCAGCCTGGCCAGCGACGACATCGCGGCAGCAGCGGCAAAGCTGTATGTCGAATACGAGCGCACCTTGCGTGCTTACCAGGCGGTTGATTTTGACGATCTGATCAGCCTGCCGGTGCGCTTGTTCGATGACAACGAAGAAGTACGCGAACGCTGGCAGAACCGCCTGCGCTATCTGCTGGTCGATGAATACCAGGACACCAACCGTGCCCAATACCGCCTGCTGCGCCAGCTGGCTGGGCCACGTGCAGCGTTCACTGCGGTGGGGGATGACGATCAGGCGATCTACGCCTGGCGCGGCGCGGATGTGGAAAATCTGCGTCTGCTGCAACAGGATTATCCCAAGCTGAAAGTGATCAAGCTGGAGCAGAACTACCGTTCCTCACGGCGCATCCTCGACGCAGCGAATACTGTCATCGCCCATAACGAAAAACTGTTCGACAAGAAGTTGTGGTCGGAGCACGGCACCGGCGAGCAGATCGTGGTGACCAATTGCCGTGACGCCGAGCACGAAGCCGAATGGGTGGCGACCAAGCTGTCGGCGCACAAATTCGAGCACCGTACCCAATTTCGCGATTACGCCATCCTCTATCGCGGCAATCACCAGGCGCGGATCATCGAGCAGCAATTGCGCAACCAGCGCATTCCGTATGTGATTTCCGGTGGGCAAAGCTTCTTCGACAAGGCCGAGATCCGCGACCTGATTGCCTATCTGCGTCTGCTGGTCAATGAAGACGATGATCTGGCTTTCATCCGCGCCATCACCACGCCACGGCGCGGCGTTGGCGC
>JAVEVA010000089.1:0-11737 GCA_034005275.1 Thauera sp. | reverse complement strand
GGTCTTGTCCCGGCCGAAAGCCGCGCAATCCTCGATTATCTGATCGGCCACTGCCTGCACATCGATTTCATGTTCCGCCATCGCTGGAATACCGGCGACATGGTGATCTGGGACAACCGCAGCGTGATGCACAACGCGATCCTCGATTACGCCCCTCACCAGCGCCGCATGCACCGCGCCTCGGTCTACCCCCATCCCTGAGCAGGAGACAAGACGATGAATCAGCCCACCCGTGCGCCCTTGCCCGACCTCGATGCCGAACTGCTGGCCCGCTATGCACCACGCCCCGGCCGCACGCCGCTGCTGCCCGAACTGAACGAACGCCAGCAGCTCGCCCTGCTCTGCCGCGCGCTGGCCCGTGAAGGCTACGATGACCACATCGCCGGCCACATCACCTTGCGCCTCGCCGACGGCACTTATCTTGCCAATCCCTGGGAGCTGAGCTGGGGCGAACTCACCGCTTCCGACATCCTGCGTCTGGATGCCGCAGGCCAGGTCATCGAAGGCGAGTGGAACATCACTCCGGCGATCAACCTCCACCTCGACATCCACGCCGAGCGCGAGGACATCCGCGTCGTGCTGCACAATCACCCGCAATGGGGTTCGGTGTGGGCCGGCGCCGGCCGCATTCCACCGATCTACGACCAGACTTCGGCGCTGGTCGATACCGATCCGGTGCTGTACGACGAATACCGTGGCACGGTTGATGACGATGCGCTCGGTCAGGCCGCTGCCAGCGCGCTCGGCGCCCACAAGTGGGCGTTGCTGGCCAATCATGGCGTGGTGGTGGTCGGCAGCAACATCCGCCAGATCCACTTGCGCGCCATCACCCTCGAATGGCGCTGCCGCCTCGCCTGGCGCATCGAAGCGCTCGGCGGCGGCCGCCCGCTTGATGCCGAGATCGCCCGCGCCACCGGTCAGCGCACCGACGGCCACGGTTTTCCTTTTCTGTGGGAAGCGATGGCACGCGCGGAAATCCGCCGCGATCCCTCGGTGCTCGACTGAGGGCGCGGTTTTTTCGCGAATGAATTCGCTCCTACAGGCCTGCCTGACTGCCTGCCAGGCCTACCCGGCAGAGGTCTTCCGCCAGGCGCCGGAGCAGTTCAGGATTTGCCGGCCGGCGGCAACAGCACCAGGCGCGAGCCGAGCAGGCGGTCGTGGAGGAACTGGCGGTCGCGGTCAACCAGCGCCCACCATAGACCAATGCCGCCCAGCAGCACGCTGGGCCAGCTCAGTGCATAGCGCAGCCAGCAGCGTGCCGGACTGAGCGCGCGGCCGCTGCGGCCATCGACCAGTCTCAGCCGCCAGGTCTGCATCGCCAGCGTCTGTCCGTGGCGCCGCCAGTACCAGGTGAAATAGACACCGAGCACGACGAAGATGTGCAGCCAGCTCAGCCAGCCCGGCGGGGTGAACTGAAATTTGAGCCCGAGGATCAGGTAAGGCACGAGAAAGCACAACGCCAGCACGCCCAGCATCAGCATCGATTCGTACAACATGGTCGCCAGCCGACGACGCAAGCCGGCGAGCTCAACTTGTTGCAATGCAGCAACAGCCGCCGTGGGAGAAGCTCTGGAGGAAGAATGCGGAGTTTGCGCCATGGAAGCCCGGTTCTGCTGCCGAAACAGCTGTTTCAGCGCAGTCATGCAGTCAAGGGGGGATCGGAACAGCACCGGTCATACACTCCATCAACCGCGCCAACCTTGACCAAAACAAGCGCCAAAGGTAACGTTGAGGGCTTGTTCAAATGATTTTCGAGTGAGTTCGCGATGGTGCTGACCGGAGCCGAAATTGTAATCAGGTGCCTGCAGGAAGAAAAGGTCGAATATGTCTTCGGCTATCCGGGTGGTGCAGTCCTGTACATTTATGACGCCTTCTTCGAGCAGGACAAGGTACGTCACGTCCTTGTCCGCCACGAGCAGGCCGCAGTACACGCTGCCGACGGCTTCTCGCGCAGCACCGGCAAGGTCGGCGTCGCGCTGGTGACTTCCGGCCCCGGCGCGACCAACGCCGTCACCGGCATCGCCACTGCCTACTGCGATTCAATCCCGCTGGTGATCATCTCCGGCCAGGTACCGGTGGCCGCCATCGGCCAGGACGCGTTCCAGGAAGTCGACACCATCGGCATCACCCGTCCCTGCGTGAAGCACAACTTCCTCGTCAAGGACGCACGCGACATCGCCAGCACGATGAAGAAAGCCTTCTATCTGGCGCAGAGCGGTCGCCCTGGTCCGGTGCTGGTCGACATCCCGAAGGATGTGTCGATGCAGGCCTGCGAATTCGAATACCCGCAGCAGGTGTCGATGCGCTCCTACAACCCGGTGGTCAAGGGCCACAACGGTCAGATCAAGAAAGCGGTGCAGCTGCTGCTGTCGGCCAAGCGGCCGATGATCTACACCGGCGGCGGCGTGGTGCTCGCCAATGCGGCCGAACAGCTCACCCGCCTCACCCGCCTGCTCGGTTTCCCGATCACCAACACCTTGATGGGCCTCGGCTCCTATCCGGCCAGCGATCGTCAGTACCTGGGCATGCCGGGCATGCACGGCAACTACGAAGCCAACATGGCGATGCAGTACTCCGACGTGCTGCTCGCAGTCGGTGCGCGTTTTGACGACCGCGTCATCGGCGACCCGAAAGACTTTGCCCGCGAAGCCCGCCAGATCATCCATATCGACGTCGATCCGTCGTCAATCTCCAAGCGCGTGCGCGTCGATGTGCCGATCGTCGGCGACGTGCGCGAAGTGCTCGACGAAATGATCCGCCAGCTCGAAAGCGGTGAAACCCGTCCCGACCAGGAAGCACTTGCCGCCTGGTGGAAGCAGGTCGAAGAATGGCGCGCGCGCGACTGCCTCGCTTACAAGACCCTGCCCGAGATCATCAAGCCGCAGTTCGTCGTCCAGAAGCTGTGGGAAGTCACCGGTGGTGATGCCTTCATCAGCTCCGACGTCGGCCAGCACCAGATGTGGGCCGCACAGTATTACCGCTTCGACCAGCCGCGGCGCTGGCTCAACTCCGGCGGCCTGGGCACGATGGGCGTCGGCATGCCTTACGCGATGGGTGCGCAATTCGCCCATCCGGGCCGCCAGGTGGCCTGCGTCACCGGCGAAGCCTCGATCCAGATGAACATCCAGGAACTGTCGACCTGCAAGCAGTTCCGCCTGCCGATCAAGATCTGCAACCTCAACAACGGCTATCTGGGCATGGTGCGCCAGTGGCAGGAGCTGTTCCACGGTGGCCGCTACTCCGAGTCCTACATGGACTCGCTGCCCGACTTCGCCAAGCTGGCCGAAGCCTACGGTCACGTCGGCTTCCGCATCGACAAGCCGGGCGATGTCGAAGGCGCGCTGCGCGAGGCCTTCACCACCCACAAGAACGAGCTGGTTTTCCTCGACTTCATGGTCGACCCTTCGGAAAACGTCTATCCGATGGTACAGGGGGGCAAGGGTCTGACCAGCATGATCCTTTCCGCCGAAGACCTCTGAGCACCACACCGCAATCGGGAACGAACACACATGCGTCACGTCATTTCCATTCTCATCGAAAACGAAGCCGGTGCGCTGTCGCGCGTCTCCGGCCTGTTCTCGGCGCGCGGCTACAACATCGAGTCGCTCACCGTTGCCCCCACCGAAGACGCCTCGATGTCGCGCATGACCCTGGTCAGCACCGGTTCGGACGACATCATCGAGCAGATCACCAAGCAGCTCAACAAGCTGGTTGATGTGATCAAGGTGGTGGACATCTCCGAAGCGGCCCACCTCGAGCGCGAACTGATGCTGCTCAAGGTGCGCGCCACCGGCAAGGACCGCGAAGAAATCAAGCGCACTGCCGACATCTTCCGCGCCCGCATCATCGACGTCACCGACGCCTCCTACGTCATCGAACTCACCGGTCACCAGGGCAAGCTCGACGCCTTCATCAGCGCCATCGATCCCGCGCTGATCCTCGAGACCGTGCGCTCGGGCGTCTGCGGCATCGGCCGTGGCGATCGCGTACTGAAACTCTGAGCAGCAGCACACGCGCTGCAACTCTCATTCAACCCATCAACCGTACAAGGCAAAGGAAAACAATGAAGGTTTACTACGACAAGGACGCCGATCTTTCGCTGATCAAGGGCAAGCAGGTCACCATCGTTGGCTACGGCTCGCAAGGCCACGCCCATGCCCTCAACCTGACCGAATCCGGCGTCAAGGTCACCGTCGGCCTGCGCAAGGGTGGCGCTTCGTGGGCGAAAGCCGAAGCCGCCGGCCTGCCGGTCAAGGAAGTCGCCGAAGCCGTCAAGGGCGCTGACGTGGTGATGATCCTCCTGCCGGACGAGAACATCCCCGAAGTCTACAAGAACGACGTCGAACCCAACATCAAGCAGGGCGCAGCGCTCGCTTTCGCCCACGGCTTCAACGTGCACTACAACCAGGTGGTGCCGCGCGCCGACCTCGACGTGATCATGGTCGCGCCCAAGGGCCCCGGCCACACCGTGCGTTCCGAATATCTGCGTGGTGGTGGCGTCCCCACCCTGATCGCGGTCTATCAGGACAACTCGGCCAAGGCGCGTGACATCGCCCTCTCCTACGCTGCCGCCAACGGTGGCACCAAGGGTGGCGTGATCGAAACCGACTTCCGCGAAGAAACCGAAACCGACCTGTTCGGCGAACAGGCCGTGCTGTGCGGCGGCGCCGTCGAGCTGGTGAAAATGGGTTTCGAAACCCTCACCGAAGCTGGCTACGCTCCCGAAATGGCCTACTTCGAGTGCCTGCACGAGCTCAAGCTGATCGTCGATCTGATGTACGAAGGCGGCATCGCCACCATGAACTACTCGATCTCCAACAACGCCGAGTACGGTGAATACGTCACCGGCACGGAAGTGATCAACGAGCAGTCGCGCGCCGCCATGCGCAACGCCCTCAAGCGCATCCAGACTGGTGAATACGCCAAGATGTTCATCCAGGAAGGTCGTACCAACTACCCGAGCATGACTGCCCGCCGTCGTCTCAACGCCGAGCACCCGATCGAAAAGGTCGGCGCCCAGCTGCGCGAAATGATGCCGTGGATCAAGGCCAAAGCCCTGGTCGACACCAGCAAGAACTGATCGCCCCCAGCGCGCACTCAGCAAACCGCGTCCCCGGACGCGGTTTTTTTTCCCGAACAGGCTTTATTGTTCATTGAAAACGGCAGCCACATTCACGCGATCACTCTGGCCTGCGGGTCAGGTGAAACTTGAGGACCACCGCCATCAGGCATAATACCTGCATGACTCAGGCCACCTCACTCCCCCGCAAAAAACTGCCGATCGGCATCCAGACTTTCAGCCACATTCGCGCTGAGAATCACTACTACGTTGATAAAACCGCCTTCGCCCTCAAACTGGCCAACGAGGGCAAATACTACTTTCTCTCCCGCCCCCGGCGCTTTGGCAAATCGCTGTTTCTCGACACCCTGGCGGAACTGTTCGCCGCAAATGAACCACTGTTTCGCGAGCTGTATTGCCACGACCGTTGGGATTGGTCGATCAAATACCCGGTCATCCGTCTCAGCTTTGCCGAAGGACGGCTGTTTACCGCCGCCGATCTGAACACGCACATCCACGACAACCTGCACGAAAACGCCGAGCGTCTGGGAGTTGTCCGCGACATGCCTGCCGAGGACGTGCATCTGCGTTTCAAACATCTGATTCAGGACGTTGTTGCCCACAGTGGTCAGAACGTCGTCATCCTGGTCGATGAATACGACAAACCGATTCTCGACAACCTCACCAACCCCGAATTGGCCCGCGCCATGCGCGAAGGCTTACGCAACCTCTACTCGGTGATCAAAGGCCAGGACGCCCACATCAAATTTGCCTTTCTGACGGGTGTGTCCAAATTCAGCAAGGTCAGTATTTTTTCCGGGCTGAACAACCTGCGCGACATCACGCTATCGGAAAGCTACTCCGCCCTCTGCGGCTACACCGACGCCGACGTGGATAGCGTGTTCGCCCCCGAGCTGCCCGGACTCGACCGACAAAAAATCCGCGACTGGTACAACGGCTACAACTGGACCGGCGAATCGGTCTACAACCCCTTCGACCTCTTGCTGCTGTTTGAAGAACGCGAATTCCGCCCCTACTGGTTCGAAACCGGCACCCCCACCTTTCTCATTGACGTTCTCACCCAACGCGGCACCTTCACGCCCAAACTGGCCGCCCTGCAAAGCGATGCGCAGTTGCTGAACCGCTTTGATATTGAAGACCTCGGCACCGAAGCCCTGCTCTGGCAGACCGGCTACCTCACCATCCACAGCAAACGGCAAATGGGCGCGCGCATCGAATACCGCCTCGGCTACCCCAACATCGAAGTAGAAAGTGCCCTCAACGATGTTTTGCTGAAAAAGCTGATGGGCGACGCCAGCGGTGCCAGCCGCGCAGTGGGCAGGCTGTATGACACCCTTTTTGCCAACGACTTTGCCCAACTGGAACAACACTTCATCAGCCTCTACGCCAGCATTCCGCACCACTGGTACACGAACAACCCCATTGCCGACTACGAAGGCTATTACGCCAGCGTCTTCTACAGCCACTTTGCCGCGCTGGGGCTGGACATTGTTGTAGAAGACTGCACCCATCTGGGCCGCATCGACATGACCGTACTGTTTAACGGACACGTATACCTGTTCGAGTTCAAAGTCATCGACACCGAAGAAAAAGCCAGCAAAGGCCAGACCGCTCTCAAGCAGCTTCAAGACAAGAACTACGCCGCCAAATACCACAGTCGCCACGAGCCGATCCACCTGATCGGCATTGAGTTCAGCAAGCGAAGCCGCTCGGTCGTCGGGTTTGTGGTGGCGTGACCCGTAGCCCGCAAGGGGCTGCCGACGCTCACCCGCTGCGAAAATACTGATCGCAGTGGCGCTCAATGGAAGCGCTGCGTGGACCATGCCCCAGCTTACAAGCGCGGCGGCCGCAGCGAACGCTTGCTCGGGGATCAGGGTGGAAGCGGACGGTCCCGGAGGGTTACACTTGCCTTCCGCTCTATCGTCCGGCCTCAGGTCAGGCGCTTACTTTATCGGAGATTCTGCTCATGCCCATGTTCGTCGACACTTCCCCACCTGGCCAATGCATTTTCTGCCGCCTGGTGGCAGGCGAGATTCCGGCTGCGCGCGTGTATGAAGATGAGCTGACCCTGGCATTCATGGATCTGGGTCAGGTCAATCCCGGACACGTGCTGGTCGCCACCAAGCGCCATGCTGCCACCCTGCTCGAGATCACCGCTGCCGAAGCGGCGGCAATCGGTCAGACCACCCATCGTATCGCCCAGGCCATCCAGGCGAGTTTCGATCCGCCGGGCATCACCGTGCTGCAGGCCAACGGCCGCCCGGCCGAGCAGACCGTGTTCCACTTCCACCTGCACGTGCTGCCGCGCCACCCTGACGACGGCGTCGCGCTCGCCTGGCCACGCAAGGAACCCGGCCCGGCAGCGCTCGAAGCTTATGCGCAGCAGTTGCGCGACGCGCTCGCCAGCCCGGCGGCTTGAGCGCCCGGCCCTGAAGCTGGCCGCAGACTGTTAGAATCCGGCTCTGAGACATGCATTCAAGGCTGATATGGAGCATTCCGAGCCCATTTCGCCACCCGGCGCCGACAAGCGCCGCCGTGGCATCTACATCCTGCCCAACCTGTTCACCACTGCCGCGCTGTTTGCCGGCTTCTACGCCATCGTTCAGGCGATGGATCAGCACTTCGAAGTGGCGGCGGTGGCGATTTTCGTTGCCATGGTGCTGGATGGTCTGGACGGCCGCATCGCCCGCCTCACCAACACCCAGAGCGAATTCGGCGCCGAATACGACTCCCTGTCCGACATGGTGTCCTTCGGTGCTGCGCCTGCGCTGGTAATGTACGAATGGGCGCTGCAGGATCTGGGCAAACTCGGCTGGACGGCCGCGTTCATCTACTGTGCCGGTGCCGCCCTGCGCCTGGCGCGTTTCAACACCAATATCGACGTCGTCGACAAGCGTTTCTTCCAGGGTCTGCCCAGTCCGGCAGCGGCGGCACTGGTCGCCGGACTGATCTGGGTCGGCATCGACAACGGTTTCAGCGGTGACGAACTGAGCGGCTGGGCCTGCGCGCTGACCATTTTTGCCGGCATGTCGATGGTGAGCAACGTGCTGTTCTGGAGCGGCAAAAGCATCAATCTGCGCAAGAGCGTGCCTTTCATCGCCATCTTCGCACTGGTGCTCGCTTTCGCGCTCATTTCCAGCTATCCGCCGGGAATCCTGTTTGCCCTGTTCCTCATCTACGCCCTGTCCGGCTATGTCGTATGGCTGTGGCGCTGGAAACGCAAGAAAGACCGCCGCGCCCAGCAGCCGGCGCGTGAAACCGATCATCCTGACCCGCTCGACGGGCAGGACACCTCTCCTGGAGCGCCAGAATGAAAGACAAACTGATCATTTTCGACACCACCTTGCGTGACGGCGAACAAAGTCCGGGCGCGTCGATGACCCGCGACGAGAAGCTGCGCATCGCCCGCCAGCTCGAACGCATGCGCGTCGACGTCATCGAAGCCGGTTTTGCTGCGGCCTCGCCCGGTGACTTTGAAGCCGTCCATGCCATCGCCCAGGCGATCAAGGAATCCACCGTCTGCTCGCTCGCCCGCGCCAACGAGAACGACATCCGCCGCTCCGGCGAAGCGATTGCCCCTGCTGCGCAGGCCCGCATCCACACTTTCATCGCCACCAGCCCGATCCACATGGAGAAGAAGCTGCGCATGAGCCCTGACCAGGTGGTCGAGCAGGCGGTGAAAGCCATCGGCTGGGCGCGCGAATACACTGACGATGTCGAATTCTCCGCCGAAGATGCCGGCCGCTCCGACATCGATTTTCTGGTGCGTATTTTCGAGGAAGTGATCCGTGCCGGCGCCAAAACGATCAACGTGCCGGATACCGTGGGCTACAACGTCCCTGAGCAATATGCTGCCAAGATCCGCACCCTGATCGAACGGGTGAAGGATTCGGACAAGGTGATCTGGTCCGTGCATTGCCACAACGACCTTGGTCTCGCGGTCGCCAATTCGCTCGCTGCCGTCTGCGCTGGCGCCCGTCAGGTCGAATGCACCATCAACGGCCTCGGCGAACGTGCCGGCAATGCTTCGCTGGAAGAAGTGGTGATGGCGGTGCGGACCCGTGCCGACTTCTTTCCGGTCGAAACAGGCATCGACATCAGCCAGATCGTGCCCGCCTCGCGCCTGGTGTCCCAGGTCACCGGCTACCAGGTGCAGCCCAACAAGGCGATCGTCGGCGCGAATGCCTTTGCCCACGAATCCGGCATCCACCAGGACGGCGTGCTCAAGCACCGTGAAACTTACGAAATCATGCGTGCCGAAGATGTCGGCTGGGGCGCCAATCGTCTGGTGCTCGGCAAACTGTCCGGACGCAATGCTTTCCGTGCCCGCCTGCAGGAACTCGACATCGACATCAGCAGCGAAGAGCATCTCAACAAGGCTTTTGCCCGCTTCAAGGAACTGGCGGACAAGAAACAGGAAATCTTCGACGCCGATCTGTATGCACTGATGAGCGACGAAAGCATCACACCCGAGCTCGAGCACTACCGCCTGCTGTCGAGCCGTTTCCATTCCGAAACCGGCGAACCGCCGCGCGCCGAACTCACGCTGGCCATCGGCGACAGCGAACACCGCTGCGCAGCCGAAGGTTCAGGCCCGGTCGATGCCGCTTTCAAAGCCATCGAAAGCATCGCCGACAGCGGCAGCGAACTGTTGCTCTACTCAGTGAATGCGATCACCAGCGGCACCGACGCCCAGGGCGAAGTCACCGTGCGCCTGGCACGTGACAAGCGCGTGATGGACGGTCAGGGCGCGGACACCGACATCATCGTCGCCTCGGCCAAAGCCTATCTCAACGCGCTCAACAAGCTGCAGAGCACTGCACCGCGCATCAACCCCCAGGTCTGAGTTCGCTGCGCCCGCAACTGTGGGCGCATTGCAGCCTGCCACGACCCACCCTGAACCCCTTCAGGAGTGGGTCGTGCGCGAAGGCGCGCTGTAACGGGCGTAGAACATGGTGCTGAGGAACAACACCAAGGCCAGCACGGCTTCCAGCCAGGCCAGTGGCCCCACCCCGCCGCCGTCACCCGCACGCACCACGCCTTCGGTCAGATACAGTAGCGACAGCATCGACAACCACTGATGGGTGTAACGCCGGCCACGCAGAATGCCGAACACTGCCCCCAGCAAAGGCAGGGCTTTGAGCATCAGCCAGGAGCCACCCGGTCGCAGCGGCGCCAGCCAGCCCTCCCACAGCACACACAGCACGATCAGCGCCAGCAGACTGACACTGGCCAGCAGGTTGAGATGGCGCACCTTCATGCAACACCTTCCAGGCGCAAAGCTGCCGCAGCCAGGCGACGCCCCTGAGCGCGGGCCAGGACCATTTCATCTTCGCTCAGGCTGGTACTGCCTTCGCTGCCGGCGACATGACTGACTCCGTAAGGCGTGCCGCCGGTCTGCGTCGTGCCAAGCTTGGGCTCGGAAAACGGCAGTCCCAGCACCAGCATGCCGTGATGAAACAGCGGCAGCATCATGCTCAGCAAAGTGCTTTCCTGGCCACCGTGCATTGACGATGACGAGGTGAACACACAAGCCGGTTTGCCAAGCAGACTGCCATTGACCCATTCGCCGGCAAGACCGTCGAGAAAATATTTCATCGGCGCCGCCATGTTGCCGAAACGAGTCGGGCTGCCGAGCGCGAGGCCGATGCATTCCTGCAGGTCACGCGCGCTGACATAGGCCGGTCCGGCAGCCGGAATTTCGTCCTCGAGCGCTTCGCATACCGTCGACACCCGCGGCACGGTGCGCACCCGCGCCAGCACACCGGGCACCTGATGAATGCCATGGGCAATTTCTTCCGCCAGCGCACGCACCGAGCCATGGCGGCTGTAATACAGGACGAGGATTTCCTTCACGTGACAACCCGGCAAACAGTGATCAAGGGCCGCCGATTATAGCCGCCCTGCGCCAGCTGGCTGCTCAGATCGGATTCGGATCGATCTCGTAGCGAAACAGCTCGAACGCCGCAGTCTGCATTTCCACGCCAAGCACTCGCCCCTGGGCAACATAGAGCGTGCTGCCGTCGCGCATCAGGACAAAGCGGCGCGAACTGCAACTGCCCGCCGGGGCGAGCAAGGCGCGCTGACGCCGCAAAGGCTCCATCGCCGGCAAAGCGAGTGCCGGCACCACGCCGCGCAGGCTGGCACCACGAAAAGCCAGTCTGACCGCGTGATAATGCGGTGCCAGCAACTGCAGGCCAAGCTCAAGCCGGTCTGCAGCCGGCGAACGCACCCAGCGAATCATGCACACCGACCAGCGCTGGGCCGGATCGGCACGCAAACCGACCACCGTCCCGACGACAATCTCGCTCAGGGCACTGCCCGGCAAGGCGCAGGTTGTCGCCAGCGCATAACCGCCAGCGCTTTCATTGAGCACTTCCCATTGGCTGACGCGCTCGATCGCAGTGCGACCGGAAGCAATCTCCCACATGCGACGCAGGCCGATGCAAAGTTCGAGCTCGTAGTGCTGCGGCCGCCGTACCTGGGCACGCAAGGCCGCTCCAAGCCAACGTTCCCGCAAATTGCGCAGGCAGACGAGCAACTCCGCCGGCGTCAGCCCGGGCACCAGCTCCTCGGCGACGTCCAGCTCGAGCAGCTCGACTTCTCCTGCCGAACTCGCATCTTCCGCCGCACGATCGAGCGCCAGCTGCAACGGAC
>JAVEVA010000088.1:0-11904 GCA_034005275.1 Thauera sp. | reverse complement strand
CGGCGGCGGTCAACGAGATGGCTGATGCGGTGAATGCCTTTGTCGACAGCACCGATTCGATCACCAGCATGACCAATGAAGTGCGGGCGATCGCCGAACAGACCAATCTGCTGGCGCTCAATGCCGCCATTGAAGCTGCGCGCGCCGGGGAGCAGGGACGCGGTTTCGCGGTGGTGGCGGATGAAGTGCGCAAGCTGGCGGAAAAATCGGCGATCTCGGCCAACGCCATTGACGGCATCACCCGCACGCTGGGCGAACGTTCGGCGTTGACTCGAACCTCGCTCGCCAACAGCCAGCGCGACATTGCTGCCAGCGAAGCTTCGCTCGCTGCCGTGTCGCAGGCGATCGCTGCCGCCAACGATTCGGTCGAACAGGTCGGTGCCGGCATGGAGCGCATTGCTCACGCAACTGAAGCTCAGCAAAGCGTCAGCGCCGAAGCTTTCAGCCATATTGAAGCGATTGCCGGCATGGCGCGCAATAATAGCGAAGCCGCGCATCAGACTGCGGAGTCCGCCCAGCAACTCGCTGCGCTGGCTCAACAGCTGCAGGCCGCAGTCGGGCGCTTTCGCGCCTGAACTGCGGCCTGCAGGAAATCCGCAAGCGTCGCTGGCGGAAATTTACGGAAACTTACTCCGGCAGCTGGTTCGGCGCTTCCTTGGCGCCAGCCACCTGGTCGACCTTGCCGGCTTCATCTGCCGGTTTCAGCTTGGCAGCGAGGAAATCGTCGAAGCCTTTGATCACCAGATCGTAAGTCTTCATGATGCCGCTTTCGATGTCGTTGTTGCCGAGCACGCCCAGACCTTCGAGAATGTTGCGCGCTTCGCCGAAGCCTTTTTCGAAACCGCCGCGGACCAGTTCGACAAAGTCGGTGGCGAGGGTTTCCATGTCCTTGCCCGGGTTTTGCTGGGCATAGGCATCGAAAAAGCCGGTGGCGAAGTCGAGAATGCGCTGGGCGGTGGCATCGGGCGAATTGTCCTGCTCCTGCGCGGCACGACCGATGACGTCAATGTTCTGTCCTGGAGCCAGCACTTCGTTCAGGCTGTCGATGGCCGCGCGGTACAGCAAGCCGAGCGAGTCATTGCCGGCCTGGATGGAAACCTGCATCGAAGCGCTGAGAATGGCAGCGTTCTGCTCCATGCGCACCGACTGGATGCTGGGCATGTCGGTCGGCGCCTGCTTGCGTTCGGCCTCTTTCGCTGCGAGGCTGGCTTGATTGACCTGGGCGCTGGCGGCAAGACTGGGCTGGGAGTATGTGGATGAGATGGCAGCCATGATGTCCTCCTTGTCCGGGCTACGGACGCTTCGCTGGCCAGTGTACCCTTAACGGCAGTTCTGATGAAAACTTGAGGCCTTTTTTGGCACGGAAGCCGAATTTTGCACCCGTGGTGTTCAGCGCCCTTCTTCGGCAGCTGCTGACCGGCTGCGCTGCCGGCCTTCCTGGCGCACGTTCACCGGACTGTCGCCCTGCCAGCTGCGAAAAGCACGGGCAAAACTTTTTTCGCTGTCGAAACCGACTGCTGCGGCGATCTGCTTCACCGGCTTGCTGGTGTGCAGCAGCAGCCGCAGCGCTTCCGCATGACGGACGGCGTTTTTGAGCTTCTGCAGACTCACGCCTTCATCGCGCAACTGACGGTGCAAGGTGCGTACGGAAAGATTGAGTGCCGCCGCGAGCTCCTCGGCAGTATGGGCGCGTGCCGGCTCGGCAGCGAGGAACTGCTGCACACGATGGACCAATAAACGGTCGCGGCGGTATTGCAGCACGGTGAGGGGCAAGGCGCGCTGCAGCATGCTCTGCAAAGCTGCTTCATCGCGGCGCACCGGCAGGGTGAGATAGCGCGCATCGAAGCGCAGGCTGGCGGCAGCAGCATCAAACTGCACCGGACCGGCAAACAGATAGGCGTAGGCCTGTGCATGCGGTGGCGCAGCAAAAGGCAGGGTGATCGCCTTGAAACTGATGTGCGAATCGACCAGCCAGCAGGCGTAGCCGATCAGGTAGCGCAGGATGCTCACCAGACAGAATTCGCGCAGCTCGCCCAGTGGGCGATGTTCACTCAGTTCAATGAGCGCTTCGCCATCGCGCTCGCTGAAATGGAGCGTGAGCTCTTCGTTCAGCAGGCGATGATGACGGCACCAGCGCTTGAGCGCTACCGCCAGATTGGGCGCGGTGAGCGAGGCGCGACACAGCATGCCGTAACTGCCCCAGGACAGGCGGCGCGAGAACCAGCCCAGTGCTTCATCGTCGAGCGCCTGCATCGCCGTGCCCGACAGGCTTTCCATCTGCGCAGCAGTGACGCAGGCCGTGTCGTCGTCGAGCAAGGCCGGGTCGATCTGTGCTGCAGCCAGTGCGCTGGCGGGATCGATGCCGTAATGCCGGTAGGCGGCAAGGATCGCGCGGATGAAAGCGATCGGTGTCGCCGCGCGTCCTTGCTGGAGTTCAGTGGCAGAAGGGGTGATGATTCCGGGAGACATGCGGTTCTCGTGCAGTGCTCGCTGAGCAAGACCTTATGTTAATTCGGCTGGCAGGATCTGCAACCTGCTTGGCACATGCGGTGCGCCACATCCGTTAAGCTGCTCTCATCGACTTCCTCGACCTGATGTGCGGACGGGCAGGCACCCGGCCTGTCCGCCCGCTGCAACCGACCCGGAGAGCTTTCATGAACGTGCCCAGCCTCAGCTTCAATTTTGGTGAAACCATAGCCGCCTTGCGCGACACGCTGCAGAGCTTCTGCGCGACTGAAATTGCTCCGCGTGCCGCTGACATCGACCGTGACAACCTTTTCCCCGCCGACCTGTGGCGCAAGCTGGGCGAGCTGGGCGTGCATGGCATGACGGTGGAAGAAGAATACGGCGGCACGGCAATGGGCTATCTCGCCCACATCATCGCCATGGAAGAAATCTCCCGTGCTTCGGCTTCGGTCGGGTTGTCGTACGGCGCCCACTCCAATCTGTGCATCAACCAGGTCCGGCGCAACGGCACTGAAGCGCAGAAGCGCAAATACCTGCCGGGGCTGATTTCCGGCGAACAGGTCGGTGCGCTGGCCATGTCCGAGCCCAACGCCGGCTCCGATGTGGTGTCGATGAAGCTGCGTGCCGAGCGCAAGGGTGATCACTTCGTGCTCAACGGCAGCAAGATGTGGATCACCAACGGCGGCGATGCCGACACCCTGGTGGTGTATGCCAAGACTGACGTCAATGCCGGCGCCAAAGGCATCACTGCCTTCATCATCGAAAAGAACATGAAAGGTTTCAGCCACGGCGCCCATCTCGACAAGCTCGGCATGCGCGGCTCCAACACTTTTCCGCTCTTTTTCGACGATGTCGAAGTGCCGCTTGAAAACGTCCTTGGCGGGGAAGCCAACATCGGCCGTGGCGTGCAGGTGCTGATGTCCGGTCTCGATTACGAACGTGCGGTGCTTTCCGGCGGCCCGCTGGGCATCATGGCGGCCTGCATGGACGCCGTCGTGCCTTATCTGCATGAGCGCAAGCAGTTCGACACCCCGATCGGCGAGTTCCAGCTCATGCAGGGCAAGGTTGCTGACATGTACTCCACCTGGTCCGCCTGCCGCGCCTACGCCTACGCAGTCGGCCAGGCTTGTGACCAGGCCGACCATGCACGCACGCTGCGCAAGGATGCCGCCGGCGTCATCTTGTACACCGCTGAAAAAGCGACCTGGATGGCCGGCGAAGCAATCCAGACCCTCGGTGGCGTGGGTTATACCAACGACTACGCCGTCGGCCGCCTGTGGCGCGACGCCAAACTCTACGAGATCGGCGCCGGCACCAGCGAAATCCGTCGCATGCTGATCGGCCGCGAACTGTTCAGCGAAACGCGCTGAGGGGCGAAGTCACGGAGTCCTGGCTGCAAGCGGGAGCGCGGTTCAACTGCGCAGTCTGCCGGTCTGTGTCATGCCGGCTGCCATGTAGCCGCCGTCAACGGTGAGTGTTTCACCGTTGACGTAGGAGGCGCCAGGCGAGGCCAGATAGGCGATTGCTTCGGCAATGTCCCCAGGGGTGCCTCGGCGTCGGACGGGAATCATCGCAAGAATGTTTGCCCAGGTCTCCTCCGAATAGGTGGCGTGTGTCATCGGTGTTTCGATCGGGCCGGGTGCGACTGCATTCACCGTCACGCCCAGCGGTCCGAGTTCGAGCGCGAACTGCCGGGTCAGGCCAATGATGGCGGCCTTGGAGGTGCCATAGGCGACCCGTCCAATCCCGGCACGCAGGCCGGAAATTGATGTCAGGTTGATGATCCGGCCATAGCCGCGTTCGGCCATGCCGCATGCAGCGTGCTGGCTGACAAGAAAGGTGCCGGTGAGGTTGATGCGCATGGTCTTGTCCCAGTCCCCGGGTGAGAAGTCCAGCAGCGGTTCCACCAGCATCAACCCGGCACTATTGATCAGGATGTCGATGTTGCCGATGCTTGCCGTCACCTGATCGAGGGTGCCGGCAATTGAAGTCGAGCTGCCGACGTCCATCGCCAGGCCAGTTGCCTTGCCACCGGTGGAGGTGATTTCCTGTGCAACGGCCTCGGCCTTGCTGAGGTCGAGGTCGGTCACGATGATTCGCGCACCACGCCGGGCAAGTTCCAGTGCCGAGGCTCGCCCGATACCTGATCCGCCACCGGTGATGAGCGCTGTACCGTAATGGTCACGCATGTCTGTCATCCTTCTGTCTCAGCGTCCCATCATGGTGTCGGGTAGCCAGGTGGTGATGCCGGGGAAGGCAAAAAGAATGGCGACAGTGATCAGCTCCATGATGACGAACCATTGCGCTCCCCGGAAAATGTCGGTGAGCGAAGTGCTGCGGTCGATGCCGGCAATCACGAAGCAATTGAGTCCTACCGGTGGCGTCATCAAGCCGATTTCACACATTTTGACGCACAGGATGCCGAACCAGATGGGGTCGAAGCCGAGACCGGAAACGGTCGGGAAGACGATCGGCAGTGTGATCACCATCATCGAGAACGCATCGAGGAACATGCCGAGCGGGATATAGAGCAACAGCAGGACGGCGACGATCAGTGCCGGATGAATACCGCTGTTCACGATCGTTTCCGAAATTGCCTGCGGGATCTGCACCAGCGTCAGGAAGTAGCTGAAAATGCCGGCGCCGATCATGGTGAACAAGATCATCACGGTGGTGGTTGCCGTGCTGCGGAAACTGTCGAGCAGGCGCATGCCGAGCGTTGTGCGCGCAACGCGGGAAAAGAGCAGCATCAGCAGGGCAGCGAACGCCCCGACTGCGCCCGCTTCGGTCGGTGTGATCAGGCCGAGATAAATGCCGCCCAGCACCAGCAGAAACAGGACCAGCACCTGCCAGGCCTGTCCGGTTGAGCGGATGCGCTCGCCCCATGGCGACCGAGGGCTGCGTGCCTGCCTGTTCATGCCCCGGCTGCCGATGATTGCCACCCCGGCCATGAAGACCAGCGTGGTCAGGATTCCGGGTACAAAGCCGGCGATCAGCATCTTGCCGGCGGAAACCTCGGTCAGTGCGGCGTAGAAGATCAGCAGTACGGACGGGGGAATCAGAACGCCGAGCACGCCGCCTGCAGCAACTGAACCAGCTGAAAGACGCGGGTCATAACCGGCTTTCTTCATTTCGGGGATGGCGACTGCGCCGACGGTGGCAGCGGTGGCAACCGATGAGCCTGAAGTGGCGGCAAAGCCGGCTGCAGTGAGGATGCTGGCCATGGCGAGACCGCCTGGCAGGTGGCCGACCCACTTGCGTGCGACGTCGAAAAGCCGTTTGCCGACCTGAGCATGGTGGGCGAAAGCACCCATCAGGATGAAAAGGGGAATGACGGTCAGGGTGTAGCTCGCCGTGGTCGAAAAGGGCAGGGACTTCAGCCGGTTGAGCAGGAAGTCGAGGTTTTCAACCATGACGATGCCGAAAGCGCCCGACAGTGCCAGCGCGGCAAACACCGGTGTGCCGATGGCCATGAGCAGAAGGATCAGCCCGACGGCGAAGAGGGTGATGAGGGTGACGTCCATGACGGTTCCTGGAATGCTTGATCCCACCGGAATGTGAGGCAGCGGCTGCGCGGGATCTTTCGAGCCCCGCGCCCGCTGTTCAGTGGGTGACGGAAGTGACGCTGACGAGGCGCTGCGGAGGCAGGCGGTCGAGCGCGGTGAGGGCAGCGTGGACGAGTGCCTGCAGTGCGGCGAACCAGAGTCCGGCGGCAACAATGAGCTTGGCCCACCAGATCGGCATCTGCACCGCGCCCCAGCGGAACTCGAAGATCGAAACCGAATGGACGGCTTCCTTCGTTGCTGGCCAGGCGAGCAGAGCGAAGCTCAGTCCCGCAAAGGCCCAGCCGAGCGCAGTAAGCTGGCGACCGAGCGGTTTCGGCAGGCGATCGGTGAGCAGGGTGACACGGATATGGCCATCGTCGAGCAGGGTTGCCCCCAGCCCCATGAAGACGACCATTGCCATCGACAGTTCCGAGAGCTCGAAGAGCCCCGGAACCGTGCGTCCGCTGAGTGCGCGCGCAAAGACATCGATGGTGATGGCCAGCATCATGAAGGCGAGAAAGCCGAGTGCCACCCAGCTCATCGCGTGTGCGATGCGCGTCAGCAGGCGGTCGAGTGCAGACATCTTTACAGGCTCGCGGCGATTTCGATTGGCCGTTTGAGCTGGCCTGCTGCTCCATGCCGGCTGATGGCCTGCTTGATCACCTCCTGCATGGCCTTGCCGTCGATGCGGTTTGGTTTGGCGACCTCGTCGATCCATTTATTGACCTGAGCTGGCTGGATGATGCCGCGCGCCCGTTCTTTTTCGGCATCGGGCAGCGCGGTGAATTTCACGCCTTCGCTCAGGGCTTTCTTGACGTAATCGGTCAGCACGTTTTCGTAGATCTCGGCGAATTTGCCGCCATAAAGCTCATTGGCAAGGTCGGTGCAGATCTGCTGATTGGCCGGCGACAGTTTCTCCCATGTCCGCTTGTTCATCACCGTGAGTGCCGGGGCGTGGGCACCGTCGCCGATGTCATAGAAGTTGGGTGCGATCTCATGCAGCTTGTAGGCCACCGCAGTGACGAAATCGAAACCATAGACACCGTCGAGCACGCCGCGTTCGAGAGATTGGTATACCTCGCCAGCAACCATCGGTACTGCGATGCCGCCGAGTCGTTCGATCACGTCGGTCGCCACACCATAGGCGCGGATCTTCTTGCCCTTGAGGTCGGCCAGTGAGGTAATCGGCTTGCGCATCACCAGCGGCGCGTAGTTCCAGTTGGTCCAGTACAGCACCTTGCAGTTGTGGCGCTGTTCCCACTCTTGCCGCAGTGGCTCGAAGTTGTCGTAGGTGTCGCGACAGATCTGCTGCAGCGTGTCGGCGCGATCGACGCGGAAGTACCATTCCAGGCCACGGGTCACCGGCATTTCAGCCTGGTAGTAGCCCGGCGAGATGAGGGTGACTTCCGAGGTGCCGTCACGGACTGCGCCGAGATGTTCCCCGACCTTGTTCAGGCTTCCCGCCCAGTAATAGCGAACGCTCACTTCTCCCTTGGAGCGTTGCTCCAGTTGTTCGAGAAACCAGCGGTCGATCCACGAAGGACCGGCGCTTTCGGTGACGTAGCTGTCGAACTTGATCGAGACGCGAGCCTGGGCGAGGCTCGGGATGCCCAGCATGCCGGCGCCGGCAAGCAAGCTGCTGGTTTTCAGAAAATCACGTCTTTTCATTGTCTCCTCCTGATGTGTGGCGGATTCGGGGGTTCCCGTCCGCAGTTTTCAACGTGTGGTATGGATTGCCGCACGTCGCAGTTCTGTTTTCAGAATCTTGCCGTAGCTGTTTTTCGGTAGTTCGGTCGCAAAGACATAGCGCTTCGGGCGTTTGAAGGAAGCGATCTGCTGGCGGCACCAGCTGTCCAGCTCTGCTTCGCTCACCTGCTGATCCGCTTGCAGCACGATGTAGGCCACGACTTGCTCACCCCACTCCGGTTCTGGTTCGCCGATCACTGCGACTTCAAACACCGCTGGGTGGCGCAGGATCGCCTCCTCCACTTCGCGTGGGTAGATGTTGGTCCCGCCGGAAATGATCAGGTCTTTGGAGCGGTCAGTGAGGTAGAGAAAGCCGTCTTCATCGAAATGGCCAAGATCGCCGGTGTGGAGCCAGCCGTCGTGCAGCGTCTCGGTGCTCGCTTCGGTGTCCTGCCAGTAGCCAAGCATCACGGTCGGCCCTTGCACGCAGATTTCGCCGGTATGGCCGGCCGGCAGTTCGTGGCCGTCGTCGTCGAGGATCGCAAGCTTCACGCAGCCGGCAGCATAGCCAACAGAGCTTCGGCGTGCGCGCCAGCGCGGATGGCTCTGATCGGCAACGAGGTGGCGGGGGAGGACCGAAATCGTCATCGGACTTTCGCCCTGGCCGTAGATCTGTACGAAACGAGGGCCGAACAGCGCCAGGGCCTCGTCGATGTCATTGGCGTACATCGGGCCGCCGCCGTAAGTGATCGTACGGATCCCGCTGCCGTCATAGCCGGTGAGTTTTGCCCTGGCGATCAGGCGCTTGATCATCGTGGGCGCGGCAAAGAACACCAGGTTGCCTTTACTGTGCGCCAGTTCGATGATCTCGTCGCAATCAAAGCCTCGTGAGCTCGGGATCAGATGAGCACCTGCCGCGCGGATCTGGGCAAACATGTACAGACCTGCACCGTGTGACATCGGTGCAGCGTAGACCATGTGATCGTCCGCAGCGGGGGTGTCGACATCCAGGCTGTAACACAGACTCATGTTTCGCAGATTTTCGTGGCTGAGCATCACGCCTTTGGGCTTGCCGGTTGTCCCGGAGGTATAGAACAGCCAGGCGATATCGCTCTCTACTGCGGGGCGCGGCGCGGTGACTGGAGCACCTTTCGCAATCGGGCAGGCGAGCGCTTCTTCGACGAAAGCGGACTGGCCGCTGAAAGCCTCACCGTTGTCGGTGAGCACGAGGCGGGCGCCAGCGTTGCCGATGATCCATTCGGCTTCGGACGGATGCAGCTTGTAATTGACGGGTACGACTACCGCTCCGATCCACCAGCAGGCGTGCATCGCCTCGATGTATTCCGGTGTGTTTCTGCTGAAAAGTGCAACCCGGTCGCCGGGAGCGATGCCGTGTTGATCAGCAAGATGGCGTGCGCGGTCACATACTGCTTTCAGCAGGCTGAGATAATTCTGGGTCAGGCGGGTGCCGTCGAAGATTGCCGGGTTGTGCGGCCAGGCCAGCGCAGCCTGATGAAGCCAGTTGGCGATGTTCATGGCGTCCTCAGGTGCGATCGGCTTGCAGCAGCGAGGCGTAGTTCGCCACCGCAGTGCCACCCATGTTGAAAGTCAGCCCCCATTCAGCGTTCTTGCGCTGCATTGCGCCGGCTTGTCCGGTGAGCTGGCGGAAGGCGAGGGCGTGCATCGAGACACCGGTCGCGCCGACCGGATGACCTTTGGCTTTGAGCCCTCCGGAAAGATTGACCGGAGTCCGTCCTTCCGGGAAGACGGTGCCGTCTGCCAGGGCACGTATGCCCTGGCCTGGTGCGCTGAGCCCCATCGCTTCATAAATCAGCAGCTCAGCGGGCGTGAAGCAGTCATGGACTTCAGCAAAGTCGAGATCGCCGACGCTGATGCCGGCAGCGGCGTATGCCTGCGCGATTGCACGCCGGGGGCCTTCGAAGGCGAGGAAGTCACGGCGTGACATCGGCAGGTAATCCGAGACGTGCTCGGTTGCGGCAACGCGCACGCGGCGTTTGGCGCTTGCGGCAGCGTCGGCGGAGGAGAGCACGATTGCTGCGGCACCATCGGAAATCAGCGAGCAGTCGGAAAGGCGCAAGGGCGGTGCAATCAGCGGGTTCTTGTCGCTCACCTCCCGGCAGAATTCATAGGGCACCGCCTTGCGCATCTGGGCGAGAGGATTGTTGAGCGCGTTGGCATGATTCTTTGCCGAGATGCGTGCCATGGCGTCGAGCGGGTTCTGGTAGCGCTCGGCGTAGGCGGTTGCTGCAATGGCGAAAACCTGTGGAAAGCTCAGGGCAGCTTCTGCCGGATCCTGCTGATAGCCGGCGCCGGCCAGTGCGGCGGTGACTTCGCTGGTTGCGCGGTGACTCATTTTTTCGGCACCGACCACGAGTACTTGCCGTGCCCGGCCGGCGCGGATCATGTTCAGGCCGGCGTGGATGGCCGCCGAGCCTGAGGCGCAGGCGTTTTCACAGCGCGTGGCGGGGGTGAAACGCAAGGATGGGTGGGCCTGATGAATCAGTGATGAGGCGAAGCCGTCGGCTACCAGGCCTGAATTGAAGTGACCCAGAAAGACTGCATCGATTTCTGCTGCGTCGATTGCGGCTTCGGCGATCGCCTCTTGTGCCGCCTCAACGATCAATTCTTCGATGCTTTGCTCCAGGCGTCCGAAGCGGGTGTGGCCCGAGCCGGTGATGTAAATGGTGTTTGTCATGTTCTTTGTCATGTCCTGACTCCTCCTGCCAAACAGTTTGGCTTTTTCGAGGGGCTGGCGCCTATGCGTCAAACTACGTAGATTTATACGTAGAAACTACTTAGATGAGCTGGAGTTGAACATGAGCTACATGAATCTCCCGGATCAAACCCTTGATATGACCGGCTTCATGGATGCGCCGGTCGGCATCATGGTGACGTCGAGCCGCACCATCCTGAAGGTGAATACCGAAATCGAACTGCTGTTCGGCTGGAATCGGGCCGAGCTCGAAGGGCAGTCGACCCGTCTGCTGTATCCGTCGAATATCGACTACGAGAAGATTGGTTCACGCTGGAACCGCTGGCTTCACAACCGGCCGCGTTATGAGGACGAGCGTTTCATGCAACGCAAGAATGGCGAAATCATCTGGGTGCGTGCGCGCGGACGTACGCTGACCGCCGCAGATCCTTTCCTGCTGATGGTGTGGACTTTCGAGCATCTGCAGGATCGGGCGTCGAGCGCGTCGGCGTTGACGCCAAAAGAACGCGAAGTGGCTCGCCACATCGTCAATGGTCATACCAGCAAGGAGATCGGGCAGGCGATGGGAATTTCACCCCGTACGGTCGAAGTTCATCGTGCCGCAATCATGCGCAAGCTGGGGGTGCACAATGCGGCTGAACTGGTGGCAAGGGTGATCGTGGCGCGCTGACAGCAGGAGCGGGAGCTCTGCGAGATCGGCGCCGGTACCAGCAAAAGTAAGTCGCTTCAAGCGGCGCCAGGTTAATCACCAGGCGCCACTCATACTTCACGGTGTCAGCATGGGCGCACGACAGGATTGGGGTATCACCACCCCGTACTCAACTGCATTGCAGTTCCCAGTGCGCTGTCCTCCAGTATCGCAAGGACTCCGACGGCAGAAACCCCGCTGAGCGTTCCGTTCTTGCCGTACTGGTAAGCTAGATCGCCGCCAATCGCTGCGTCGTCCCAGCCTCCCAAGTGGAAACCACTCAGGGCTTCACTCAAGGCCCAGGTGTTGATGCCGGGGTCAGCGCTGCGCGCCGCATCGAAGGCCCCAACCAGCTGAGTGTGATCACCCGATTTGATGTTCCGTTGATCACGCATAGCGATGTTCTGCAACGGACGACTGCCCAATAGCTCAAGCGCACCGCGCTGGCCGAAAACATCCACGCGATGAGCGAGAGCTCGTGCCCCACGGTGACAACGGTAGCACGCTCAAAGCCACCTCCTTTCAAAGCATGCTTGCGTACTGTCAAGTTGGATTTTCGCGCCATTTGTGACTACACTAACCGCCAGTTGGCAGAAATATAAAGGAGCTCGTCATGACTGTTACCAGCTTGCACTCTTCAGCGGTTACAGCCTTCAACCTGTTGGGCGGTGAGCCGATACTCCAAGCCGCTCCTCGGGTTGTGATGGACTGGATCCCTCTGGTACGCCAAGGTTTGCCCTCGGCGTCAGTGGATGCTTTGGTGCGGATCACGCGCATCACCAAAA
>JAVEVA010000157.1:0-2669 GCA_034005275.1 Thauera sp. | reverse complement strand
CGATCATGCCGAGGGTGCGCATTTCGTTGAGGGTGTTGATGACGACTGACGGCAGATTGGCCATCTTGATTTGCTTGGCGATCTCGTCGGCGGATGCGCCGCTGTGTTGCTTGATGCAGTCGATGATTTGTTGATGGATTGCGTTCACGCACAGTTCCTCCTGCGCTCGCCGGGGGGCGAGCGCATGTGGTGGGTTGGGGTGGTGGGGTGTTAACCGCGCAGGATGCGGGCGAGCTGCCAGGCGCGGGCCGGGCTGAGGAAGCGGCGCAGGCTGCGGTAGATGCGGAAGGTGTTCATGCCGGCATCCTCCGGGCGAGGACGCTGACGCAGGCTTTGGCGATTTCGCTGGCTTCGGCGGTGGTGGGGCCGTTGCCGGGTTCGCGCAGCAGCTGGGGGAGCTGGCCCCAGCTGGCAACCATGGCATCGCCGGGGATGCTGATCATGGCGATGGTGGGTTCTGCCTGGACTGGCTGGCCGGGCTGCTCGCTGAAGACGGTGAGGAAGCGCCGTCCTGGTCGGGTTAGTTCGGCGCGGGCGGCGTCGAGGATGTGTTGCTCGGTGGTCGCTGGCTTCTGTTCCGCTTCGAGCAGTTCGCCATGCTGGACACAGTGACGGGCGACGATGGAGACAGCTTCGGTGAATTCGTAGCGCGGAATCTTGCGGTAGCTGACCTTGAAGTGGCTCATGAGCTTCGACCAGCCGCGCTGGATGAATTCGCCTTGCTTTTCCTTCGGCAGTTTGTCGGCAGCAAGGCGGATCAGGTCGCGCAGGGTTTCGGCTTGCTCGGCGGTCAGAGTGTCGTGAGGGCCGGCAGTGTAGGGCGCTGCGGTGTATTGGCCGGTCTTGCGAATGGCCGGCAGCACTTCGGCAGTAACCCACTTGCGGAAGGGCCGGGCCTCCGGTTTGCGCGAGCGGAGCACGGCGTGATACAGGCCGGACTCGTTGATGATGACCACTTCCTGTTCGCCGGAGGGGGTAGGCACAATCTGCCTACCCCTCTCGTCTTCGTCGAGCAGGCGTGCCATGTCCTTCGCCTGAGGATAGCCAAGCGCCTTGGCGACATCGGAGGCGACAAACCACACCACATCATCAATGACGATGGTGCGGACGGCGGTGGAACGGAAGTTGAAGATGGTGGGCGCGGTCGCGCCTTGGGTGATGGTGGTCATGATGTGCTCCATTTGCGGTCTGTTCCGCCAACCCGCTGTCAAACGGGTGGGCGCCGAAGCGAGGGTTGACAGACCGATGGAGCACCGGCGAGCCTTTCGGCTCCCCCCGCCCGGCACCCATAGGGGCACATCAGGCGACAAAAAAGCCGCGTTATTGCAATGCGGCTCATCACCGCTCCACTTCGGGCTGTCACCCCCGGTCGCCGGTTGTTTGCCAGCGACGGGCGGATCATAGGCGCAGAGCGATGGCAAGGTCAAGCGCAACAAGCGCAGGCGTGACAACGAACAGAGCGCGGATCACCTGAGCTTGTCCAGCGATGCGATTGCCTCCGCCGCAATCGCCCTCTCTTCAGCGGCCATTTCAAGGTTGATGTCGCGTTCGCCGTGCTCGCCCGCAAGATCATCGTCTGCAGCAGCAGACTCCAGCCTCTTTGCTTCTGACAAAGCTTCGCTTGCTTTGGCATAGGCCCAGAATGCGCGCTCGTATTCGTCGCTCGGCTCCCAGCTTTCAAGCTGGCCGTGGTTGTCGTTCATCACGGCTCACCTGAGCTTGTGCACTGTGCGGTTGCCCTGGGTGACGGCAACGCCGGTGGCGGTGAGGTGGCGGCTTTCCGGCGCGGATGTGCTGGCAAGGCGGTTGCCGTCGCCGGTCGGGATGAAGCTGCTGGCGACTTCGGCGCCGCTGGCGCGCATGTAGTCGGCTTCGACCTTGGCGGATTCGAGCACCGTGCGGGCGATGTCGGACATTGCGCGCGCGGGCAGGGGCATCCAGTGGGTTGCCTGGCCGTGCTGCGACATCCTCGACACAGTACCCTTCCGCCATCCCCATGTTGCCATAGACACATCAGTCCTCCATGCGCCGTCCCATTCTTCCCAGCCGAGCAGCAATTCCGTTTCGTGGGGGGCTGTCGAAATGGGTTGCCACGCCAACGGATCGGCGGGCTGTGAGGCTGCGTAGAGCTGCGTCCCATCAGGCAGCATTGGAGCGCCGTCAATCATCACGGCTTCCTGGCTGGGGCCGTTTCGTGCAATGCCCTCGTATTGAAAGTGGCGAATCGTAGCTACCGGCTCACCCCTGCGCTTGCGGTCGGCTTCGATGGCGACGCGCACATGACGCTGTACCCATTGCTGCATCAGTGGAGGCAGCGCCTGCAAACCTTCCGGCAGCGGCGGTAGCTCGTATTGTTGGGTCATGCTGCGTTCCTCAGTAGTTGCTTTCCGTTTGCATCGAATACGGCCCGCGCAAAGCCCATCGGTGTAGCGCTGCGAATGTTTGCCCTGTCTGGGCCAGGCGCGGCTTTATGGATTCGGTCATCAGGGCTGCCGAGCGTGAAGTCTTGACAGGACTTGGGCATAACGAATCCGCCGCCAGTCCATAGGCAGGTTTGCTTGGTGTAGTTGTCGTCAGGCTCAAGCATCGTGAAATGGTGCGGGTGAAATACCGCGTCAGGCTTGCGCCAGTACGTGCTGATCGTGCTTACGGGGTTCTCGATCAGGTAT
>JAVEVA010000087.1:0-12166 GCA_034005275.1 Thauera sp. | reverse complement strand
TTCACCCTCAGCAGCGGTTATCGCCTCGACGAAGTGCTCGGTCTGCATCCGCGTTTCCTCCACTCCCCGAAGAATCCGCACAATCTCGAAGACATCATCGAGTCGCGCATCCGCCAGGGCAAGCACTGGCGGGGCGAGATCGTCTGCCTGAGCAAGGAAGGCAAGGAGTTCACCGAGTCGGTGCTGCTGTATGCCATCCATGATGAGCAAGGCAGGATCAGCAACTTCCTGGCCATCAAGGAAGACATCACGGCGCAGATCGAAGCGGCGGAAAGCATTCGTCAGCTGTCACACTACGACCAGCTGACCGGCCTGCCCAACCGTCAGCTCCTCAGCGAGCTGTTCGTGCCGCTGCAGGCCGCCGGCGACAGCATCGCCGCGCTGTGGATCGACCTCGATCACTTCAAGGACATCAACGACGCCCTCGGCCACAGCATGGGTGATCTGCTATTGCAGGAAGTGGCGCGCAGGCTGCGCAATACCTTGCGCATCCAGGATGTGCTGTGCCGGGTTTCCGGCGATGACTTCATCGTGCTGCTGCCCGATGGCGACCAGAGTCTGGCCGCTTCCATGTCCCGCTGGCTGATCGACGCCATGCTGGAACCAATCCGGCTCGGTGCCCACACCGTTTCGGTCACCGCTTCAATCGGCATCGCTCTCTGCCCAGAAGACGCTCTCCAGCTGGAGCCGCTGCTGCAGAAAGCCGAAATTGCCATGTACCGCATGAAACAGGCAGGCCGCAATGATTACAGCTTCTTTGCCGCCGAAATGCAGGACAAGGCGATCCGCACCCTGACCCTGAGCAATGCACTCAAGCAGGCACTCAGCCGGGGAGAGTTTCATCTGGTCTACCAGCCCCAGCTCTGTCTGGCCGACAAACGGATCATCGGTGCGGAAGTGCTGCTGCGCTGGAACTACCCGCCCTGGGGCGCGATTTCGCCAGCCGAGTTCATTCCGATTGCCGAAGCAGGCGGGCAGATCGTGGCGATCGGCGAATGGGTACTGCGCAGCGCCCTCACCCAGCTACGCCAGTGGCTCGATCAGGGCTATGACATCACCCTGGCAGTGAACCTGTCTGCCATCCAGTTCGAACACGCCGGTCTGACCGAAATGCTCAATCGCCTGCTCCATGACTGCGGCGTCGTCGCCGAGCGCCTGGAGCTGGAGCTGACCGAAGCGGTGGCGATGAAAACGCCCAGCCTCGCTGCCCAGCGCATGAGTGAATTGCGCCGGATCGGCGTCGGGCTCGCAATCGATGATTTCGGTACCGGCTATTCCTCACTCAGCTATCTGAAACGCTTCAAGATCCACAAGCTCAAGATCGATCAATCCTTCATCCGCGACCTTGAAAATGATCCTGATGACCGCGCCATCGCTACTGCGATCATTCAGATGGCCCACAGCCTCGGCATGTTGACGATCGCCGAGGGGGTTGAAACCGCCGAGCAGCTGGCCTGGCTCACCAAAGAGCAATGCGACCAGATTCAGGGCTATCACCTCAGTCGGCCGCTGCCGGGTACCGCCTTCGAGGAATTCCTCAACACGCATTCCACCAGTCCGGGCAATTGAAAATTGCCGCAGGGGAATCATTCCCGCCTGTGCCACTCCAAGCGGTATCGTGGACTTTACTCACCGACCCTGAATGGCCTTGACCATGTACCGTGACCCGAGATTTTTCCAGCACTTCAGCCCGTTTTCCAGCCGTAATGGCAAGCCACCCAGTCTGTTGCAGAAAGCGGTGGCATTACTGGTGACCGTGCTGGTCTTCAGCCTCGCGCTGATGGCATCGGTGGTGCTGTTTGCCATCGTGCTCAGCATCGGCAGCATTGCCTGGGGCTACCTGTGGTGGAAAACCCGCAAGCTTCGCCAGCAGATGCGGGCTCGGGCTGGCGAAGGCCAATCACCTGCCGGACAGGGCGAAATGGTGATTGAAGGCGAAGTCATCCGGGTGGTCGAAATTTCATCCGCCACCGACGAAGACCCGCAGCAACCGGGACGCCGCTGAACAGGTCCGCAACAGCGGTCGGGCCGAGACGCTGCTACGCTGCTTGTCAGTCTTGCGCCTCGCCGCCTTCCGCGCTCACGGTTTCTTCACCGGGCTCGCTCTCTTCCGGCACTGCACTCGCCAGCACCTTGTCGATGCGCTTGCCGTCAATGTCGACCACTTCGAAACGCCAGTTCTCCCACACCGCAATGTCACCGGTGGCGGGCAGGCGGCCAAGCAGCCACATCATCATCCCTGACAAGGTGTGGTAACGCCCCTTGTCTTCTTCCGGCACGGTCTTGATCCCCAGCCGATCCTTGAACTCGAGAATCGGGATCAGGCCGTCCAGCAGCCAGGAGCCATCCTCGCGCTGCACTGCCCAGGCCTCTTCCTCATTCTCCGGCTGGAATTCGCCGGTCACCGATTCGAGCAGGTCATGCAGGGTCACCATGCCCAGCACTTCGCCGTACTCATCGACCACGAACACCATATGAGTGCTGGAGGCACGGAACTGGTCGAGCAACTCCATCCCGGTGAGTGACTCCGGCACATACACCGGCGTCTGCAGGCTTTCGTCCAGCTTGACCTCGTCACCACGCAGAATCTGGTTGAACAGCTGCTTGGCGCTGAGAATGCCCAGAATGTCATCCATGCCGCCGCGACATACCGGAAAACGGGAATGGCTCGAAGCCGCCATCAGGCCGAGGTTCTCGTCGAGCGGCCGGTTCATGTCCAGCCAGACAATGTCGGCACGCGGCACCATCAGCGAGCCAAGCTGACGCTCATCGAGGCGGAACACGTTGCGCACCATCTCGTGTTCGCTCTTTTCGATGATCCCGGCTTCCGAACCTTCATCGAGCATCGCGCGAATTTCCTCTTCGGTGACGCTCGGCCCGCTCACTTCGCGCTGGCCAAGCAGACGCAGCAGCAGGCTGGTCGAGCTGACCAGCAGATGAACGAACGGACGCGAAGCGATCGACAGCACGTGCATCGGCCGCGCCACCAGACGGGCAATGCCTTCGGGATTGATCTGGCCAACACGCTTGGGCACCAGCTCACCGACCACAATCGACACATAGGTCACCACCAGCACCACCAGCGCAGTCGCGCTGACTTCACTGACCCGCTGCTCAAGACCGATCGACTGCTGCAGCCAGGCCGACAGCGGTCCGGCCAGTGCCGCTTCACCGACAATCCCGTTGAGAATGCCGATCGACGTGATGCCGATCTGGATGGTGGACAGAAAATGAGTTGGCTCTTCGCCCAGTCTGGCAGCTACCGCTGCCGCATTGTCACCTTCTTCAGCCAGCTTGAGCAGACGGGCACGGCGGGCAGTGATGAGTGCGATTTCCGACATCGCAAACAGACCGTTGAGCAGGATGAGCGCAATGAGAATGAAAATATCCATGGGCGTCGGGAACTCAGGCGCAGACTGCCGTCTGCCGGACGCGGCATCGGCGGGCAAGGCGCACAAGCACATCCTGTGCCGGACAGACACGGGAAGCAGGAATCAGAACGGGGAACGGGGCCGCTGAAACGCGGCAGTAAGATCGATCCGCGAGCCCGGATTCTTCGCCGGAAGCATCTTCGACGGCGGTCACGGGCGCTACAGGAAGGCGCGGAACAATGTTCAACTGAATGGGCTGAGTCATAGTGCGGGGCAGTCTCATTGACCCCGCCTTAACCTCGATCGGTTTGATGAACGACGATCATGCACCAAGTGAGACGAATTGTCATCTTCCTCACCGCAGATCGGCACTGGACTGCGGACATTGGTGGTCGTCAATAAGCCGGGACGATGATGGCAACGCGACGGTTCTGGGCGCGGCCTTCGCTGCTGCTGTTGTCGGCAATCGGCCGCTGACTGCCGAAACTGCGGCGCACGATCCGCTCATCGAGCATGCCATGAGCGATGAACTCCCTGGCCACCGCCTCGGCCCGTCGGGTCGATAGATCAAGATTGTAAGCCGATGTACCCACGTTATCGGTATGGCCTTCAACCCGCACGCTGTCGATTTCAATCGTGTTCAGTGCGTGCACCACCTCTGCGACGATGCGTTCGGCTTCAGTCGTGATGCGATCGGTATCGATATCGAACAGGATGCTGCCGCTGAGGTTGAGACTCCAGCCAGCCTCGGTCTCGACGAAGCCGGCCTTGCGCAAACCGGCAATCTGCGCTTCGCTCAGTCCTTGCTGCGGCACGGTCGCCGTCTGACAGGCCACCAGCAGCAGCGCCGCACAAAACCATACCAAGCACTGCCTCAAAGCGCGGAAAACAACGGCAGGAAGCAAGGCGATCATGGGGAAAACTCAGGATATCGGATCAAGAAAGGCAGGGTCGAACAGCTGATGACAGCCACGACCACACTGTTTGGCATGATACATCGCTGCATCGGCAGCGGCGAGCAACTCGGCGGCATTGTGGCCATGCTCAGGGTGAATGGCAATGCCGATGCTGACGCTGGGCAGAATCGTCTTGTCATCAACATGGAGCGGCACAGCCATCGCCTCGATGATCTTGCTCGCCAGCCGCACTGCATCCTCCGCCTCCTTGATGCCGTCGAGCACGATGCAGAACTCATCACCACCCAGCCGGGCCACCAGATCGCTGTCCCGTACACAGCCGCGAATACGCTGCGCAACCTCGATCAGCAATTCATCGCCCACTGCATGACCGTACTGATCATTGACCTGCTTGAAGCGGTCGTTATCCAGATAGATCAGCCCCAGCTTGCTGCCGCTCGCCTGGGCACGCGCCATCGCCTGCTCCAGCCCCTCATTGAAACCGCGCCGATTGACCAGCCCGGTGAGGCCATCGCGCAAGGCCAGCCGCGACAGATCCTGATTCGCCTGTTCAAGGTTTTGCTGGCGGGCATTGAGTTCAAGGTCACGGACATGAAGCTCGGCAAACAGGGCATTGAAGTCGCGGCCAAGCTGGTCAAATTCGCTGATGTCGAAGTCCTGCACCCGTCGGCTGAAATCCTGCCGCAGCCGCACATCGTGGATCGCATCAGTCAGGGTCTGCAGCTGGTCGGAAATGCGCTGCGCCATCCGCCTCGCGAGACGTCTGGCCAGCACCATGAACAGCAGACAGCACAGCAAGGCGACCGCCGCCGTCTGCGCCACATAACTGATGAATTCGTTCCCGCTGCCATACACCACCACAGTGCCGATCTCACGCTCGCCAAAGCTCACCGGACTGCGCACCGGATCGGGAAAGAACAGTCTGGCCACCGCTTCACCGAGCTGTTCGTCAAGACCTGCCAGATCACGCCGGTAGTGACTCAATGGCCGGTCACCGACCACCAGAATGGCTGCTTCGCGCAAGCCTTCGCGCATGCTGATCTGGCTGAGAATCTCATTGGCCGTGCGCGCATCCTCGAACAGCACTGCCGCTTCTGCGGAATAGGACACGGTACGCGCCACCAGCTCGAGTCGCTGCAGCGCCTGGGCACGCAGGCTGAACAAGGCAACAATCGACAAGGCGATCGCCAGCAGGACAACAACGAACAGGCTCGAATCGGCATATCGCCGGTGCATGGCCTGGAACAGGGTGGTATTGCTGCGGGGCTTCATGGTTGTTTGAGCAATTGTCGGGTCAGTCGCAGCACCAGCGGGTTGACCTGCAGGCCGCTGCGGGTGATCGCATCCAGATTGACCGCGAAGCGCAGCGCCTGCCCATCACGTTCGAGACAGAACATGCCGCCCGAGGAACAGAAGTCCTCATTCTCGCCAATGCTCAGCACCGGCTGACCGGTGATGCGGGCGATCAGCGCTCGCAGTTGCTCGGGATCGCCCAAACGGCCAACGTAGACCACGTCACAGTCACTGACAGGAATTTGCCCTGGATCGGTTTCGAGCAGCTCCAGCCGGTCTTCGGCAACAAACCAGTCCACCGGTTGATGCAAGGACGCGCCGTATCGGGTCTCGCCGACAATGCACAAGCCCAGCCGGGGCTTGTCAACCGGCCAGCGGGTGTAGCTGATGATGCCGCGCACCACCGCATTGACCCCCGGTGCTTCCTGTACCTGCTCAGGCCCGGCCGCCGGCACGGACTCCGCCCGGGCAAAGCAGGACAGCAATCCCAGCAGGGGAATCAGCAGGATCAGCACGACAGACGATCTGGTCACGGGCAGAAACAATCTTCCAACAGGAGATGCAGGGGATTATCAGCCAATTCAGGCTACAAGTCGCTGCTCAATCCGGCCTCCTCCGTTTGATCCATCACACTTGCGTCTCAATCCCGCATCATGAGGCAGCGGGCAAGCCGGAAATTGCACCTCAACAGACCCGCTTCCGACCACAGGAGACAACAGATGAGTGAATGGACTCACCGCCACGCCGTCATCAACGGCATCCGCATGCACTACGTCGAACAGGGCGAAGGCATCCCCGTCGTGCTCTGCCATGGTTTTCCACATCTGTGGTTCAGCTGGCGGCACCAGATCCCGGCGCTCGCCGCTGCCGGCTGGCGGGTGATCGTGCCCGACATGCGCGGCATGGGTCAGACCGAGGCACCAAGCGAACTTGAAGCCTATGGTGTCGAGCCGATCGTCAATGATCTGCTCGGCCTGCTCGATCACATCGGCGCCGAACGTGCGGTGTTTGCCGGTCTCGATTTTGGCGCCTTTGCGGTGTACGACCTCGCCTTGCGCGCGCCCGAGCGGGTGATCGCGGTGATCGGTCTGGAAAATCCGGCCGCACCGCACAATCCCGAGGTGCCGCCGCTGGTCGAATACGCCGAGCAGGCCAAGGAACACTTCCTCCACATCGAATACTTCCGCGAACCCGGCCCGGCGGACGCCGCGCTCAACGGCGCACCGCGCGAATTCCTCAACAAGGTGTTCTACGCCCTCAGCGGCGCATACGACATGACCCAGGTCTATCGCAATCCGCCGGGGATGAGCTATCTCGACGCCCTGCCCGAGCCGCCGCCGCTGCCCTGGCCGTGGCTGAATGCGCTGGAGATGGAGTTCTACGTCAGCGAATACAGCCGCAGCGGCTTTACCGGCGGGCTCAACTACTACCGGGCGATGGATCTGAAATGGGCGCAGCGCAAGCCTTATGAAGGCGTACAGAGCAAGGTGCCGGCCTTTTTCATCGGCAGCGAACACGACATCGACCTCGCCGCCTTCCATGGCGACGATCCGATCTCGCTGATGCGCGCCCAGTTCCCCGATCTGCGCGAAGTGGTGATGATCCCCGGCGCCGGCCATCTGGTGCAGATGGAAAAGCCCGAGGAGGTCAATCACTACCTGCTCAAATACCTCGACAGCCTGCGCGGCGAGTGCTGAGCACCCAGCCGGCGCAGGATACCCATCACCACGCCGGCACTGCGCCCGGCGGCGGTGGGGGGGGCGGTGGCGGCAGCAAGCCGCCCATCGCGGCCCAGATCACGACTGCGGTGATCGCCAGCGCGATGATGAAGGGCAGCAGACCGCCGCCCTGAGCGGATTGGAGCTGCGGATCGTCCACTTCCTTGCGGCCGGTGATCATCGGTTTGACCAGGTTGTCCTTCTTGATGTGGGCGTAGAACAGGATCGCCAGCACATGCAAGGCAACCAGAGCGATGATCAGCCAGAAATTGAGCCGGTGCAGACTGCTCAGCCAGTCGCTGGTGCTTTTGCTCACCAGCGCATACAGCGGCCCCTCGAAGGTGATGTCATCATTGGCCATCAAGCCGCTCACCGCCTGGAAGCCGAGCACCGCGAGCAGGCCGAACACCGACAGCGCCCCGATCGGATTGTGGCCGACGCCGCGCCATTCACCACGCAGATAGGCGAGGATCCGTCCCGGCGTGGGGATGAAGCTGCTGAAACGAGCATAGGTCGATCCCACTACCCCCCATACCAGTCGAAAGACCAGCAACCCGGCGATGGCAATGCCCAGCCAGCCATGAACGCTGATCAGGCTGCCGCCCTGAGTGCCGCTGATGAAAGCCGCCACCACCAGCACCAGCAGCAGCCAGTGGAAGATACGGATGGGCAGATCCCACAGCTTGATTGTTTTTTTGCTCATCTATTTACACCCTTGTGCACCATGCCTGAAAAAACGCCCCCGTTGGCGAGCGTGCGGTTCGCGACTTGCGTCGCACCTACAAAAACCGGTACCGCAGCACAAGCTGTAGTAGGAGCGACGCAATTCGCGAACCCACCCACCCCCGACCCGTCAGCGCTGACGCATCGCCATCAGGCGGGCAATGCGCTCTTCGGTCGCCGGGTGAGTGGAGAACAGACCACGCAGACCACCACCTGAGAGCGGATTCATGATCATCATCTGGGCAGTTTCCGGATGCTGTTCAGCAGTGGCAAGCTGGGTGTGGCTCGCTCCGCGCTGGATCTTGGCCAGCGCACTGGCCAGCGCTTCCGGATCGCCGGAAATTTCCGCGCCACCGCGATCGGCGCCAAACTCGCGCGTGCGACTGATCGCCATCTGGATGATCGAACCGGCAATCGGTGCCAGGATCATCATCGCAATCATCGCCACCGGATTGGGCCGGCTCTCGCCATCACGGCTGTTGCCGAAGAACATCGCAAAATTGGCCAGCATCGAGATTGCTCCGGCGACGGTGGCCGAGATGGTCGAGATGAGGATGTCGCGATTCTTGACGTGCGCCAGCTCGTGCGCCATCACTCCGCGCAGCTCACGTTCGTTGAGCATGTTGATGATGCCGGCGGTTGCCGCCACTGCGGCGTTCTCGGGGTTGCGGCCGGTGGCAAAGGCATTCGGCTGCGCTTCATCGATGATGTACACCTTGGGCATCGGCAGGCCGGCATTGCCCGCCAGTTCGCGCACCATGTTGTACAGATAGGGCGAAGAGCTGGCATCGACTTCGCGGGCGCCGTACATCTTGAGCACCATCTTGTCGGAGAACCAGTAGGCCCAGAAATTCATCGCGCCGCCGAGTACCAGCGCAATGAGCATGCCTTGCTGGCCGCCGATGGCGGCACCGAAGGCGCCGAACAGGGCGACAATCGCCGCCATGAGAATGGTGGTTTTCAGCCAGTTGTTCATCCAGATCTTCCTTTCAAATTGGCCACGGTGGTCAACGCTGCAGGCTGACGATGTTTTGCCGCCCGGATTGGGGCAGATACACGGTCAATCAAGCGCTTGTCGGGGCCGGGTCAGTGAAGCAATCGCCAGCACTGACCGCAAAACCGCGCAGGAATTCACTCGCCGGCAGGCGGCGGCTGCCCGGACGTTGTAACACGATGCAACGCAGCGCCTGTTCGCCACAGGCAATCGTGATTCCACCCTCATCGACTGCCAGCACACTGCCCGGCGCGCCACGCTGATCCACCACTTCAGCTCGCCAGAATTTGATCAAGGTGCCGCGCAAGCTCGAACTCAGGCCCGGAAAAGGATCAAAAGCGCGCATGCGACGCTCGATTTCACCTGCCGGCCGTGCCCAGTCAATGCTGGCTTCCGCACGACTGATCTTGGCGGCATAGGTGACGCCGGCTTCGGGCTGGGGCTGAGGAACAAGCGTTTCCAGACGCGCCAGCGCCTCGACAATCGCTTCGGCACCGAGCACGGCGAGCCGGTCATGCAAGGTGGCGGTGGTGTCGTCCGCACTGATCGGCAAGCTGCGACACAGCAACATCGGCCCGGTATCCAGACCGGCATCCATCTGCATGATGGCGATGCCGGTCTCGGCATCGCCGGCTTCGATTGCCCGATGAATGGGCGCCGCACCACGCCAGCGCGGCAGCAGCGAAGCATGGATGTTGATACAGCCCAGGCGCGGCAAGGCCAGCACCTCGGGCGGCAGCAACAGGCCATAGGCGGCGACCACCAGCACATCCGGCGCACAGGCTGTCAGGCGGGCACGCTGCTCGGCGGTTCTCAGGCGTTCCGGTTGGTCGACTTCAAGACCATGCGCCAGCGCAAGCTGCTTGACCGGACTCGGACTGAGCTTCATACCGCGCCCGGCAGGACGATCAGGCTGGGTCAATACCAAGGGCACCGGATAGCCGGCGGCCAGGATCGCCGCCAGTGCTTCACTGGCAAACTCGGGGGTGCCGGCAAAAGCGACACGCAATCTGGCGGTACTCATCAGGCCGCAACACGGGCCTTCTTGGCCAGCTTGCTCTTGATGCGGTTCAACTTCAGCGACGACAGGTATTCGACGAAAACCTTGCCATCAAGGTGATCGATTTCGTGCTGGATGCACACCGCGAGCAGACCGTCAGCGTCGAACTCGCGTTGCTGGCCGTGTTCATCGAAAGCGCGCACCTTCACCCGTTCGGCACGGGTGACTTTTTCGTAGATGCCGGGTACCGACAGACAGCCTTCCTCACCGACATGCTCGCCGCTGCGCTCGAGAATCTCCGGATTGATCAAGGCCATCCGCGCCGACTTGTCTTCGGAAACGTCGATGACGACGATCCGCTGATGGACGTTGACCTGGGTTGCCGCCAGACCGATGCCCGGCGCTTCGTACATGGTTTCCGCCATATCGGCCACCAGACGCCGGAGCTCGTCATTGAACTCGGTCACCGGCCTGGCCACCGTGTGCAGACGCGGATCGGGGTAATGCAGAATGGGTAGTAGAGCCATATGCTTGCCGCAATAATCCTTTAAGTGCAGAATTTCAAGTGTTTTCGCCACCCGGCCGCTCCGTTGCAAGACCCGGAAAACACGCCGGAAAGGTGAAAACGCGATTGTCCGCTGTTTCGACCCTGCTCGGCCAGCCTGGTTCCAGACTTGCTGTCTCGCTCTGTCCTGCCCGCTCTGTCCTGCCATTACCGGAAGCGATCAATGATCCGAATTATATTCCCACTCCTGCTCGGTATCTCGACCTTGTTCGGTCACGCCGCGCTTGCCCAGTCCAATGTGCGTCTGGCCGCCGATGCGCCCGACAGCCATACCGTGGTCAAGGGTGACACCCTGTGGGCGATTTCCGGCCGCTTTCTGGATGAACCCTGGCGCTGGCCGGAAGTCTGGCAACTCAATCGCGACCAGATCCGCAACCCCCACCTCATCTACCCCGGCCAGGTGGTGCTGCTTGATCGCAGCGGCCCCTGGCTGAGCATCGGCCGCCGACTTGACAGCCAGGATGGACGCCTGCAACCGCGCGCCTATGAAGAAAAGATCGAAAGTGCCCTGCCGAGCATCCCCCAGCATGTGATCGAGCCTTTCCTCACTCAGCCGCTGGTGATTGATCAGGCCAGACTGCAGGATGCCGCCACCATCGTCGCCACCGAAACCAACCGCGTGCTGACCGGATCGGGGGACACCATTTTCGCCAAGGATGCGAAAGATCCCGCCCAGGTCTGGCAGATCCTGCGTCCGGCCCAGCCACTCAAGGACCCGCTCACCGGCGAACTGATCGCCTACGAGGCCAATTACATCGGCAGCGCCCGCGTCAGCGAACGTGGTGAAGAAGTCACTACCTTCTTCATCACCGATGCCGTCGAAGAGATCGGTGCCGGCGATCTGATGCTGCCGAGCCAGGCGCCAACCGTGTTTTCCTACCCGCCCCACGCCCCCGAACAGGACGTCGAAGGCCGCGTGATCTCGATCTATCGCGGTGTGCAGGAAGCCGGCCGCCTCAATGTGATTGCGCTCAGCGTCGGTGGCCGTGAAGGTATCGAAGCCGGCCATGTACTCAGCCTGTCGCGCAACCGCGGCATCGTCACCTACCGTGGCGAGGACGGCAAGGAAAGCTACCAGCTACCGGAAAAACGCTACGGCCTGGTGTTCGTGTTCCGCGTCTTTGACCGGGTTGCCTACGGCCTGGTGATGGAGACCGACGGCCAGGTCACGGTTGGCGACACCGTGCGCAAACCCTGAATCAGACCCGACTGAATCAGGTCCGGTCGTGGCGGCCACTCCCGAGCAGCTTGACTGGCTGCGGCTGAGCAGAATTTCCGGCATCGGACCGGCTCGCCAGCGCAGCCTGCTGGCTGCTTTCGGTCTGCCCGGCCAGATCTTTGCTGCCAGCCAGGCCAGTATCGCCAGCGTGATCGGCAGCGATGCCGCACGTGCGCTGCTCGAAGCGCCGGAAGCCGGCTGGCTCGAAGCCGCCGGCCACTGGCTGGAAGGCGCAGATCATCATCTCATCACCCTCGCCGATCCACACTACCCTGCGACACTGCTCGAAATTGCCGATCCGCCGGTCCTGCTCTATCTGAAAGGCCGGGTCGAGCTGCTCCAGCGCCCCGGCTTTGCCATCATCGG
>JAVEVA010000086.1:5330-12420 GCA_034005275.1 Thauera sp. | reverse complement strand
CTGGAAGCGATTCCGGCCGAGTTGATCGAGCGCATCGAAATCGTGCGCGGCCCGGCGAGCGCGCTCTACGGTTCGGATGCGATCGGCGGTGTGATCCAGATCTTCACTCGCAAAGGCGGTGCAGGTTTTCAGCCCAGCGTCTATGCAGGCGTTGGCAGCCAGCACAGTTTCAAGCTCGGCGCCGGTGTGGCCGGTGGCGACAACGGCTTGCGCTACAACCTGGCTGCCGGCCGTGAGCGCACCCGTGGCTTCAATGCCCGGCGCACGGTCAATACCGCAGCCGATCGCGATCGTGACGGTTTCCACAATGATTACTTTAATGCGGCCGCCAGCCTCGACCTCGGTGCCGACAACGAAATCGGCTTTGCCCTGCTGCATACCGATGGTCGCAACTGGTACGACGCTGATACCGACTACAACGCCCGCTTCGACAAAGGGGTGAGCAACGCCAATGTGCATTGGCGCAGTCAGTTCAGCCCTGGCTGGGTCAGTACCTTGCGTGCCGGTTACAGCGAAGATCGCGCCCGCAGCCGCTCGCTGCCGGCGCCGGTTGGCAAGGATCGCTTCGACAGCAAGCAGACCCAGTTTGCCTGGCAGAACGACATCGAGCTCGGCGCGGGTGCGCTGCTGTTCGCGGTTGAACATCTGGAGCAGCGCATCGAAACCAGCGGTGATTATGTGCGCAGCCGCCGTCGTTCCAACTCGGCGCTGCTGGGCTGGAATGGCCAGTTCGACCAGCATCGCCTGCAGGTCAATGTCCGTCACGATGATGACTCCCAGTTCGGTGACAAGAGCACCGGCCTGCTGGCCTATGGCTATCAGTTCTCGCCGGCCTGGCTGGTGCGCGCCAGCATCGGCACGGCGTTCAAGGCGCCGACTTTCAATGATCTTTACTTTCCCACTTTCTGTTCGCCGGAGTGGGGCTGCTTTGGCGGCAATCCGTCGTTGAAGCCGGAAGAGTCGCTCAACCGTGAGCTGGGTCTGGTGTGGGAGCCGGGCGGCATGCGTCTGAGCGCAACCTACTTCAACAACCGGGTCAAGAATCTGGTGCAGTGGCTCAACACGCCGGAGAACATCGGCAAGGCGAAGCTGGAAGGCGTCGAACTCGCCGTCAGCACCGAGCTCGCCGGCTATCGCCTGAGCGCGAGCGCCGACTTCCTCAACGCCAAGGATCAGCGCAGTGGTGAGCGGCTGGTGCGCCGGGCGAAACGCAGTGGCGCGCTCAGCATCGAGCGCAGCGTTGCCAAGTGGGGTTGGGGGGCAGAGTGGCGCGGGCAGAGCATCCGCGAGGATGCCGCCAGCCGTCTCGGCGGCTACGGGCTGGTGAATGCCTGGATTCATCACCAGCTGTCGCCTGAACTGCGCCTTGAGCTGCGCGCCAACAATCTCTTTGACAAGCGCTATGAGCTGGCGAACAACTTCGCCACCGCAGGCAGCAATGCTTTCCTCATGCTGCGTTATCAGCCGCGCTAAGCGGCTGGGCTCGAAACGCCTGGTGTCGCACACCGGCTGGCAGGTGAGCGGATGATCCGTTCGTCTGCCAGCCGGGCGGCGATTCTTGGCGTGCTGGCCGCCGTGGCCTGCGCCTGTCTGCTGCTGGCGCTCAGCGCTGGCGAGCTGGTGATCGGCGCTGGTCAAGTATGGGCGGCCTTGCTCGGCAGCGAAGACCTTGCTGCCAGCATCGTGCGCGAGCTGCGTCTGCCGCGTGCGCTTGCCACCCTTGCCTGCGGCGGCTTGCTGGCGACTGCCGGCGCCTTGATGCAGGTTTTGCTGCGCAACCCGCTTGCCGACCCTTACATCCTCGGTGTTTCCGGTGGTGCGGCGGTGGGCGCACTGGGGGCGATGAGCCTGGGCTGGCTGAGCTGGGGTGTCGATGCCGCCGCGTTTGCCGGCGCGCTGGGGGCAATGCTGTTGGTGTTCGGCTTGGCGCGTGGCGATGGCAGCTGGACGCAGACCCGGTTGCTGCTCACCGGCGTCATCGTCGCTGCCGGTTGTGGCGCAGCGGTCACCCTGATGCTGGCGCTGGCGCCCGAGACGCGGGTGCATTCGATGCTGTTCTGGCTGATGGGCGATGCCAGTACCGTTGGCCGACCGTGGTGGGCGTTGCTGGTGCTGGTGTGCGGTGTGCTGGCAGTGTTGCCGTTTGCCCGTGACCTCAATGTGCTTGCCCAGGGTGAATTGCAGGCACGCGCGCTCGGAGTCGAAGTGCAGCGCCTGCGTTTCGGCCTCTATGTGCTCGCTTCGCTGCTCACTGCCACTGCAGTCAGTCTGGTCGGCTCAGTCGGTTTCGTTGGTCTGGTGGTGCCGCATCTGATGCGGATGCTGCTGGGCAATGATCAGCGTTTGCTGGTGCCGGCTGCAGCGCTGGCGGGCGGCAGTCTGCTCACCCTGGCTGACACGGCAGCGCGTACGGTGATCGCGCCGCAACAACTGCCAGTCGGCGTGCTCACGGCGCTGATCGGTGTGCCGCTGTTCCTCTTCCTGCTCTCGCGTCACCGGCGATGAAAGCGAATGTGAAGGTCAACACACAAGACCCGGTCACGGTGCCGCTGTTGAGCGCCGCAGGGCTCAGTCTGCAGATGGGCGGGCGCTGGCTGTGCCGCGAGCTGAGTTTCCGCCTGGATGTCGGCGAGTGTCTGGTACTGCTCGGCCCCAATGGCGCGGGCAAGACCACTCTGTTGCATACCCTGGCCGGCCTGCACACGCCGCAAAGCGGCGTGGTGAAACTGGCCGGACGGCCTTACTCAGCCTGGCCGGCACGGGCTGCGGCGCGCTGTCGTGGCCTGCTCGCCCAGCGTCAGCCTGATCATTTCGCTGCCAGCGTGCTTGAAACCGTGCTCATCGGCCGTCATCCCCATCTCGGACGCTGGAGTCAGGAAAGCGAAGATGATCAGGCCATCGCGCTCAATGCGCTGGCTGCCGTTGGTCTGGCGGAGTTTGCCGGGCGCGAGGTGCTCAGCCTGTCCGGCGGCGAACGCCAGCGGGTGGCGATTGCCAGCCTGCTCGCCCAGGCGCCGCAGCTGATGCTGCTCGACGAGCCGCTCAATCATCTCGATCTGCGCTATCAGGTCGCCATTCTCGATCTGCTGCGCGCACGGGTGCACGAAGGCGCATCCGATCAGCGCTGCGCCGCCGTGCTGGTGCTGCACGACATCAATCTCGCCGCACGCTACGCCGATCGCGTCATCCTGCTCGATGGCAAAGGTGGCGTGGTCGCCGGCACGCGCGCCGAAGTGATGCGCAGCGAGCTGCTGAGCGCCGCTTTTTCCCACCCTCTGCAGGCAGTCAGCGGGCCGCACGGCAACTTCTTCATTCCGGGCTGAGTGCAATGCGATCAGCGCTTATCCCCCCATTGCCGAACTCGATTGCCCGCCGTGGGTGAAGCAGCGTATAGTGCGCTTCGCATTGTTCGGGTGTTGCTTCGACGCGTATGCGTTCGAATGCAAACAGGAAGTCCGGTGAAATGGGGTGTTCCCATCATTCCGGCGCAGCCCCCGCTGCTGTAAGCCAGACGGTGCCGCCCATCTGCCACTGAAGCCTTGCGCTTCGGGAAGGCGGCGGTCACCGGAAGAAGGCGAGCCAGAAGACCGACCCGGCAATCATTTTCAGCTTAATGCCCCGGGGTGTGGGCAGACGCGGATTGCCTGCCAGCGTGGTCGCCCTTGTTCCCCTGTGCAGCTGCCTTTCCGGGCAGCCTGATGCGATCGCCGCTTTCTGCCTTGCCCCGCCCAAGCACATCAGGAGGCCGGCAGCATGGAAGAGGACAAGAAACACAGTCACAACGAGCGCATGTCGCGCAAGAAAGCAGTCATCGACGCTGCGATCGAGCGCGCTCAGGACGTGCGCGGCATCTTCATCGTCATCACCGGCAACGGCAAGGGCAAGACCACTTCGGCGTTTGGCACTGCCTATCGTGCTCTTGGCCACGGTCAGCGCGTGGGCGTGGTCCAGTTCATCAAGGGCACCCAGGCCACCGGAGAAGTGATGTTCCTGCATCAGCGCGGCCTGACTGTTGCGGAAGACGGACCAGCAGCAGTCGAATATCACGCCATGGCCACCGGTTTTACCTGGAACACGCAGAACTGGGACGAGGACAAGCGCGCAGCCGATGAAGCCTGGGCGCAGGCGGTGCGCATGCTTGCCGACCCTGGCTTGCAGCTGGTGGTGCTTGATGAGCTCACCTACATGCTGAAGTACAACTACCTCGACACCGCAGCCGTGCTGGCAGCGATTCAGGCGCGTCCGGCGCATCAGACCGTGATCGTTACCGGACGTGCGGCCAAGCCGGAATTGATCGAAGCAGCGGATACGGTGAGCGAACTGGCTGACCGCAAGCATGCGTTCAAAGCTGGGGTGAAAGCGCAGGCGGGCGTCGATTTCTGATGAGCTTCGGCGTGGAAACCAAGCGACCGCAGGTGCAGGGCTGGTGTCCCGGCGCCTTGCGGCCGATGCCTTCGGGCGACGGACTGGTGATGCGCATCCGGCCCCGGCTTGGCCGTTTGTCGCGCGTGCAGCTGCAGGCGCTGGCGCAGGCAGCCGTGCAATACGGTGCCGGAGTGCTCGATTTTACCAGCCGGGCCAATGTCCAGCTGCGTGCGCTCGGCCAGGATGGCTGGGCGCGGCTGTGCGAGCATGTGCGCGAGTTCGAGCTGCTGGATGCCGATGTCGAGCAGGAGCGGCGGCGCAATCTCATTCTCAATCCGGATTGGCAGCCGGGCGACGAAAGCATGTCGATCGCTGCCGAGTTGAGCGCCCGACTTGCGGAATTGCCCAGCTTGCCGGTCAAGTTCGGCTTTGCGATTGATGCCGGCGCCGCACCTTGCCTGCAGCAGGTCTCGGCGGATCTGCGCATCGAACGCAGTGCGGCAGGTGGGTTGATTGCCCGTCTTGATGGTCGGCAACATGGTTTTGCGGTCAGTGCCGACAGCGCGGTTGATGCGCTGGTGGCGCTCGCGCACTGGTTTGCCGACAGCGGTGGGGTGGAGAGTGGCCGTGTGGCGCGCCATGTGGCGGCGCTGCCGCGCTGGGCGCAGGACAAGATCTTGCCAGCCGCAGCAGCAGTGCCGCTGGCCAATGGTGCGCATGCCTTGGGCTGGGTGAGCACGCTTGCCTTCGGCCAGCTTGCTGCGGACCGTTTGCTTGCGGTGCTGGAAGATGAGGCGATCAGCGGCGTGCGGCTGACGCCCTGGCGCCAGCTCATTGTTGAAGGCCTGCATGTGGCACCCGCGCTGGGCGAAGAAGCTGTGCTCGCGCAGGCTGCCGCCGCTCAGGGCTGGCGCATCGAAGCCTGTGCTGGTGCGCCGCAATGCGTGCAGGGCGTGGTGGCGACGCGACCACTGGCCGGCAAGCTGTTGCAGGCGGCGGCTGCCGGGGCGCTGGTGTGGCCGGCGCAGGCTGCGCCGCCGCTCCGTCTCGCGGGTTTGCGCGTCGTGCATGTTGCCGGCTGTGCGAAAGGCTGTGCCAATCCGGGTGCGGCGGCAGTTTGCCTCACTGGTGAAGCAACTGGCGACGCCGATCGCTTCACGCTCGCGCTCAATGCCCGTGCAGGTGCAGCAGCAGAGGGTGGAGAAAGCCTCCTTGCCCGTGGTCTTGATGAAGCCGGCGTGCATGCCTGGCTTGGAGTGTCTTGATGTTGCATCAATACGAAACGGATGGCGCTGCCATCTACCGTCAATCTTTTGCCACCATCCGGGCGGAAGCTGAGCTGGCACGTTTCAGTGCCGAGGAAGAGCCGGTGGCAGTACGCATGATTCATGCGGCCGGGCTGGTCGAGTTGGCCAAACAGATTGATTTCAGCCCCGGCTTTGCCGAAGCGGCGCGGGCGGCGCTCGCTGGCGGTGCGCCCATTCTGTGCGATGCACGCATGGTGGCGCATGGCGTCACCCGGGCGCGACTGCCGGTCGACAATGCCGTGCTGTGCACCTTGCATGAACCGGAAGTCCCGGCACTGGCCGCGCAGATGGGCAATACCCGCTCGGCAGCAGCGCTTGAACTATGGCGGCCGCATCTCGCCGGTGCGCTGGTGGCGATCGGCAATGCGCCGACTGCGCTGTTCCACTTGCTCAACATGCTGATGGAGCCGGACTGCCCGCGACCGGCAGCGATCATCGGCTGTCCGGTCGGCTTTGTCGGTGCCGTCGAATCGAAAGCAGCGCTGTGGGCGGCACCGCCGGTGCCCTGTTGCGTGGTGCATGGCCGGCTCGGTGGCAGTGCGATCACCGCAGCCGCCATCAACGCACTGGCGAGTCGTGCTGAATGAGCGAACAAGCAATGCTGAATGCAGACAAGGCGGCCGGTGTGGCCCCCGGGCTTGTCCATGGAGTAGGGCTGGGGCCGGGGGCGCTTGATCTGCTCAGTGTGCGCGCTGATCGTCTGGTGCGCACTGCCCGTCACGTGGCTTATTTTCGCAAGACGGGCCGTCCCGGGCGGGCACGCGCCATCGTCAATGGTCTGCTGCGTGCAGATGTCATTGAGCACGCGCTCGAATATCCGCTCACCACTGAAGTGCCGTTCAGCGATCCCGCTTACAACGCGGCGCTGGCCGCTTTTTACGAAGACAGCGTCGAGCGCCTGCAGACCTTGAGCCTGGCGGGTGAGGAAGTGGTCGTGCTGTGCGAAGGCGATCCCTTCTTCTACGGTTCCTTCATGCATCTGTACACCCGTTTGCGCTTGCGCCAGTTGCCGGTGCAGGTGGTGCCTGGGATTACCGGCATGTCGGCGGCGTGGACGGTGAGCGGTCAGCCGATCACCTGGGGCGATGACATGCTCACCGTGCTGGTGGCGACGTTGCCCGAAGACGAACTTTGTCGCCGCTTGCAGGGCACCGAAGCGCTGGTGGTGATGAAAGTCGGACGCAACCTGGCCAAGCTCAAACGTGCGCTGGCTGCGGCCGGTCGTGCCGCAGACGCCTGGGTGGTGGAATGCGCCACCATGGCTGAGCAGAGTGTGCGTCGTCTGGACGAGGTTACGGAAGCTTTGCCGTATTTTTCCATCGTGCTGATTCACGGGCAGGGGAGGCGGCCATGAGCGGCGTGCTCTACATCGTCGGCCTTGGTCCGGGCGCGGAGGACTTGCTCACCCCGCAGGCGAG
>JAVEVA010000086.1:0-5230 GCA_034005275.1 Thauera sp. | reverse complement strand
GCGTTCTTGCAGACGATGCGTTCGATGCGCTGGCTGCGCAGCAAGGCGATTTCATCGTCGAAGCTGAATGGGCCGCGCGCGAGCAACAGGGCGTGATCCGGCAGCGGCAGCGGTTCTGCGGGCGGATCGATCAGGCGCAGCAGATAATGGTGCTGGGGCTGATCGGCAAACAGCGCTGCCTGCAGGCGGCCGACGGCGAGCAGCACGCGCTGCGCCGGCCCGGCGAGCGCCGCCACTGCGGCCGGGAAATCGGCCACTTCCTGCCAGCGATCGCCGGCCTGTGCTTGCCAGGCTGGCCGGCTGAGGACGAGCAGCGGCGTGCCGGTGCGGATCGCCGCAGCGTGGGCATTGCGACTCATCCCGGCGGCAAACGGATGGGTGGCATCGATGAGGTGGCTGATGCGCTGTTCGCGCAGATAGGCGACCAGACCGTCGATGCCGCCAAAGCCGCCGTTGCGGGTCGGCAAAGGCTGGGCACGAGGCTGTTCGACCCGGCCAGCGTAGCTGAACACCGCGTCGATGCCGCGCTCGGCAAGGGCGCGCGCCAGGGCGCTGGCTTCGGTGCTGCCGCCGAGCAGCAGGACTTTCGGGGCGGAAACGGGTGCAGCAACCGAGGCAGCAACAGAGACCGCAGAGGAAGGGGATGAAGGAATGACTGACATGGCGCACACCGCCTGGCTGAGCGTGGTCGGAATCGGTGAGGATGGCATGGACGGCCTCGCTGCAGCAAGCCGGGTTGCGCTGGAACAAGCGCAGCTCATCTTCGGTGCCGAACGTCATCTGGAACTGCTTGCGCCAGCTTTGCGCGCCCGCGCGCAGTGCTGGCCGCGCCCGTTTGCTGCCGGCATCGAGCGCCTGCTGGCCCATCGGGGCGAAAAGGTGGTGATGCTCGCTTCCGGCGATCCGTTCTGCTTTGGTGCCGGCAGTGTGCTGGCCCGCGAACTCGCTGCTCACGAATGGCAGGCTTTTCCTGCGCCTTCGGCGTTCAGCCACGCTGCGGCCCGCCTGGGCTGGGCGCTGGACAAGACCGACTGCTGCGGTCTGCACGCCGCGCCGCTCAGCCGCTTGCGCCCGCGTCTGGCGCCGGGGCGCCGGTTGCTGGTGCTGTTGCGTGATGGCGCGGCAGTCGCCGAGCTGGCAGCTTACCTGAGCCAAACCGGCTTCGGTGCCAGCACCTTGCATGTGCTCGAAGCGCTTGCTGGCCCGCGTGAGCGGCTGCGTTCGGTCCGTGCAGCGGATTTCGCTTTCGAGGACGTGGTCCATCCAGTGCTGGCCGGAATTGAAGTCAGTGTGGAAGTGGGTCTTGCTGAAAGCGTGGCGGCTGGTGCTGAACCTGGCTTTGCCCAGGCGATGCCTTGTGTCAGCGGTCTCGCTGATCACTGGTTCGAACATGATGGCCAGCTGAGCAAGCAGCCGGTGCGCGCGCTCAGTCTTGCTGCGCTGGCACCTCGGCGTGGCGAGCGCCTGTGGGACATTGGTGCCGGTTCAGGCTCGATCAGCATCGAATGGCTGCTGGCCGACGAAGCCAATACGGCGATCGCTTTTGAGCCCAACCCGGCACGTGCTGCTCGCATCCGGCGCAATGCGCTGCGCCTTGGCGTCGATCGTCTCCAGCTCGTTGAAGGTGCTGCGCCGCAGGTGCTTGCCGGCCAGCCTTTGCCTGATGCGGTGTTCATCGGTGGTGGCCTGTCAGCCGCCCTGCTCGATACCCTGTGGGCTTTGCTGCCAGCGGGCACGCGCATCGTTGCCCATGCCGTCACCCTCGAATCGGAAGCTTTGCTCGCCGACTGGCAGGCCCGCGTCGGCGGCAGCCTGCTGCGCATCGAGCTTGCCCAGGCCAGCGCGCTCGGCAGCCGGCGCGGCTGGAAAGCCGCTTATCCGGTGGTGCAGTGGAGCGCGCAGCGGAGCGAGCGACAATGATCGTTGCCGGTTTCGGTGCCCGTCGTCACACCACGCTCGCCGAATTGCGCGCTGCGCTGCAGGCGGCCTTGCAAGCCAGCGCGTTGAGTGCGGAGGCGGTTTCATTGCTGGCGGCGCCGGTCGACAAGCTGATCGAAATCGACGCTTTTGCCGAACTGGCTGCCGAGCTGGGCTGTGCGCTGCTGGGCGTGAGCGCTGCTGCGCTGCAGGCTCAGGCCACGCCCACCCAGTCTGCAGCCAGCCTCAGCGCGCGCGGCTGTGGCAGCGTTGCCGAAGCCGCTGCGCTGATCGCTGCCGGAGCCGAGGCTCGCTTGGCCCAGCTGCGCTGTACCCGTCAATTTTCCCCTGCGCGCAGCGCCAGCTGCGCGCTTGCTGAAGGAGTCCAAGCATGACCATTCATTTCATCGGTGCCGGCCCTGGCGCGGGCGACTTGCTCACCTTGCGCGGCCGTGACCTGATCGCTGCTTCACCGGTGTGCCTTTATGCCGGCTCGCTGGTGCCGGAGGCGGTCCTGGCGCATTGCCCGCCCGGTGCCCGCATCATCAACACTGCGCCGCTGGCGCTGGATGACATCATTGCCGAATGTCAGCGCGCCCATGAGCGCGGCGAAGATGTCGCCCGCCTGCATTCCGGCGATCTGTCAGTGTGGTCGGCAATGGGTGAGCAGCTGCGCCGCTTGCGTGAATTGGACATTCCCTACAGTGTGACGCCCGGCGTGCCTGCCTTTGCGGCAGCGGCAGCCAGTCTGGGCTGCGAACTGACCTTGCCTGGCGTTGCCCAGTCGGTGGTGCTGACGCGCACTTCGGGGCGGGCCAGTGCGATGCCGGCCAGCGAAAGTCTGGCTGCTTTTGCTGCCACTGGCGCGACACTTGCCATCCACCTTTCCATCCACAAGCTCGCTGAAGTGGCGACCGAGCTGCAGTCCCATTACGGCGCCGACTGTCCGGTGGCGGTGGTGTGGCGCGCAAGCTGGGAAGACGAGCGCATCGTGCGCGGCACCCTGGCCGACATCGCTGCCAGCGTCGGCGACAGTATGGAACGCACTGCACTGATCCTGGTCGGCCCGGCGCTGGCGGCGCAAGATTTCGCCAACAGCCGGCTGTATGCCGCCGACTACGAACGCCGTTTCCGTCCGCAAACTGCCACTGCTGGCGCCAGTCCGCAATGAAGCCAGCGCTGCAACTGCAACTGGTCGGTATCGGCAGTGGCAACCCTGAGCATCTGAGCCTCGCCGCCATTCGCGCGCTCAATGAAGCCGATCTCATCCTGCTGCCCGACAAAGGCGAGAACAAGGCCGGCCTGCTTGAGCTGCGGCGCGAGATCTGCGCCCAGCACCTGAGCCCGCACATCAAGCGGGTCGAATTCGAACTGCCGGTGCGCGCCAGCAGCGGCGATTACCTGCAGGCCGTCACCGACTGGCACGATGCGATCGCGCGCTGCTGGCAGGACAATATCGACGCTCACCTGCCGGCGAATGGGCGCAAGGTGGCGCTCATGGTGTGGGGCGATCCTTCGCTGTACGACAGTACCTTGCGCATCGCCGCCCGCCTCATCGCCGCAGGCGGACGCGCGATCAGCGTCGAAGTCATTCCCGGCATCACCAGCGTGCAAGTGCTGTGCGCGGCCCATGCCATCCCGCTCAACGAAGTCGGCGCCTCCGTCCACCTCACCACCGGCCGCCTGCTGCGCGCCCACGGCTGGCCGCGCGATGCTGACACCGTCGTCGTGATGCTCGACGCCGGCGGCGCTTTTGAAGTGCTGCTGGACAGTGAGGACACGTTCGACATCTGGTGGGGCGCCTGCCTTGGTTTGCCCAGCCAGACCCTGCGTGCCGGTCCACTGGGGGAAGTCGCCGCCGACATCCTCGCCACCCGCGCCCGGCTGCGTGCCGAGCTGGGCTGGGTGATGGATGTGTATTTGTTGCGCAAGCGCCGACAATCGCAAGATTGATGAGGCTGCGTGCCGAGCTTTCCTTACTTCTCCAGTCGGCGTTGGCACGCGGCGATGCTTGAGCTTATCTCCTTCATGCTCGTCCGGCGAATCGGGAAAGCGGTCATGCGCTCGGTGAAGCGAGAGGCTTGCGGCAACATCTGATCAATGATGGTTTTGGCGGTTTTTTCTGCCATGCCACCTTCGCTGGCCAGACGCAGCAGGTGAGCGCGGGTAATGGCAGTGCCTTCTCCGCATACGTCCATATGGTGCTGCCCCATTGGGCCTTCGCTGAAAGTCAGATCGAAGGCCGGGGCCAGACGCCAGCGCTGGTCGCGGTCGAATCGCCAGGCGAAATTTTTTGGATGATCGTCGCGATTGTGGAACAGCACATTGAATACAGCCCGACCATAGGCTTTTTCCACTTCACGCTCGTCACGGGTGAGCAGACGGGTGGCACGCAGCAAGGCGGTGTAGTCGCTTGCTCCTGGCAGGCGGAAATCCACCTGTAGCAGTCCTGCCAGGCTGTGCACCGGGACGCGCAAATCCTGTTCTCGATCGAAGCGCGCGACGCCGAAAGCGGCAAGCCTGGTTGTCAGGTCGAACCAGCGGCTCTCCGGCACTTCCAGGCCGCAGTCGCGCGCCAGTTCGGCATACATTTGTTCAATGGCGCACACTTCCTTGTGTTCGCCCTGCGCGGGAAACTTCACCAGCCAAGGGCTACCAGGGGCCTCCGGGCGCGTGCTGATCTGGCTGCTGATCGGGTCGTACTGCACCAGCGCTTTGGGGCGGGCGCCCTGGGGTGAGCCACCAGCCAAAGCCAATTCGCGCAGAGCCACGCCGGCTTCGCCTGCCAGGGCGCGGGCACTTTCTTCAGCCAGCGTCAGCAGGGACCAGTCCGGTTGTTCGGCATCGCCATCCTGAGCCGGGACGAAGCGGAGTCCTCCCATCGCCCGGTTGCCGATGAAAGTCAGACGATCCAGCGGTCCGGGGTGGCGCAAACCATGCTGGCGGAACAGGCGGTCCATCAGCAACAAGCCCCAGCCATCGGGCAGGCTGTCGGCGATCAGGCCAGGCAAGCGGTGAAGGTATGCAGGAAAATCGCCATAGGCCTGAGCACGCAGCTTGAGGTGCAGGGGCGACAGCTCCAGTCCCCTGGCCAGCGCCTCCGGGGTGTATTCGAACAGCAGGGTCTGGCCGTCATCGGCCAGTACTCCCAGCGGCCAGTCTTCTCCCCAGGCGCAGTAATGTACGCTCAGCCGTTTCATGGTGTTTTCCGGCGTGGCGCACGTTGGCGCTGGTGGAGGGCTTCTGCCTGCTCCATCTGGGCGATCGATTGGCGTTTGGGGATGAACAGATCATCCAGCTCACCCACCAAGCC
>JAVEVA010000085.1:0-12497 GCA_034005275.1 Thauera sp. | reverse complement strand
GCGCCGGGCCTGTCAGCGGGAAGGTCTGCAGTTTCTTGACGAGACGGTGGTCGGCCACGCGCTGGGGGTGACGCGCAACGATGCCGGCCATTTCTGCTTCAAGCGCGGCTTTGACTTCGAGTATTCGCTGTCGGGCGACGATCGTTACAGCGGCACGGTGCTCATCGAAGGGCGGGATGTCGTGCTGGTGGACCTGTCACAGCATCGAGTGCAGCTGCTGCATTGAATTGCAATCGCTTGCGCTGAGCTTGGCGTGCAGTTTCAGGACACAGTTTCAGGAAATCGCACGCAGGAATTCGCTGCGCGCCTGCGCCGAGCGTTCGAACTCACCGCTGAAAGCCTGAGTCACCACCCGTTCGTCGCCGCGCCGGTCTTCGCCCAGCAGCAGGCAAAGCTGTTCGGCTTCGATCACGCAAGCGGCACCGTGCGCCTTGCCATGAGTCATCAAGGCGTCGACGATGTCGCGCGTCATCCATTCCTGATAAGTGAAGCGGTGGCCGATGGCGTCCACCAGGCGGGCGATGCGGCCAAAGCCGTGCAGCCGTCCGCCGGGCAGGTAGGCGACATGGGCGATGCCGCGAAACGGCACCAGATGATGGGGGCAGACGCCATGCACCGCAATGCCGCGCACAACCACCATGTCTTGCCGGGGATCGGCAAAACCGTCGCCCAGCACTTCGGCCGGGTCGAGCTCATAGCCGCCAAGCAGGCGCTGCTGCCACAGCTCGCGCACACGGCTCGCAGTACGGCTGGTATGGCTGTTGTCAGCAGCGATGCCGCAAGCCTGCAGCAGGGCGTCGATCGCCTGCTCGAAAGCGGCGGGATCAAACTCGCCACTGCGGGCGATGCCGATCGTTGTCGGAGGATTGCCCCCGACAAGTTCGCAGCCGTTCGCAGGGTCTGCCTGACTGTGATTGATCACGTTCATCGGCTCAGGCGATGAACACCGGATCGGAAAACACCAGGGTGCCATCCTTGCGCATCATCAGGTTGTTGGCATTGAGGATGTCGGGCAACACCTGATATTCCTCGACGAAGTTCGACAGGGCGGTGATTGCCTTCTGCATGTTGCTGCTCATCGCCAGCGGATTCATCGTCATGTCGTAGAGCGCGATCCGCCCCATGTCCATGCCGAGCTTGCTCCACTGCTGGCAGGCGCCCCAGTAGGTTTCGATCAGGCGTACGGCCAGCTCGCCGGCAGGCGAGTCCTCGGTGAGCGGATAGAGTTTTTCCATCTCGATCAGGTGCAGGGGATAGCCGGACTGGGCGCGACCGATGATGCCGTGATCGGCATGAATCACCGGAAAGTGTTCACCACGGGGGCGGTCTTCGGCGGTGTACAGAAAGTAGTCGGCCGGTGAGCTGACCACCTTGTAAACACGTTCTCCATCGCCCTTGTCGAGCACGATCGAGTATTCGCCGCGGCCGATTTCCGATTTGCCTTCGAGCAGAGGATGCTCGGGAACCGGATCGGGCAGCAGCACCATGTTGCGCCCGAGCCGGGCGCGTGCAGTGGCGAGATCAATCATCACCGACTCCTTGTTCAGCCCATGATGTTGTAACCGGCATCGACGTAGTGCACGCCACCGCTGATCAGACGGCCGGCATCGGAAACGAGGAAGGCGGTGAGGGCACCGATATCTTCCGGGGTGACCAGCGCGCGCATCGGCGAGCGTTCGATCGCGGTCGCCATCAGGCTGTCGAAACCGGCAATGCCCGAGGCGGCACGGGTCATCAGCGGGCCGGGCGAGACCGCATTGACGCGAATGCCTTTCGGGCCGAGTTCGGCAGCCATGTAGCGGGTGGCAGCTTCGAGCGCGGCCTTGCACAATCCCATCACGCCGTAGTTGGGGATCACCTTTTCCGAACCGAGATAGGTCATGGTGATCAGCGAGCCGCCACCGGCTTTTTCGAGCAGCGGTTCGGCATGGCGGGCGAGACGGACGAAGGAGTGGGTGGAAATGTCCATCGCCATCGCGAAGCCGTCTGCCGAAGTGTCGACCACGCGGCCGTGCAGGTCGTCGCGCTTGGCAAACGCCATGCTGTGAAGGACGAAGTCGAGCTTGCCGTGGCGTGCTTCGATGGTGGCGAAGGTGCTTTCGAGGGTTTCCGGCTTGCTGACGTCGAGCAGCAGTACGTCTTCGATGCCGAGACGGTGAACCACCGGTTCGATGAACGCACGGGTTTTTTCGTTCTGATAGGTAATCACCAGTTTGGCGCCTGCCTGGGCGCAGGCTTCGGCTACGCCGGTGGAGATCGATTTCTCGTTGGCAATACCGGTGATGAGGCCAACTTTGCCTTTCAGGTCGATGAGGGGAGTCATGTAGCAGAGTCCTGGTTGTGGTTGTTGATATTAGGAAGGGGCGGAAAATCGGCAAAGGGAGACAATTTGTCAGCCCAAGCGTGAACTGGTTTGCCGCCAGACAAGAATAAAGACGATATCCTAGAGTATATTCTGCATTGCAGCATCTGCGCCAAGTTGGCGGTGTAAACACTGGATTGATGGATGAATGACTTGATGGTAGCCAGGACGGCTTATGTTTTCATGGACTTTGACGGTGTCACCCACCCGTGGGGACAGGTCGAGGATTTTCGCGCGTTGCCACGTATCGAACGCGTCATCGAGGATTTCGACGAGGCGCGCATCGTGATCGCTTCCGACTGGCGGATGCTGTTTTCCCTGCCCAAGCTGGTGGCGCGTTTTTCCGAACATATCCGGCCGCGGATTGCAGGCGTCACGCCCCATATGCTGCCCAAGAACGGTGCTGAACTGCATGGCCTGCGCGAACGCGAAGCCATGCTGTGGCTGGCCCAGCATGAGCCGGAGCATGGCAATGCGGCCTGGTGCGCGATTGATGATGCGCCCGGAAACTGGGTAACCCGTTCGCGTCTGGTGCTGACCGATTTCAAACGCGGCTTTACCGATGAGGACGCGCTGGCCTTGCGCCGGCTGCTGGAAGGTTTTCGTGTTGGCAGCGACCTGCTCAAGGCCGTGCCGTCACCGGCAGCCAGTTTGTGGCGCAGTGCCTGAGATGGCTGGCTCCGACGCATTGAATGTCCAGTCTCTGGCAGTACCGGCAGACCCGTTTGCCAGTGTTCTCAGTGCAGCAGTGCAACGTGAAGCGGCCGAGTTGGCCGAGAGCGGTTTTGCCCGCGCCTTTCGCCTCAGCACGCTTGAATCCGCTGCAGCGCGCGCTGCCGGGCTGGCGAGCTTGCAGGAAGAGCTCGAGCGCTGGGTGAACGGCGCTGCGGAAGATCCCGAAGACGAGTCGCTGCGCGCTTTGCGCCTGGCAATGCTGTTGAGTGGCCTCGATCAGTGGGGCCTGGCCTGGTCGCAGGCATTCGGGCTGGTGTCAATTGCCGGCCTGAGCGAGCTGGTCGGCGCCTTGCGCCATCGGCTTGATCCGCGTGCTGAAGCGCTGTTGCTGCAGCGCTATGGCGAAATTGATGCTGCCGAAGAAAACCTGATTGATTTCAAGCTTGGGCTGCGACGTGGTATCCATCTGGCGCTGTGGCACGCCGCCATCGCCTGCGAGTCGCAGGAAGAGGCCAACAGCCTCGTGGGCTGCCTCGGCGGTCTGATGCTGGGCTTGACGCGGGCGATGCCGCAGCTGGGCTGGCGCCTGTTGGCCGATACGCTTGCCTTCATCCAGATCCGTTGCCTGGGCGGTGGTCTGGCGGCGGAAGGCGTGGGGCAGCAGGCGACCCAGGCGCTGCTGGGCGCGCTCGACCAGGCGCTGGCGCCTGACATCCGCGCTCAGGTGATGAGCCATGCGGCACAGGCGGTGCTGGCCTGGCAGCATGAACAACGCGCCCGCACGCAACTGCACTGAACAGCCGCTGCACTGCGGCAACTGCTGCATGCGCTGAAGAAACTGCAAGGGGAGGAGGGCCGAAACCCTCCGCCGCCGCGCAGCGGTTTCAGCGGTCGCGGAACTTCCTGCCCTTGTTGTGCGGAGTCTGTGCCGGATTGCTGCGCCAGTGGTCGCGCTGGCCACCTTCCGCACCACGCCTGTCGTCGCCCTGAGCCGGGCCGGAGCGATAACCGGACTGCTTGTTGCGGTCGAAGCCGCTGCCCGCGCCCCCACCGTAAGCGCCACCGCTACCGTAACTGCGCGGTTGGCCGCCATAACTGCGCGGCTCATTGCGTTGTTCACGCTGGCCGCCGTAGCTGCCGCCTTCCCGATCCCAGCTGCGCGGTGCGCTGCGGTTTTCATTGCGGCTTTCATCGTGACGTCCCTTGCCCGGCTTGTGCGAGGGGCGGTCGAAACTGCCGCGTTCGGGTCCGCGTTCTGACCATTGCGGTTTGTTGAACTGCGCGCGCGAACGATCGCCGTCCTGTCCTTCCTCGCGCGGACGGCGCTGGCGGGTGGGAATGCTGCCGGCTTCGTCGTGGCTGAGTTCGCGCAGTTTCATCGGCTGCTGACGCACCCGGGTCTGGCGCAAGGTCTGCATCACGTCGGCGGGCAGCTGGGCCGGCAGCTCGACGGTGGAAAAATCATCGAACAGGTGGATCTGGCCGATGTAGCGACCTTCGATGCCGCCTTCATTGGCAATCGCGCCGACGATCTCCTTCGGGCTCGCGCCGTGCAGACGACCGACTTCGATGCGGTAGCGGGTGAGGTTGCCGCCACTGAAGTCGTGGCGACTGCTGCCGCCGTCGCGGCGGAGGCGCGGATTCTGCGGGCGCTCGCTGCCGCTGGTGAAATGCTCGTCACGCACGCGGCGGTTGCCTTGCTGGCTGGTGGCCAGTGCCCAGCCGCGTCCGTCTTCAGCGATCTGCAGCGGGCGTTCGCGCTGGGCGAGATAAGTCAGCGCGGCAGCGATTTCGTGCAGATCGAGTTCGTTTTCCTCAGCCAGCTCGTTGACGATGCTCATGTAGAAGCCGAGATCCTTTTCATGAGTGGTCTCGAGCACCGTGCGCTTGAGCTGGGCAACGCGCAGATTGGTGACTTCTTCGCTGCTCGGCAGGGCGATCGGGGTGATCGGCTGGCGGGTGGCGCGCTCGATCATCTTCAGCATGCGCGTCTCGCGCGGGGCGACGAACAGGATTGCCGTGCCTTCGCGCCCGGCACGCCCGGTGCGGCCGATCCGGTGCACATAGGCTTCGGTGTCGTAGGGAATGTCGTAGTTGATGACATGGCTGACGCGCGGCACGTCGATGCCGCGTGCGGCGACGTCGGTGGCGACGATGATGTCGAGGTTGCCGTTCTTGAGCTGTTCGATGACTCGCTCACGCAAGCCCTGGGTCATGTCGCCATTGAGCGCCGCAGCTGCGTAGCCGCGGGCGGCGAGCTTGTCAGCGAGCTCATCGGTGGCCAGCTTGGTACGCACGAAGACGATTGCCGCATCGAGCTGTTCTTCGGCGTCGAGAATGCGGGTGAGGGCGTCGAGCTTGTCCACCCCGCGCACCAGCCAGTAGCGCTGACTGATCTTGGAGACCGTGGCAGTGGCAGCGCGGATCTTGATTTCCTGCGGTTCACGCAGGTGACGGCGGGCGACATCGCGGATCGCGTTCGGCATGGTGGCGGAGAACAGTGCGGTCTGGCGGCTTTCCGGCGTGTGATCCAGAATCCAGTCAACGTCGTCAATGAAGCCCATGCGCAGCATTTCGTCGGCTTCGTCGAGGACGATGGTCTGCAGGGCGTCGAGCTTGAGGCTGCCGCGCTCGAGGTGATCCATTACCCGACCGGGGGTGCCGACCACTACCTGAGCGCCACGGCTGAGCTGGCGCAGCTGCACCACCATGCTCTGGCCGCCATAGATCGGCAGCACCTGGAAGTTCTTCAGGAAACGGGCGTATTTGGCAAATGCTTCCGCCACCTGGATCGCCAGTTCGCGCGTCGGCGTCAGCACCAGCACCTGGGGCTGGGGATTGGCGAGATCAAGGCGGGCGAGCAGCGGCAGGGCAAAGGCGGCGGTCTTGCCGGTACCGGTCTGGGCTTCACCGAGGATGTCGCTGCCGGCGAGCAGTTGCGGAATGCAGGCGGCCTGAATGGGGGAGGGAGTTTCGTAGCCGACGTCGGTCAGCGCGTCCAGAATGGGCTTGGGCAGATCGAGATCGGCAAAGCGCGGAGTTGAAGTTTCGGCCGCAAGAGGCGATGAGGTGGTGTTGGTCATGGCAGTAGAGCCGTGGGCACGGCAACAGGCAGCGAAGCTGCGAAGGAAGGATTATCCACCATTGCGCCCACCAGGATTGAAGCATCTTGAGGTCGGCAGCGGACTTGGACGCTGCAGAGGGAGCAGTGGATGAGGGGGCGGAATCCGGCAGAGCGGATCGACGCACAGGACAAGGACAACAGGGGGACAACAAGGCTGCGGGACGGCTGCGGATTGCGAATGGCTGGGACAAGCCGCTGAAGTAGCCGGAGGCAGGCACAGTGCACGCAATGACTGCGGACTGCATGTCCGGGACGGACAAACGCAAAACGCGGCCTTGAGGCCGCGTTCAGTCTCACCGGTCAGCGCAGGTCAGGAATGACGCGGGTACCGGTGAAGGCGAAATCAGATCGGGCGGATGTTGGCCGCTTGCAGACCCTTGGGGCCGGTCTTGACTTCGAATTCGACGCGCTGGTTTTCGGCCAGGCTCTTGAAACCCTTCGACTGGATTTCGGAGAAGTGGGCGAACAGGTCGTCGCCGCCATTTTCAGGGGTGATGAAGCCAAAGCCTTTGGCGTCGTTGAACCATTTTACGGTACCGGTTTGAGTGCTCATTTGCGTTCCATTTGAAAAATACCGGGCAAAGCCCAAAAATGCAGGAACGATCAAGAAACGTAATCCAGAGGAAACAGACCGGCACGTACTCTTGTAGAACACGCTGGACAACCACCAGAACAACCACTGCTTGAATCGACTGCGACGCGCACAATACACCCGTTTTCGCTTTGTGGGCAAATTATTTTGCATTGTTGTCGAAAAAAAGCATCTCCTTGATTGCGGAAGATTTTTCATCGAATTTATTTGTGCATCGCACAATCTGGGATAATGGCGGTTTCGCAAGCAGGAATTTGGGGTTTACGCATGGCCATTCAATGGTTTCCCGGTCATATGGCTGCGGCGCGCAAAAAAGCCGCCGAGGCACTGGCGGCGGTCGATGTGGTCATCGAAGTGGTTGACGCTCGCCTGCCCGAAGCAAGCAGCAATCCGATGATTGGCGAGCTGCGTCGCTTTCGCAACCGGCCCTGTCTCAAGCTGCTCAACAAGGCCGATCTGGCCGATCCGGTGCATACCCGCGCCTGGATGCGCTGGTACGAGGAGCAGGAAGGCGTCAAGGCGCATGCGCTGACGGCGCACAAGGCAGCAGAAGTGGCGCGCATTCCGGCGCTGTGCCGCAGTCTGGCGCCGCATCGCAATGACGGCACCAAACCTCTGCGGATGATGATCATGGGCATCCCCAACGTCGGCAAGTCGACACTGATGAACGCCTTGCTCAAACGCAAGGTGGCCAAGGTCGGTGACGAGCCGGCAGTGACCAAGCACCAGCAGACCATTGACCTCGGGCCGGACATGAACATCACCGATACGCCAGGGATGATGTGGCCACGGATCGACCACGATGCTGATGGCTACATGCTGGCCGCCAGTCACGCGATCGGCCGCAATGCGGTGATCGACGAGGAAGTCGCGCTGTTCCTCGCCGACAATCTGCTTGCCCGTTACCCGCAGCTGCTGGCGGCGCGCTACCGTTTCGAGTCGCAGGAGCTGGATGCCCAGGCAGTGCTCGAGACCATCGGCCGGCGCCGCGGCTGCCTGCTCAAAGGCGGCGGGCTGGACATGGAAAAGGCGGCGCTCATCCTGCTGCAGGATTATCGCGACGGCAAGCTGGGCCGCATCAGTCTCGAGTCGCCGGAGTCGCGCGCGCAGATGCTGGCCGAGGCCCAGGCCGCTGCGGAAGCGGCCGCTGCTGAAGAGCAGGGCAGCTGAAGCACCAGGGTGCCAACGTTGGTTTTGTTATCATTGCAGTGATGAAAGATTCCCGTTCCCGCTTTGTCGAGCTGCGCGGCTTGCGTCTCCATCTCCGTGAGTGGGGGCGACCGGGCGCACCGCGCTTGTATTTTCTCCACGGCTGGATGGATGCTTCGGTGTCCTTCCAGTTCATCGTCGATGCGCTGGCGGCCGACTGGCATGTGATTGCGCCGGATTGGCGCGGCTTTGGCCAGAGTGGCTGGACGCCGGCAGATGGCTACTGGTTTGCCGATTATTTTGCCGACCTCGACGCCATCCTGCGCCTGTACGAAGACGACGATGCCGCTGCAGTCAGGCTCGTCGGCCACAGCATGGGCGGCAATATCGCGCTCATGTATGCCGGTATCCGCCCTCAGCGGGTGGCGCGAGTGATTGCGCTGGACGCTTTCGGCATGCTCGATCGTGCTCCGGAAGAGGCGCCCGGGCGTTACCGCCAGTGGCTCGATCAGCTTGGTCAGCATCTGCCGGTGCGGGTGCATGCTGATCATGCCTTGCTGGCACGCCAGCTGTGCAAGGCCAATCCCCGTCTGCCGGTCGACCGTGCCGACTGGCTGGCGGCGGCGATTGCCCAGCAGGTCGATGGCGGCTGGCGGGTGGCCGGGGACCCGCGCCACAAACGGGTCAATCCGGTGCTGTACCGGCGCGCTGAAGCGCAGGCCTGCTGGCGCGAGATCACTGCCGCAGTGCTGTCGATCGAGCCTGAAGACGCCAGTCTGCGTTTGCGACTCGGTATCGACGATGACACCCATGCTGCTGCCCATGCCTGTTTTCGCCAGCTCGAAGTCGTTCGCCTGGCGGACTGCGGCCACAATCTGCACCATGACCAGCCCGCAGTGGTCGCCCGGCTGATCGAGGATTTTGTCGATCGTCATCCGCAGCCAGTGCGCGCTGCATCCTGATTCAACGAGTGCTCATCTTGGCTGACCATCGTGGCTGATTCGAAGTTGTCTCCCTCTCCGGCATTGCATGCGCTCAACGCCGACCTGCACTGCCATTCGATTGTGTCCGATGGCTGGCTGACGCCGACGGCAGTGGTCGAACGGGCTCATGCCAACGGCGTGGAGCTGCTGGCACTGACCGATCATGACGAACTCGGCGGGCTGGAGGAAGCAGCGGCGGCTGCGCAGCGGCTGGGAATCGGTTTCGTGCCGGGAGTGGAAATCTCAGCCTCCTTTGCCGGAGAAACCATTCACATTGTCGGCCTGGGTTTCGATCCTGCCGATCCGGCCTTGCGTGCCCATCTGGCGGCACTGCGTGCTGGTCGGGACGAGCGCGCCCAGCGCATGGGCGCAGCGCTGGCGGCTGCCGGCATCGAAGGTGCACTCGAAGGTGCACGCAGTTTTGCGCGCAATCCGGCGCTGGTCGGTCGCGCTCATTTTGCCCGTCATCTGGTGGCCAGCGGCATCATGCCGGACGTGCGCACCGTGTTTGATCACTATCTGGTACGCGGCAAGCCGGGCTTTGTCGAGCACGAATGGGCGGGGGTGGCCGAAGTGGTGGGCTGGATTCGCGCGGCAGGCGGCATTGCCGTCCTGGCTCATCCGGCACGCTATCGTCTGGATGAACTGGCCAGACAGGCGCTGGTCGATACCTTCATCGCTGCTGGCGGCGAAGCGGTGGAAGTGATGTCCGGCGCGCACGATGAAGCTGAAGCGCGTCATTATGCCGATCTTGCCCGCAAGCGCGGTCTGCTTGCTTCGCGGGCTTCCGATTTTCATGGCGAACAGGAAAGCCGGGTCGATCTCGGCGGCTGTCCGCCGCTGCCCGCCGATCTGACCCCGGTCTGGTCGCGTCTGCGCTGAGCAGGGCAGCTTTCATTGCAAGGATTTCATCATGGCGCAGTTCTTTTCTGTTCACCCTGAGCAGCCGCAGTCGCGGCTGATCCAGCAGGCCGCGCAAATCATCCGCAATGGCGGCCTGGTGGTGATGCCGACCGACTCGGCGTATGCGCTCGCCTGCCTGCCTGGCGATGCCAGCCTGCTGACCCGCATCCGCAAGATCCGCGAGGTCGATGAACGGCACCATTTCACCATGCTGTGCCGCGATCTGTCGGAGATCGCCACCTATGCGCGCGTCGACAACAGCCAGTACCGCATGCTGAAAGCCAATACGCCGGGGGCGTACACCTTCATCCTCGAAGGCAGCAAGGAATTGCCGCGCCGGGTGCTGCATCCGAAACGCAAGACCATCGGCCTGCGCATTCCCGATCATCCGGTGGTGCTGGCCTTGCTGGCGGAACTCGATCAGCCCTTGCTCAGCTCGACCCTGCTGCTGCCGGGTGAGGTGCTGCCGCTCGACGATGCCGAGGAAATCCGCGAGCGTCTCGAAAAACAGGTCGAGCTGGTCATCGAAGCCGGCTATTGCCGTCCGGAAGCGACTACGGTGATCGACCTCAGCCGTGGAACGCCCGAGCTGGTGCGCGCTGGCCGTGGCGAACTGGCCCCTTTCGGTCTGGATGAGCAGTGATGGCGTTGCGGGTCGGTCCGGACGGGAATCCAAATGAATGAGCTGATCTCGACGCTGGCGATCTGGGCTTTGCCGGTGGTGCTGGCGATCACCCTGCATGAAGCGGCTCACGGCTATGTTGCCCGTCACTTCGGCGATCCGACTGCCGAGCAGGCAGGGCGGATCACGCTCAACCCCTTGCGTCACATCGATCCGGTCGGCACCGTGCTGCTGCCGGCGGGCATTCTGGCGCTGAGCGCACTGGCAGGCGGTGGCGGCATTCTGTTCGGCTGGGCGAAGCCGGTGCCGGTCAATTTCGGTCGCCTGCGCAGCCCGAAGTCCGACATGCTGTGGGTGGCGGCGGCCGGGCCCTTCGTCAATCTGCTGATGGCGCTGGGCTGGGCTTTGCTGTTCCGGTTGGCGCTGAATGCCGAGCCGGGCGCTTACACTTTGCCGATGGTGAAAATGGCCGATGCCGGCATGCAGATCAACACCATCCTGATGGTGCTCAACCTGCTGCCGCTGCCGCCGCTCGATGGCGGACGGATCGCGGTCAGCCTGCTGCCCAATCAACTGGCCTGGCGTTATGCACGCATCGAGCCGTACGGCTTTCCGATTCTGCTGGTGTTGCTGTTTACCGGCCTGCTGGGCGCAATTCTTGCGCCTTTCATTGCCGGTTTCCGCTTCGTCCTCGGTCTGGTGGTCGGGCTCTAGGCGGGCAGTGAAAGCATGAGCATGATGGCCGAAACCGGAGCCGGAGCCGAGGCGCTTGCCGCAGCGGACGCTGCCAGCGCGCAGCCGGCAGTGCAGATCGGCCGCATCTATGGCGAACCGATCATCGAGCTGCCCAAGGATCTCTACATCCCGCCGGATGCGCTCGAAGTGATCCTGGAAGCTTTCGAAGGGCCGCTCGATCTGCTGCTGTACCTGATCCGTAAGGCCAACCTCAATGTGCTCGACATCCCGATGGCGCCACTTACCGCGCAATACCTCGAATATGTCGAAGCGATGCGTGCCACCCACCTTGAGCTGGCGGCGGAATACCTGCTGATGGCAGCGATGCTGCTCGAAATCAAGTCGCGCATGCTGCTGCCGCGTCCGCCGCGCGAACAGGCGGAAGAAGAGGATCCGCGCGCCGAGCTGGTGCGGCGACTGCTCGAATACGAGCGCATCAAGTTCGCCGCCAGCCGTCTCGACGAGCTGCCGCGTGCCGGACGTGATTTTGAATGGGTCGGGGTGTTTGTCGCCGAGAAAGTGGTGCAGCGTCAGCCGGAAGTCAGCCTGCACGATCTGCAGCTGGCCTGGCTGCGCATCATGCGCAATGCCCGCCTCACCCAGCATCACCGCATCGACCGCGAAGAGCTGTCGGTGCGCGAAACGATGACCGATCTCCTGCGCAAGCTGCGCCGTGGCGATTACGTCGCTTTCGAGCAGCTGTTCGATCCTGGGCTTGGCGTCTCGGGTCTGGTGGTCGGTTTCCTGGCGGTGCTCGAACTGGTGAAGGAAAAGATGGTGGTGGTGACGCAGAATGAAGCGTTTGCGCCGATCTATGTTCGCCTTGGCGGAGCGGAGGGCGCGGGAGACAGCGAAACTGAAGATGAGCTGCTGGCCGGAGTGGATGATGAATCCTGAACAGTTGCCGTGCTTTGCCGAACTCGTCGCGGCGCCTTTTCCCGACCAGCAGCTGCGCATTGTCGAAGCCGCGCTGCTGGCGGCCAGCCAGCCCTTGCCGGTCAGCGAGCTGCGTCGCCTGTTTGACGAGGATCCGGGCGCGGAGATGGTGCGCAAGCTGCTGGAAGAGCTGCGCGCGCACTGGGAGGCGGCCGGACGCGGGGTGGAGCTGGTGGCACTGGCCAGTGGCTGGCGCTTTCAGACCCGGGCCGAGTACCAGCCCTACCTCGACCGTCTCAAGGAAGAAAGAGCGCCGCGCTATTCGCGTGCGGTGATGGAAACGCTGGCGATCATCGCCTACCGCCAGCCGGTGACGCGCGGCGACATCGAGGATGTGCGCGGGGTTGCGGTCTCGCCCAACATCCTCAAGACCCTCGAATCACGTGGCTGGGTCGATGTGGTGGGCCATCGCGACA
>JAVEVA010000011.1:0-55830 GCA_034005275.1 Thauera sp. | reverse complement strand
GACGGAGACGGAGACGGAGACGGAGACGGAGACGGAGACGGAGACGGAGACGGAGACGGTGCACTGCTATTGGCTGCGGATCGCATGCTAGTAGCAGACTCATCGCCTGGTGCCTCCTTGCTGCTAGCAGGCGAATGCAGACGTGCTGCGTACTCCGGCATCATTTCTGCAGCCTTCTCTCGTCCGTGGTGTTTGCAGAGCGCAAGCCACTTCGCCTTTTCCGATCGTGCGCCCGCTCCGGACGCCCACGGGTTGTGCTCCGCCCAGTCATGGATCACATACGCACATTCCTCGCCGTCAATGAACCCGACTTCAATGAGTGTCCTGATGAACGCCCCTTCCTCGCCTTGCCAGTCGGCAGCCAGTTCGATGTCCTCGCCAGTCATCCCGGCCAGGTCTCCATCTGGGCGTGATTGAGCAACCCATAGGAAAAGGCACACGAGACGCCACGCCCCCGCCTCCCCGATCCGGCGGATCAGCTTCTTCGTCTTCGGGTGCGACGGCAGGCCGACGCTGATTCGTGCGTCGATCATCCTGCTGCCTCCTCCATCTCGGAACGGAATTCAGTCCAGTTGCGCGCGGTCTTTGCGACCTCTTCGATCCATTCGACATCCGCCCCAGCAGACAATGCGCTGCGCATCAGCGGGAAGATCTGGTTCTCGTTGCAGTACATCCGGCGGCGAACGATCCCGCGGATGTAATACAGGCGGCGATCTACTTCCGGCTTCCTGTTCATCGCCGCGATTTTCGGGATCAGCGCAACGAACTCTTGAGCATCAGCGACGCTGTTGATCGCGCGTTTCGCGGCGGACTGGTCGATAGCAGCGATTAGCTCAGACACAGAAAACTTGCGAAGCCATACCTGAACAGCACGGCGCCCCGCTTCGTTCAGGTAGCAGTGCCCGTCAATCACCTTGTTGATCTGATCGACAATCGCATCTGCGGCGTTTGCTGCAATTTCTTCAAGCCCCTCTCGCCACAGAACCATCATCTCCAGTTGCTCGCGCCGCTTGTTGAGCTTTTCGAGCTGTTTGCGCTGCTTCTGGATCGCGCTTGAATCGTCAAGCGTCTTGTCGCTCTTGCCGGAGTTGCAATCACGGCATGAGGTGACAAGATTCATGATGTCGTTTTCACCGCCCTTGCTGACCGGATGAATGTGGTCGACCTCAAGAACTACATCAGGCGAAGACCTGCCGCAGTATTGGCACTTGAATGCGTCCCGCTTGAACACCTCAAAGCGAGCAGACTTTGAAACCTGCTTGCGCTTGTTTTTCCCTTCGTTCATAATTTGTTCCTCTTCAGAAGGCCCGCCGAGGGGTTCCCGCCCCAATGACGCGGGCCTTTGTCTTCCCCGTCCCTTTCAGGCCGGACGGAATCGCCTCAAATCCTTTGCGCGCACCCATTACGCACCTCCATGTACGGGGCGGCTGGTTTGCATCGCCTCCCCCCCACGCACAACCGCCCGCATCTGCACGTCGACAGGCATGAACGCGAAGTCGCGGAGGTCGCAATCCGCTGGCACGAGCGGGGCCTGAGTCGTCATTCTTCTGCCTCTTCTTCGAGAAATCCGCGATCAGGCGGTACGCTCCGGGTGTAGCCGGATGCGTCGAGCTTGGCTTCCCGGTAGATGTCGTCAAACGTTACAACGACTCCGCGAGTTGCGGCCACATCAATCACTCGTCTCGCGACGCCCGGCGTCACCTCTTGGCGACCTTGCTCGATGTGCGAAACGTTCCCTTGGGTCACACCGATTGCCGACGCGAGCTCGGCCTGTGTCATCCCAAGGCGCTTTCTAATGAGTTTGACTGTGTTCATGGGTGCTATACTAGCCCGCGTAATTAAATATATCAACAGTCTGACTCGGTGCGCGACAAGCCCGCCATTCAGCCCGGGGATGATGTCAATTCAAGAGGATGAGATGCCAGACAATGATAAAAAGCCAGTAAAGAAGTGGCAGGTAATTTTTTTGGCCGTAATTTTCTGTGGCGCCGGGTATTCGTGGGTATCTGAGAAAAACGAACGGCGTGTAAAGGCAATAGCGGCGGAAGCGCAGCGCGTTGAGCAACAAGAAAGGCTGGAGCAACAACGCATGGTCCGGCAGGAAAAAGCAAGACGCGAGGCTGAAGCCCGTGAGCGCGACCCTGCATATCAAGCTGAGCAACGGCGCTTGGCGAGAGAGCGGGAAGAAAGAGACTTGAAGATCAATCTCTCAGCGCTTTGCGAAGTAAACATAAAGCACAACCTGCACGACCCTAAATCTGCGGAATTCGGCCATTACGACGGTTATGTCTATGATCTGAATCGACAAACAAACAGAGGCTCAGTCACAGTAAGGCTCAGAGCTAAAAATCAGTTTGGGGGGCTCGTGATCGCCTACTATGTTTGCAACGCTGACATTAGCGACCCCCAAAAACCAAAGCTGCTACGCCCACCGCAACAGATGCGATAACTTGCACACACCACAGCCGGACGTGGTTCCCATGCAAAAATTATAGCCAGGCTATTTACAAAAAGAATTTTCCCGACTAATATTAACTCAACGCAGCAACATCGCTGCCCGCATCGAAGCAGATGCGATCTTTGACAAATTGGCAGGATAAATACCGCGCATCAAGACGGCCCTTTTTGGGTGGCGCGGCTCGCCCCATACCGTCCCGCGAGAGAAGCAAGAGGACGAAAACAACGAACCCGGAATCCGCTCTTACGGTTAGAGCAAGGCCCGGAGGAGTTGAGCTGTCGAAAGACAGGCGCCTGCCGCGATGGCGCTGGTAATCGCGCTGCGCTTGAGTCCCGGACGGATGAGCCGGGCAAAACAGCCGAAGGCTACGGCCTGCAACGGCGCGAGACGCTGTAACTCGCAACTGGCCCATTCGCAAGAGTGGGCACATCGAAGCGGAATGCGCAGGCTGATGCGCGACGACGATGTGTGACAAACCCGCCGTGACGCAAGGAATCGCGATTGGGGATTCAGCAGAAATGGTCCGCTAGATGCACGGTGAAATGCGGCCCGTCGTACCTGTGAAGCCAGAAAGCCGGAGATCAGCACCGGCCCGCTTCGATGTGACACCCCCCATAAACAGCCGAGCTATCACCGGAAAGCCCGAGAAGCCCCGCCCTTCAGGGCGGGGAAGGATAGCGCGGACGGCATAGCCGTCTTTGTCTTTGACGTTGTGAATGTAATGCATTAAGATATGTTTCATGGTTCAGCGCGCCTACAAATTTCGCTTTTACCCGACACCCGAGCAGGCCGACCAGCTTGCCAGGACGTTCGGTTGCGCGCGCTTCGTCTACAACCATTTCCTGCGCGTTCGAGCCGACAGCTTCTTCAACGAGAAAAAGCGCGTCGGCTACAACGACACAGCGAAGATGCTGACCTTGCTTAAGCAGCAGCCGAAAACCGAGTGGCTGAACGAAGTCAGCAACGTCTGCTTGCAGCAGTCGCTGCGCAATCTGGATGTGGCGTTCAAGAACTTCTTCCAGAAGCGCGCGAAGTACCCGACATTCAAGAGCAAGCACGGCCCGCAGTCGGCGCGCTACATGAGCAATGGCTTCCGCATCAAGGACGGGCAGTTGTGGCTGGCGAAGCAGGATGCGCCGCTGAACGTGCGCTGGTCGCGAAAACTGCCGTCGGCCCCGTCGAGTGTCACCATCACGAAGGATTGCGCTGGCCGCTACTTCGTGTCGTGTCTGTGCGAGGAAGATATCAAGCCGTTGCCGGTCGTCGCGAAAGTCGTCGGCATCGATCTTGGCTTGAAGGACGCGCTCATCACGAGCGAGGGCGAGCGGATCGCCAACCCGAAGTTTCTGTTGTCGATTTCAAAGCGACTGACCACGGCGCAACGCCGTCTGTCGCGAAAGCAGAAGGGCTCCAAGAACCGTGCGAAAGCGCGAATCAAGGTTGCCCGGCTGCACGCCCGCGTTGCGGATGCCCGCAACGACTGGACGAACAAACTCACGATGAAGCTGGTGCGCGAAAACCAAGTGATCAGCGCCGAGAGTTTGCAAGTCAAGAACATGCTTCGGAATCACAGTCTCACCCGCGCGATTGCGGACGTTGGCTGGTCGGAGATTGTTCGGAAGCTCGAATACAAGTCGGCGTGGTACGGACGCACATTTGTGCAGATCGACCGTTTCTACCCGAGCAGCAAGCGCTGTTCGTGCTGCGGACACGTCCTGAAGTCGCTGGATCTGGCGACGCGCGCCTGGACGTGCCCGGAGTGCAGCACGGAACACGACCGAGACATCAATGCTGCCGTGAATATTCGCGAAGCTGGACTGGCGATCATCTCCGGGGCGGACATGCTGCGGCTGCACGATAAAGATACGGGCGGGCCGCCCGGATTTTAAGCCTGCGGAGTTCGGAGAAGACTCTGCGGGGTAACCCAAGGAGCGCCGAACGATGAAACAGGAACCCAACTCGCGAGATTTGGGAATCTCCCGCCTTCAGGCGGTGGAGCAGGTCAATCCCTCCCTCCCACTACGCCGAGCTGCTGCCTCAATCTGGCCACACTCGGCATTTTTTTGGGGAACCGATATGACTCTCGCTTATTTGCATCGGGCGTCTGCGCTCGATCCGCGCGACCCCGAACGAGACCGTTACGAAGAAGCGCTGAGATTGATTGAGCTCGAAGCAATCGAGCAAATCTACACCGAGCGGATGCAGTCGCTGGAATGGATCAGCGACGCATCCGGCGACATGACAACAGAGGAATGGGATGCCGTATGCGCAGCCATTCGTGACAACGATGCCCTTAGCGTTGGCCAGTTGCTAATTGCTGGCGTTCAGCGCGTCATCCGTGCTTATGCAGGGAAGCATGCGCCACAGCGCATGAAAGAAATCCTGCGCGAGCTGGAAGACGAAGCGGCCATCGCTCAAATGGAAAGCCCCGCCGATTACAGCCGAATTGGGGAGGGCTGGGCATGAGAACGTCCCCCATCATTGGGCGCCTGTCCGACGGCCGACCGGTAAGAGCGCTGCCTAATGGCACTGGCGACTTTCTTGTTTTCCAACTGCGCCAAGATGTGTTCCCGGGCTCCTGGCGACTGTATAACGGCGAGGCGTACCTGGTAGCCGCTGACATCGGCTGCCTCGATGCCAACCAGGTTGTCCCGGCCGGCAGCACCTTGGGAAACCACGAATCCATCGTTGCTCGAATTGTTCGGCAACGCGTCATATTACGGGAGCACGCATGATGAACCTCATCACCCTCGCCCGCCTCTCAATCGCACGGACACGCGAGCGCATGGCCCAAATTGAATACGACTGGGCAAAGTTGAATGCGCCGGAGCTTGCAGAACGCAAGTTGCGTGCGCTCTATCAAGCCCGCCGCGCGAGGATCAAGGCGGCAGCACGTCGAGCACCAAAGATCAGCCGTGACGGCGCTGTATTTGCCGCCGTGTGCGCGCTGGCCGCTGTGGATGCTGCCATTCACTGGTTCGGGGTTGTGGCATGAGTGCGCTTGAGAAGAGCGACAACATGGTCAAAGAGAGTTATTGGAGGATATCGACATGCTCAAGATCGTAAAGGCCGAAGAGGCAATCCAAGTAAAGAACATTGTGGTCGCGGTGTATGGTCAGCCTGGAATAGGAAAGTCCACGCTAGGGTTTGGCGCGGAATCGCCCCTGATGCTCGACTTCGACCGGGGTGCACATCGCGCCGTGAATCGCGGTGACACCGTACAGGTTGAGAGATGGGCGGACGTGTCAGGCATGAGCGCGGATGACTTGTCTCCGTACAAGACCATCATCGTTGATACCGTAGGCCGCCTGTTGGATTGCTTGGCGGCGCATCTGATTTCCGATAACCCGAAGCTCAAGGGTTACGGGGGCGCGCTGTCGCTGCAAGGCTACGGGGCGCTCAAGTCGGCTTATTCCGGCTGGCTCAAGCTGCTGATGAGCTACGGCAAGGACATCGTTTTGATCGCCCACGACAAAGAGGACAAGAACGGCGACGACCTGATCATCCGGCCCGACATCCAGGGTGGCAGCTATGGCGAGGTCATCAAGTCCGCTGATGCCGTTGGCTACCTTCACACGGTGGGGCGCGACCGGGTGTTGGACTTCTCGCCCACCGACAAGTGGGTCGGTAAGAATGCCGCTGGCTTCTCGCCGCTCGTGGTGCCGCCTACGGCCGTTAACCCTCGTTTCTTGGGCGACGTTATTAGCGACATCAAAGACGCCATGAACAAGCTGAGCGAGGACCAGAAGGCCGCTCTCAAGCAGGTTGAGGACTGGCGGACGGTCCTGAGCGAGTGCGAAACAGCCGACGACATCAACTCCCGACTGGATGAAGTGAAGAAACTTGCAGATCCGGTGGCATCGCAGGTCAAGGCGCTGTTGGTTGCCAGGACGAAGGCGCTTGGTCTTGTGCCTGACAAGAAGTCCGGTACGTACAAGGCTGTGGAGGTTGCGTAATGTATCGGGTATCTGCCACGCTGCTTGACTCATTCCGCCTGTACAAGACTGCGGAGTTTATCAGCACGGAAGAGCTTGACGCGCGCATTCGGCGAGACCCAATGGAGCCGTCCGAGGCCATGAAAATAGGCACGGCATTCCATGGCATCGCCGAAGGCCGGTGTGGGTGCGCAGGAGATCCCGCTGCGCCAGAGGGGGCCGCGTACACATGCGACGGCTATGTGTTCGATGCGGAAACCGCTGACGCGGCTTTGTCGTGGTGCCGGGGGGGGGTGCCCGAGGTCAAGAAAGCGAGCGTCGTCATTCCGTCAGAGTTCGGCCCCATCGCTATCGTCGGCAAAGCGGATTACCTGCGCGGCCTGATGGCTGACGAAATCAAAACCAAGGTTGGCAAGGAGTTCAATCCTGCCGACTACATTGACGCTTGGCAATGGCGTGTCTACATGCGCGTGTTCGGCGTGAGGTCTGTCGTCTACCGGCTGGTGCGCCTCGACCTGCGCGATGGAATCTACTTCTCCAAGCGTGACGACCTCGTGCTGTACCCGTACTCGGCGCTTGACGCCGAAGTTGATGCCGAGGTCCGTGCAGTCGCGAGATACGCCGCGGACAGAGGGATTCTCGACTACCTGACGCAATCGAGCGAGGGTATCGCCGCATGAACTCCAAGCGTTACCGACCCACAACCACCCATGAGGCGCCCGACCTAATAAGTCGGGGCGGTATGCGCGTGCCCGCTTACGAAGACTTTATCAACAACAAGCACTTCCGTCAGCCGGAGTCGGGCTTCACATACAAGTGCCCCGACGATTCGCCTCTGCGCGACTACCAGCGCGCCTCTGTGGAGTGGGCGCTCGCAAGGGGGAAGGCCGCGATATTCAAAGATACCGGCCTAGGGAAAACGCTGGATGAATTGGAATTTGGTCGCGCTGTGGTTGAGCACACGCAAGGCCCGGTTCTGCATCTCGCGCCGCTGGCTGTAGGCCATCAGATCAACCGTGAGGCTGCGCAATTCGGCTACCAAACCAAGATCATTCGCAGCATGGCTGACGTAGAGAAATGCATCTGCATTACCAACTACGAGAATCTGCATAACGTGGACTTCGGCTTGTTTTCCGGCATCGTGCTCGACGAGTCAAGCATCATGAAAGGCATCCAAGGGAAGATTCGGCGGCAGCTCACTGAGGGCGCTTCCGTCATTCCATACAGGCTATCGGCTACCGCCACCCCCGCCCCAAACGACTTCATGGAGCTTGGCACGCAAGCCGAGTTCCTTGGAATCATGACGCAGGTGGAAATGCTCGCCACGTTCTTCATCCACGATGGAGGCGACACCGCAAAGTGGCGGCTCAAGGGACACGGCAAGCAGAAGTTCTTTGAATGGCTGGCTACGTGGTCAATCATCATGCGCGACCCCTCAGATTATGGGTTTGCCGCGCTGCCCGAACTGCCGAGGTTAGATATACAGCAGGTAGAGATCGAGACGGAAGCAACCGATGCCCTATTCCCCACCGTCGCACAATCTCTAACGGAGCGTCTACAGGCCCGCAGGGAAACGCTTCAGGCCCGGTGCGAGAAGGCTGCAGAGATCGTCAATCGCCTGGAGGGCCCGGTGCTGGTTTGGTGCGGCCTGAATGACGAAGGCGACCTACTGGAAAAGCTGATACCCGACGCGGTGCAGGTTTCCGGCGCAGACAAAGACGATGACAAGGCCGACCGCATGCTCGGGTTTTCCACTGGCAAGCACCGAGTGCTGATTACCAAGCCGAAGCTCGCTGGCTTTGGCATGAATTGGCAGCACTGCAATCAGATGGTCTTTGTCGGCCTGTCCGACTCATTCGAGCAGTATTACCAAGCCATCCGCCGGTGCTGGCGCCAAGGCCAGAAGCGCGACGTAACGGCCTGGGTCATTACGGCCGACACCGAAGGCGCCGTGGTCGAAAACATCAGGCGGAAACAAATTCAGGCAGACACGATGATGGAGGAAATGGCAAAAATCGCAGCCAGCTTCTTCCAAGGGTTTGATCGTGCCCGCAACGAACTACGCGCATATACGCCGCAGATCGTGGCACCGCGCCCATCATTCATACAGGTGAAACATGCAAGTGAAGGATTACGCACAGGGACGTAACTGGATAGCCTACAACGCGGATTGCGTCGAAGTGGCCCGTGAGCTTGAGACAGACTCCATCGGCTTCATCGTGTACTCGCCCCCTTTTTCCTCGCTCTACACGTACAGCAACGACGAGCGCGACATGGGTAACTGCAAGGACGATGCGGAGTTCTTCATGCACTTCGGTTTCCTGATCACCGAAATGTACCGCATCCTTCAACCCGGCAGGCTGATGGCTGTCCACTGCATGAACCTGCCCACCAGTAAGGCGAACGATGGCTACATCGGCATCAAGGACTTCCGGGGTGATCTGATTCGCGCCTTCCAGGACGCGGGCTTTATCTACCACTCCGAAGTTTGCATCTGGAAAGACCCGGTAGTGGCGATGCAGCGCACGAAAGCCTTGGGCCTGCTGCACAAGCAGCTCAAAAAGGACTCAAGTCTGTCGCGCCAGGGCATCGCGGATTACTTGGTGGTGATGCGCAAACCCGGCGACAACGAGCGACCCATTGAGGGAGAGCTTGAATACTACGTCGGCGATGAGCCGCCGCCAGGATTCCGGCCTATTCAGCGGGCAGATGGCGTCACGCTGTGGGTTGTCGGCAGCGATGAATCGACCAACATCGACACATGGCAGCGGTACGCATCGCCTGTCTGGATGGACATTAACCAAACCCGCACATTGCAGTATCAGAACGCCCGAGCGACCGACGACGAGCGGCACATTGCCCCGCTGCAGCTCGACGTGATCGAGCGCGCTATGCAATTGTGGAGCCGAGAGGGTGACGTTGTGTTCTCGCCTTTCATGGGGATTGGCAGTGAGGGCTACGTGGCCCTGCAGATGGACCGAAAGTTCATCGGCGCCGAGCTCAAGGAGTCGTACTTCGCCCTCGCGCGCCGCAACCTGGACGAGGCGGAGAACGTCAAGCAACTGGATATGCTCGCATGACCCTCGCCCACATCCTCATGCTCACCGGGCCGCTGTCATAGCGGCCCTTTGCTTGGAGCCCGTATGGCATGGCTGTACTTACCGGAATTGAGTTGTGCGCCGGCGTCGGCATGCTCGGCGAAGGAGTCCGCGCTGCATTCGGATTTCTTGGACACGAGTATCGAACCGTTTGCTACGTGGCGCGGGAAGCCGCTGACTGCAGCCCTGGCCCACCGGAAGCTCAGTTCTCGCTTTTCTAAATTAATTTCAACCACCGCCCCCCCATTAGCGGGGTTTTTATTGGACGAAAACACATGCACATCAAGATCAAACCCATCCACCCAGACGCACAGCCGCCGCGCTACGCAACGCACGGTGCAGCATGCTTCGATCTGGTTGCAATAGACAGCGCGGAAATCCCTCCGATGTTTGCCGCCACCCTGCGTACCGGCCTGGCGTTCGAAATCCCCACTGGCTACAAGATGGCGATCTACAGCCGCAGCGGACATGGTTTTAAGAGTGGAATCCGCCTCTCCAACTCAGTAGGCGTGATCGACTCCGACTATCGCGGCGAAATCATGGTTCGCCTTCACAACGACGGAGACCGGCCGTTCGTAGTCGAGCCCGGCGACCGCATCGCACAAGCCGAGATCGTCCCAGTTGAGCGAATCGAGTTCGAAATGGTTGCCGATCTGTCCGACACCGACCGTGCGACGGCGGGTTCGGCAGTACTGGACGGTAAGGAGGGCGCCATGAACACGAAGGAAACGATCACCCAGATCTGCGAGAAATACCTCGCCATCTTGCGCATCAATCCACAGCGCACCGAGGCCGCGATCCGCGATATGGAGGCCGCGTTCTACGCCGGGGCAATAACCGTGTTTACTATGGTGGAGTGCGCCGAATCCGAGGCTGACGTGAAGAGAATCGCAAAGTCGTTGCGAGACGACCTTGAAGCCTTCGTCGCGAATGTCGTTGCAAGCGAGATCATCGAGCGAGCCAGGGCCGGTGTCTCGCCTCACTAGCAGCCCCGAGACGGGCTGCCGGTGCCATCTGTGCGCCGGCGGCCCCGACCCTCGGGGGCGCCTGATGGACTGTCTGGCGCGATACACCTTTTGCGGGGGCATGAGAGTGACCACCCGCTGCCGGACGAGCTGATTGACAGCACCATCGATAACAACGCAGACATCGAGCAGGGGAATTGAACCAATGCAGATACCAATTGCAATCCTCCTAGGCCTACAGCCACCACCGCCGCCACCAGTGCGGGGGCGCAGGTCTGACCCTACAGAAGACACGGAAGACACGGAAGACGTTGAGCTGACGGAGAGCGTTGATCAGCAGCTCGATGGACTGACGGGTTCCGCAAAGCGCGTTTATCAGATGCTGGTAGCACACGGGCCGGCGACGTATGCGGAAGTTATTTCCGAGACCATGCGCACCGATCAGACGGTGCGCAATGCGCTGCTTGCGCTTGAGGCCCGTGGGCTTGTGCATCGCGAGCTGGAGCCAAAACCTGGCACGGCGTCGCGCTGGGTGTTTGCCACTATCGGGCAGATTGACGAGCTGCAAGCGCGCATTGCGCTGGCCGCACAGCCCACGCAAAAAGCAGCCCGGACACTGCCGCGCAGGACTGCGCAGGTGATGAAGGCCATCATCGCGCGCGGCGGCGCCTGCATGACTGCAGACGTGGCAGACGATATTGGGCTCAAACATGACTACCTGTGGCTATTACTCACCACAATCCATCGGCACGGCCTGATCGAAAAGACGTGGGTAAAAACTTTGAGCGCGCCCGTGCTGCGCTGGAGCGTGACCGACGCTGGCCGGAAGTGGCTGGAGGGGCGCAGCGATGCGTAAGCGCGGCAAGCTGATCAAGCACAAAGCGGCGGCGGCACCTTGCGTGATGAACCAGGTGATTCTGCCGGGATACGAGATCCAGCTTCAGATGGCGCTGCAAGCGTTCCGGTTCGGCCACGCGGAGCCGTCGCATTATTTGTCGCTGGAAGATGCGATGGACATGATGCGGGTGGCAATCGAGCTTTTCCCGCAGCAGAGGCCGGACCCGAGCACGCAGGCGGCTACTGAGGCAGCACTGATCGCACTGCAAAACATCTATGAGCGCTACACCGACACCGGGAAGCTTGGTTGCAGCAGTGCGGAATTGCAGGTGCTGCATTTGCTTGTTGAAACCAGCCGCGACTACTGGAGCCGTCGCAGCGGGGCGCTGTATATCGCCGCGTTCGAGCAGCTTGAAAAAGTGCGGGCGTGGCAGAAAAAGCAGCAGGAGAAGGCAGCATGACACGCGATGAGTTGATCACGCTACTGAAAAAGTGGCAGGACACCCACACCAGGCTGGAGGCGCAGATGGATGCGCTGACCGCAGTTGTGCATATGGCGCCTGAAAGCCCGCTTTTTGAAGCGGTTTGGGCCGCATGGGATGGCTATACCGACATGCTGGCGCGGACGGTTGGCGACGGCGGCGACTGGCTTGCGTACTACTGCTGGGAGTGCCGCATGGGCGAAAACCCGCTTGAAGTGCATCTGACCGACGACAGACACGTGCTGATGGATTCGATAGAGGCACTGGCTGACGTGCTGATGTTTGACAACGCTTAGCTGTGCGGCGGGCCGTCAGGCCCGTCCGAACGAGCGCCGGGTTATGCGCTCGCAACACTAAACAGGAGATACGACATGGGCGCAGGGGCGAGACAGAGAGGCGACAGGGTAATCCGGCGGCGGATTGCAGACGAGGCGGCAGAGACGGTGACCGTGGAGCGCGGATACTTGAGCGGGTTGTGCTCGCAGGTGGCGCGATACGAGAAGGCGGCAGAAGCGGCCAAGCGCCGCGCAGACGATGCCGAGGAAGACCTTCGCAGAGCAGATGCGCTGATAGCGCGCCTGCGTGCGGAAAACGAAGTCCTGAAATCCGAGAAGCGGCGGTTCATTGGCGTAGTGGATGCCGCGAAAAGGCATATAGCGATTGCCGGGAACACCCACAAGAAATGGGCTGTGACGCTGGTAAAGGCGCAACTTGAGAAGGCGCGACTGATTTGACGCATAACACCTGAGTTAAGCCGCGCCGCGAAGCGGCGTCGGCTTGAATGAATTGTTAGCTGCGGAGGTTGATGTGAGCGAATACACCCAAACATGCCAAGAATGCGGGATGCCTGTGCAACTTGGCGAATACCACCCGTTTGCCGCCTGCCTGATGTTTAAGGCCTGCCGAAATGGAAAGATGGTGCGCGACAACTTGGAGTACGTAACGAAGTCATGGTTCGACATGGGCAAGCGCGAAGGTGAGCAAAGAGCAGCTAACAACATATTTAAAACGGAGGAATGATGGCCTCACTCAACAAAGTCATGCTGATCGGCAACCTTGGCCGAGACCCGGAAACCCGCTACGCCTCGTCAGGCGACGCGATTTGCAATATCGCTGTCGCCACCACCGAAACCTGGAAGGACAAGGCCACCGGCGAACGCAAGGAAGCCACCGAATGGCACCGCGTGGTGTTCTTCGGACGTCTGGCCGAAATCGCCGCCCAGTACCTGCGCAAGGGTAGCCAGATCTACATCGAAGGCCGCTTGCAGACGCGCAAGTGGCAGGACAAGGACGGCAAGGATCGCTACACCACCGAGATCCGTGGCGACGAGATGAAGATGCTTGGTAGCCGCCCCGGTGGCACCGCCGACACTCCCCCACCCGCCGCCCCGCCGCCGGCATCACAGCGCGACGGCATCGTACCCGCCCGCCCTGCCCCCGCCGCGCAGCCGCAGGGTGACGGCGGAGGATTTGATGATTTTGGGGATGACATTCCGTTTTGAGGTGGAGTCATGAACGTGACCGAACTCAAAGAAGAACCGCAGAGCTTGCAGGCGTCTGCTTCACCGACTTGTTCGGCGCTGACTCAATACCAGACGCGGTGCCGTGATTGCGGCCGTTTTGTTCCGCGCGACCGATGGGTGCCAGTCGGAGCGCCAAACGGCGCCAGGCCGCTGTGTTGGTCATGCCTGAGCTTGTACGACGATCCGGCCTTTTTGTGACAAAGGAGTCATGAATGCAAGCGGACTTATTCGACAAAGTGCGGCACGACCCGAAAGAAGCGCCAGCAGGATATTTCGCCGTCCTCAAGTCAGAGGCTAAGCCGAAAGACGGCAGCAACATTTGCCGAGCCTGCGACTGGCGTCCTGAGTGCCAGCGCCCGGAAACCGACTTTACACTGACGAACCACCGCTGCATGCCGTGGGCGCGCAACGACGAGAGCAGCGTGCTGTTCAAGCGCGTGCCGGCGAACACCTGAGTTAAGCCGCGCCGTAGGCGGCTTGAATGAACTGGCACACATTACGGAGACCGAGATGATCACGAAACATTCTCCCGGCCCTTGGACCTTCCAAGAGCACGGCAGTTTGATTCTGGACGCACGAACCGGATCCAGCCAATGCGCCGTTGCGCATGTGCAGGTGAACACCTACAAGGACGAGGGCATGCATAACGCCCGTCTCATCGCTGCCGCCCCTGATCTGCTGTCCGCGCTCGTCGAAGCCGTGGATCTGATCGAAACCATATCCCCCATGGAAGGCGACACACTGCGCCGCGCCCGAGCCGCGATTGCGAAGGCTGTGACGCCTACAGCCGGAGCGGGAGGCCAGCCATGAATGAGCTGCTGCCGCCGCTGGGCGCGTTCCTGCGGCCCATCGGCATACTTCGGTACGGGTATTGCATCCGAGTGATGCAGCTATTCGATCCCGCAGAAGACAAGAACCTCGATTTCCCCGCAATCGAATACGAGCGATGGGGCATGCGGGAAGGGCAGCCGTTCGATGACGGAAACGTCAGGCGCGGCAGTTACATAAACCTGCTGCCAGCCCTGGTTCCTGGCGTATGGCGCCCGGCAGTTCACACAGGAGAATTCCCCCTATGCATTGGATACCGGCGCGGGGACGAGGCGTCACGCTGGTGCCAGCCCTCGCACCAACTTGTTGAAACCTATTACCGCCTGATGCCGCTGAACGCGGATGGGCAAATGGAGCTTTTTTGATGACCACCGAACAGGAAAGAGCCGACTTCGAGGCGTTCGCATCCAATCATGGCCTCTGCGTTACGGGGGATGGTGACCTGTACCGCAGTCATGTCGTGGCCTGGATGTGGAAGGCATGGCAAGCCCGAGCCGCCCTGCACCCCCAGGAGCGGGAGGACGCGGAGCGCTGGCGCGCCCTGCGCGAAATGGACGGGGGAGAGATCTACGCGCTACTCGGGGACTGCGATGGAATACACCCCGAGCAAGCCGACGCCGCCATCGACCAGGCGCGCGGGGAAGGTGGGCAGGAGGTGAGGAATGACTGACTGCACCTTTCCCACCGGCAAGCACTTCTGGTCGATCCCCGAAGCGTCCGGCCGCCAGACGTGCCTGTGGTGCCCAGCCGTGAAGTGGCCCGAGCCGATTGACGGCGAGCCCCCCACCCCACCGGGCCCCGGCCATGGGAAGGAGAACAGCAATGACTGACATGACCTTAGATGAGGCGGTGAAGTGGCTGCGTGACCACGTTGGCGATTTGCGTTCTGCGGCGCGAGTGCTACGCGAATCGCCGTGGGGCGCAAAGCTGGCGGCTACCGCTGCCGAGGTGGACAAGGCGGCAGACGAAGCAACCCTCGCCATCGCTGCTCTCGAAGCAGCACGGGCGGAGGCGGGCGCTCTGCGGGAGGCGCTGGAAGATATCCGGAGCCGAAGCTCGATTGATTTGGCGATGCGATCTGACCAGTTCGAACTCACCGCCAGGCTGGGCGACATACACCAGATTGCCGATGCTGCACTGGCGAATGAGACGAAAGCATGACCACGCGCCGTACTTACTGGCAGCGCCTGAAGGACCATCCGGGGGTCCCTGTAGCCATCTTCATGACGCTCGCAGGTTTTTTGGCGGGGATGGATCGTGGAGTCTGGTTCGCGGTTTTCGCCGCGTGCTTCGCCGGAGGTTGGTGCTGGGGACTTGTTTTGTGGAGTAACAGGAGCCGGGAATGAATGTGACTTATCAAAATGGCTGGGCCGTTCCGGCAGGCTGGAAACTGGTGCCGGAGAAACCGACGTACGAGCTGGAATGTGAGGTCGGGGGCGTGCGGATGGACGAAGAGTCATTCCTTAACGAATACGCCGATCACGAAAAGATCGGAGAAATCTGCCGCGCAGTGGTGAAGTACAGCCCACCTCCGCCGAAAGCCCCAGACTACAACCCAGGCCCGCTTGAAGTGAGCGTGGTCGGCATGCCTGAGTTTGATGCGCTCATTGATCATATCTACGAGGAAGGCACAGGCTCAGAAGGTGTAGTCCATCTCGCTAACAAACTCGTCCGTGCAGCAATTCAATCGCACATTAGCTACGCTCGAAACGCGCAGCCAGTAGCATACAAATGGGGCGGCGTCCTGATCCGGTCCGAGGAAACTCACCCCATCCATCGCAAAGAGGGTCAGCCACTCTACGCCACTCCCATCGCCGAACGTGACCAACTAGCCGCCGCCATCGAAGCGGCGCGCGAGGATGCGGAGCGGTTCCGATGGTTAACAGAAGATCATACCGACGCAGAGACGCGCACTCGTTGCCGTGAAATCCTAGATCGAATGGCGGTGATGAGCTACAGCGCTGCTTGTGTCGCCATCGACCACGCCCGCCGCATTGAGGGGGATGGGGAATGACTGACCGCTACGAGAACATCCGCCGGGCGCTGGCGATGGGGCCGACACCGGGGCCGTGGGCTGATGGGCCGCTATACAGCGTAGTTACTCAGGATTACTGCGCAGGTAAAACCCCAGTCATAGCTCTTGTGGAGCTGATCCCCGCCAAGCTAGACGAATGTATGGCGAATAAATCCCTTATCTGCGCCTGCGACCCCGACACGATCGCTGCCCTGCTTCGCGAACGGGACGAGCTGGCGAAGGACGCGGCCAAGTACCGCTGGGGAATCAACAACGCGCGATGGATTCGCAGCGAACAGGAAGCATACGTAGCCATCCCGGTTGCGCCAGACGCTGCTCTTTCGTGCGTTGCCATGAGAGACGCGGCCATCGACGCCGCGATGGAGGGGGAGAAGGGCCAATGAACGACTTGATCGAGAGGTTGCGGTCCGAGGCAGAAATCAGCGATAGACCGGGGCAATTTGACAGGCTTAACGCGCTTGCTGACGAATTCGCCGCCGCCCTCGAAGCGGCGCAGATGGGCCTGCGCTACGCCGTACGGGTTTGGGTGTTGTCAGACGAAATCAGATGGAGCGAAGCGGAAATTGACGAGGCGGTAGAGCACATCATCGACGACGCCAAAAAGGAGGCCCGCAATGGTTGCCCCTTACCAAAGGAAACGAAATGAACACTCACGACAATATTGATCTACCTCGTCGGATTGTATGCGCAGCAAACAGAGACAAGTCGGGTGCCGTTATCTTAGGGGCACGGCACTGGGACCAGATGATGCACGCAGCATTTGCTATTTGGCGAGAAGCAAAGAACCGTGTCACCCGAGATATGAGATTTACCGAGCAGGGGTTTATTGATCAGTACGGGGCTTTCTTAAATCGTCAGGAGGCATGGAAAGTTGCAGAGTCTGCTGGACAGATTATCCGTCGAGTCGGTGGAGACACTGAAGATGGAGGAACCCTATATTCGGAGAATTTATACTGATGACCACACACGACATTGATATTGAACTGCCGCCGTTGCCGGAATGGGCCGATACCACCCTACAAGGGGAGGATCGCGACAGCTTGTTTGCCTGGGCAGAAGCCGCCATCGAAGCCGACCGCAAGCAACGCTCCAACACGAAGCCCTCAACTAATCAGGATTGGCTTTCTCTTGATCCCGCAGTGGCCTTTCACTTAATCGAGAGACACGCGGAGAACTGGAATGATGCAGGCGCAATGATGCAGGCGTATTTAGATGCCCATATCGAAGCCTACCGCAAGCGCAGGGGTGAGCCTGTGGGGTGGGTTACGCCGTCAGTGGTTGACATGCTGCGCGACGGGAAGTTCGCCACGGTATGCCCGACACCTTTTCTGGCGGCGTTGCCGGTGTATTTGGCTCCACAACCCGCCGAGTCGGTGAGTAAACACCCAGACGATGCGGCCGTCGATGCGTTCGCTGCTGCGATGAAAGCGAAGCTCAAGCGAGTCAGAGAGGAAAAAGGGCGTGGCGGTTGGCAGGATATGAGTGCGACGGAGCTATCGGCCATGCTGCGCGAGCACGTGGAGAAAGGCGATCCCGTAGACGTGGCGAACCTCGCCATGATGCTGCATCAGAATGGTCAAGGAATCACGCCCACCGAGCCGGAGCATGCAACCCTCAACTTGCAACCTTCATCCAGCTTGCAACCTGTTGCCACGGCGTTCTTCACCGAACAGGGAGAGGTTGCATATACAGGGATCTACGACCGGACACTCAAGGCATTGGAGGCAGTCAAAACCACGCGGCTCGGTATTTCGTCTGGATCCATCGACCTCTACGCCGCCCCGCAACCCGCCGAGCCGGTGAAGATCGACGTAGACGATCTGGCGCAAGAAATACGGAGAGTGGATGGCAAGCATTCGCTTGGCGCGGCAGCACTTGCAGAGGCCTTACTGCCTTTCTTGTCTCGGACTGCCGAGCCGGTGAAGGTGCCGAGCGACGACATCGATATCGAAGATGTCCGGCAATACTTGGATTCGTGGGGGTGTCTTGCACACCCCGGCGTTCGCGCCCTACTCGCCAGATACGGCAAAGGAGCACCGTCAAATCGGAAGGGCGGGCCGGTGGAACCGTAGGCGCGCGCGGCATTTTCCTCTGCAAAAAAAATGTAGGTTTCATGCAAAAACACTTGCATTACACGCTACAGCGTGTATAATTCAAGACATAGGGTAGTGACGCCCGAGACCACCCGCAGGTCAGTAAGCGGGAAAACTCGAAAGGAGAAAAATCATGAACACCAACACCAACACCAACACCGCCAAGCTCGCCCTCCGTATTTACAACGCCGCATGTAATGCGGCGTATGATGAATCAGACAAGTATGGGCGATACATCGCAGCACGGCGTGCCATCGTCCGTGCTATTCGTCGGGAGCTCGGGCTCCCGAAGCATGGATTTGCACCGGTAACGGTGTTTAACGCGGCATCTAAATATGCCTCAGTAATTGCGGCGGCGCCATTCTCAGAAGAGTCTTGGTATTTTGTGGATGTAACAATCCGCCCAAAATTGCGCCGGATGATCCGGCGGGCCAAGAAAGGCACGTTGTGACCGGCCGACGGTCAATGAAAAACTGAGACAAACTTACTGGAGAAGTTAATGAAGATCATTAACTTGACCCAACACGCGGCGACGCCTGAGCAGGTTGCAGCTGGCGTCGAGGACCTGCGCGGCGAGGCCCTAGAGGCGCTGCGGATGTACCTTACATTCGACGCGCTGCCGTCCCGCCTCGACATCGAGGCGGCCGCAGAAGGGATCGCCACTCTTGCGGCGGCGCTTGAGTACGACGCCGCGATGATCGGCGGAGCCCCGTGGCTCATGGGGCCGCTCGAAGCGGCGCTACGCCGTCATGGCGTCAAGCCGCTATACGCCTTCTCCCGCCGAGAGGTGGTGGAAGCGATACAGGAGGACGGCAGCGTCCGGAAAACGGCGATTTTCCGACACTGCGGTTTCGTGGAGGCCTGACCACCTCCGCTCATGCCTCGCGTGCGGGGAATCTGCGCGGCACGTTGTGACCGGCCAGCCCCGCCCAGTGCGGGGTTTTTCATGTGCGCGTAAAAAACATTTGACATACACGCTACAGCGTGTATAATTCAAGACATAGGGCAGTGACGCCCGACCATCCGGCGGTGAGTAGCCGGGAAACCTCTCAAGGAGATTGAAAATGCAAAATGTAAAAATTAACTTATTCGATGTAGTTGATCATGGTGTTGAGCACTCTGAAGACTACGGCAAGGTGAGTGTTTGCGTTGAGGTGACTCTGGATAACAACCGTTTTTATCTGACTTACCAATCAACAGAGAACGAAAATTATGAGCCGACAAACGCCGTCGGCTTGAATAGCAGCGCCGACGACGACAAAGAATCTCTCCAGGCTATGTTCGATTTTGTCGATGATGATGGCGACAAAATCTCCGGCGAATACTCGCAGGAATACGAGAACATCGAGGCGCTTGCACGCGCAGTAGCGCAAGAGGCGTTTGACGAGTTCTTTGCCTCCATGGAGTGCTGAACTCCATGATCGCGACCCACATTCCAAAACTGATCAACTCGCGGCTGAAGCAGCCCGCGCTGTGCGTGCCGGACGTGGGTCCGGTGCCGGCTGGGCTGCTGTACTCCGGCAGTGTGCAGATGCGGCGCAAGTATTGGGCCGCGCCATCCAACGCCGCGCAGATGCGCGCAGCGCGCGAAATGGTAGCAAGCCTGATGGGCCGGCTGCCTGAATACAGCGTGCCAGCGCTGCAGGATGGGCGCGCCAAGCAGATATTGCTGCCGCGCGACTGGCGGGCTGACGATTACGTGGCAGTCACCCCGGTTTCGCACGCCGGGGTGCTGCACGAGTGGCATTGCCGTCTGAATGATGAAAATCTGCCGTACATGAACTGGATGGTACAGCCGAATACAGCTGCCTGGTCAAATCACAGCGAGCTGCTGCTTGAGCAGCGCGGACGGCTGCGCCTGCTGCAGTGTCCGGTGATGCCTCCGGCAGAGTCCGACTGGCGCGGGGACTTCGTGCAGGTAACGTTTCGTGCCGAATCTGCCAATCTGTCCGGCGGCTACATGGCAGCCGGCTGGCCTGCAGTGAGCGCCGTGGGCGGGTTTGTGCATGTACTGGAACGCGCTACAGGGCAAAACATAGATTTCGCCATCGGCTTGCGCTCGGCGCAGATGAATATGGGCGTTCGCAAGACCGTGAATGACCGGGGTCCTGATCCGAAGCCGGATTTCGTCGTCGAAGAGGTCACCGGGCACATAGACGTTGTGCTGTTGTTGGATGGCCACGATCTCGACGTTATTGCGCGTACGCTTGCAGCACCTATGGCACCTCGCCGGTTTGCAGGCGGTAGTGTGCATATTTTTGACGTCGCGGTTCGTGAAAATGCGAGGGCTCCAGCTGCGACATATCTGCATCGGCTTGCCGTGGATGAGCATGACGTGATGTCTGCCGCTTGTCGAGAGATTGCCAGCAGTGGCGCGTGGGAGGTGTCACGCAACGGACGCAGTTTTAAGCCAAATCGCGGCATGGTGATGCTTACGCAGGTAGGCTATGTGCTGCTGTCGCAGCCCGAGCAAAACCAACATGCGCGCGGCGGTTATCTGCACGCCTGGGGTGAGCAGGTGCATGCCATTGTTCAGCAGGGCCCGATGGCAGAGTCAGCGTGGTGGAGACAATGGAGTGACGGCGAGTTCGTCGGCTACGATGGATGTGCGCCGGTGGCGGTGTCGTGAGGAAATGACAATGATCATCAGTGCCGCGCAGTTTGATGCGCTTGCTTCGTTCAGCAAGACCCGCAGCCCAGCCGCACAAGATGCAGCGAGGCTGGTGATGGTGGAGGGATACTCCATCACTGATGCCGCAGCTCGGGCCGGCGTTTCTCCGCAGTCGGCGAGCAACGCCGTTACTCTGCTCACCGACCGTCTAGAAAAATGTCGGCGGGCTGCGGGCATCGCATAAAAAACACTTGCATTACACGCTATAGCGTGTATAATTCAGGACATAGGGCAGTGACGCCCGAGACCATCCGGCGGTGAGTAGCCGGGAAAACTCGAAAGGAGAAAACCATGAACGCCACCAAAACCACCCACCTCGCCCGCCTTGCTGCGCTTCTCCAGGAGTGCGGCTACACACCCACTCCGCCGCTCAAGCTGCTGAGCGGAAAGCCCGAGCCGCTCGACGTCCGCGCCCGTCGCCTGGGTGCTGCCCAGCTCGCCTTCGAACACTGGGTGATCGACATGGCAGAGATTTCCAACGAGGACCCCGATGCACGCTGGGAACTAAACGCGATCTTCTGGGAGGCCCCGGAGAACGCCGCAGCCGCCGAGGCAGCCGCCCGCAAGATGTGGGCGGAAGCCCGCGCAGATGTGCTGAGCATCTGCTCGCGTGCGGCACGTACTTTAAAGTCCGCCGCGAAGACATGAAGCTCTTGCCCGATTAATGGCTGAATACCACCCCGCCGGCGGTGCATAGCCGGCAAAGTCTCATCAGGAGATTGACATGGCAAAATCTTATTACCCATGCGCCAATTGTGGCACCTCTGTCGCGGTGCGCGGTCGAAACCGCGCGGATGCCGACGGCCTCGCGCGATGGCATGAATCGCGCGGCAGTTTGTGCAACGACTGCCGCGAAGAGGAGCGTAGAAAGGATGCGTCAGACGCCGCGCACCTCAATGCGGCTGCCGGCTGGGCCAGGCTCTTAGGCACAGAGAAGCAGATCCAGTGGGCGGAGCAAATCCGCCGGCAGCGCATCGAGGTGTTGATGCAGCTGCGCCCGCTGGTGGCGGCCGGCATCGAACAGGACAGGGAAGCACTCAGCGCGGCACTCGCTGCGCTGAGCGCAGCAGACCGTATCGCTCTTCCGCCACAGGTGCGCGATCTGGTAGAAGCAGTTGGTACGCTGCCGCGCTTCGATGCGCTGGTGGCGCGTCTGATGCAGGAGGATTCCGCCTCCTGGTGGATTGATTCGCGCGGCAGCGCATTTCCATTGCTGTTCGACCGCTTCCGCAGCGACATTCTTGCGGCAGAAGCGGATGCTGCGTGTCCGGATCTGGCTGCAGCGGTAGCCGAAGAGGCTTTGCTGCGCCCGGCTGAGGCGCGCAGCACGTTCATTGCGGAGGTGCGGCTGGCCGGCAGCCGCATCGAGGTGCGCCTGCCGGTGCGTGATGATGTTTTCGCAAACGCCATGCGTCAGCAGGGTTTGAACTGGGGCGGTACTTGCTGGCGTCGGCTGCTCACCGAGCCGGACGGTCAGCCAGCACACCGGCTGGCAGAAATCGCCCACGCCATTCTGGCAGCCGGGTTCCCTGTGCGCGTGCAGGATGCCACCGCCCGCGCGCTGGCCGTGAGCGGCGATTTCACCCCCGGGCACCGGCGCTGGGTGTCGGTTGTGCGCGCCGGCAAGTTCAGCGGCTGGTGCCGCATCACCTGGCGGCGTCCTGATGATCTCTACCAGGCAGCACGCTCGCTGCCGGGGTCGCGCTACGCCGATGGCGCCGTGGTGGTGCCGGCGGATGCGGTCGATGCGGTGTTAGATTTTGCTGCCACGTACGGGTTTGGTGTGAGCCGCGATGTGCAGGATCTTGCCGCAGCGCATCACGCCGCGCTGGAATCCGGCGCAGTGGTCGAGCACGTGCGGAAGCATTCCTCAGAGCCTGTGCGCTCGCACGGCATGCCCAAGCTGCAGCCGGATGCGGCCGCCGGCATTGACGAAGGGCTGCTCGATGACTGAGTTCGCCACCATCACCGATCTGATGCCGCACCAACATCCGGCCGTTGCCAAGATGCTGCCATCGCGCGTGGGGGCGCTGTTCATGGACATGGGCACGGGCAAGAGCCGAACGCTCATCGAACTGGCGCGCCTGCGGCAGCATAAGTGGGACCGGTTGTTCTGGTTCACCCCGTGCGCGCTGCGCGACAACGTGCGCGACCAGCTGCTGACGCACACCAACCTGCCGCCGGAATCCATTGCCGTGTGGCGCGCCGGGCGGCTGAGGCGCGCCGAGATCGAGCGGGCCCGCGTGCATGTGGTGGGCATCGAGAGCATGAGCAGCGCTAACAGCGTGATCTTTGCCTACAACGACCTCTGCACGCCCAGCAGTTTCGTAGCGGTGGATGAGTCGGAGTACATCAAGGGCAACCGCGCCAAGCGCACGCAGCGCATCACGCACATGAGCGCTCGGGCCAGGTACCGGGCCATCCTCACCGGTACCCCATTCACACAGGGTGCGGTGGATTTGTACAGCCAGATGCAGTTCCTGTCGCCCAAGATACTGGGCTACCGGTCCTTCTGGGCGTTTGCCAACAACCACCTGCAGTTCGAAGAACGGATGGATGAGCGCGGTCGGCTGCGCCGCACTGGGCGCGTAGTGCGCACATTCAATTCGGAGTACCTCGCCGCCCGCATCGCGCCCTACGTGTATCAGGTACGCAAGGACGAGTGCATTGATCTGCCGTCAAAGCTGTATGACGGGGTGCGTTTCAGCATGACGGAAGAGCAGCGCGATCTGTATGAGAGAGCCAAGAACGAGCTGCTGGAAGTGAGCTACATCGAATGGCAGCCGTTCCACATCTACCGTCTGTTCACAAGTTTGCAGACCATCGTCTGCGGATTCTGGCATCGCACGCCTGGCGAGCTGCTCACCGCCCGGCACCGCCGTGTGGATGTGCTGCTGGCCACGCTGGCACAAATCCCGCCCGGCGAGCAGGTAGTCATCTGGGCAAAGTACCGGTATGCGGTGGAGCAGATTACCGAGGCGTTGTCCGAAACCTATGGCGCAGATCAGGTGTGCCCGTACCACGGTGACATCAGCGAGTCAGCTCGTGCTGCACACATGGAGCGCTGGCGCGCAGGGGCGCGGTTTCTCGTTGCCACACAGTCGATTGGCGGGCATGGGCTTACTCTCAACGAGGCGGCTTACATGGTGTTCTACGCTGACGGTTTCAAATACGCGGAGCGCGTGCAGGCAGAGGACCGAAATCACCGCATCGGCCAGACCCGCAGGCCAGTTTATATCACGCTTGAATGCATGGATTCTATTGACGAGCGCGTGCATAAGGCACTGCGCCGCAAGGAGGATGCACTATGGAGTTTTCAGAAGCAGGTCGATCGCTACAGGAGCGAGAAGCTGCGGCAGAGCGCCATTCAACTGGTGAGGTCGCTGTGAGCGAAGAACGAACAATGCCGGCCCAGGTGCCGATGGGCATTGATGTTTTCACAGCTGCCATGCAGCGACTGGACGCAGTGTTCGCCGAGTTCGATAACGTATATGTGTCGTTCTCCGGGGGCAAGGATTCGGGCGTGCTGCTGAATCTGGCGCTGATGAAAGCGCGCGAGCTGGGGCGTCGCATCGGCGTATTCCACATCGACTACGAGGCCCAATACACGGCCACCACCGAATACGTGGATGCCACCTACGACGAGCTGGGCGACGAGGTCGACAACCTTCGCTGCTGCGTGCCGCTTAAGTGCCCAACCTGCACGAGCATGTACGAGACAAGCTGGCGACCATGGGATCCAGACAAGCGCGATCTGTGGGTGCGCGATTTGCCGCGGCGCCATCTTTCCCTGGCTGACATCGATTTCGTCACGCCGGAAATGAGCGACTACCAGTTCCAGGAGGAATTCACCGGCTGGTATCACCGCAAGCGCGGGGCCCGGCGCACCTGCGTGCTCGTGGGTATCCGCGCGCAGGAGAGCCTGGACCGCTGGCGCACCATCGTGTCAGACCGCAACATCAACAAGTACAGCGGCTGGAAGTGGACCACCAAGGTAAGGCAGGACGTCTACAACGCCTATCCGATCTACGACTGGACGACCGAGGACATCTGGGCGGCGAATGCGCGGTTCGGCTGGCGCTACAACCGGCTGTATGACCTCATGCACTACGCAGGGGTACCGCTGCATGCGATGCGCGTTGCAAGCCCGTTCCACAACGCCGCCAAGGCAAGCCTGAGCCTGTACCGCGCCATCGACCCGCATGTGTGGGGGCGCATGGTGAGCCGTGTCAATGGCGTGAATTTCACGGCCATCTACGGCGACACCAAGGCAATGGGGTGGCGCAACATCAGCAAGCCTGCGCATTTCACATGGCGAGAATACGCAATGTTCCTGCTCGACACCCTGCCGCCAGAGACGGCGGAGAACTTCCGCAAGAAGCTCTTCACCAGCATCAAATTCTGGCGGGAGAAGGGCGGGGTCTTGAGCGAGCAGGCCATCGCCGACCTGCGCGCGGCAGGCATTCCGTTCGAGGTGGGGGAACCCAGCAACTACCGCACTACAAAGCTGCCGGTGCGCATGGAGTATGCAGACGAGGTGGATAGCCAGGATTTCAGGCTGATCCCTACATGGAAGCGGCTGTGCGTGTGTATCCTGAAGAACGACCATGTCGGCAAGTACATGGGATTCAACCTTACCAAGTCCGAGATGGCGCGCCGTCAAGCCGCGCTGGAAAAGTACCGCAACCTATGAGGTCTCCATGAGCATCAAGCAATACATCCACGGGCAAGACGACTACGCGCTGTGGGGGCATGTTGGCCGCCTCATCGTTGATCGAGACGTGCAGCAGTATCTTGGGGGTGACATCAACTCACATACTGGAGATGTATGGTTGGTGATGCTCACTCACAACAAGCGCACAGTGGGGTTTGCAGCAGCACGCCTGCTCAAATCCGGCGCGCTGCACCTGCGGTACTTCTATCACGATGACCATGGGGCCTTGGGCGAGGAAACGCTGGTCCGTCGCGCCATCAGCTACGCAGTCGAGCAGGGATGCAAATCGATTCACACCAACTGGCGCAAGGATTCCGAGATGCTCGCGGGGCTAGGCTTCACGGCAGAGCCGCGTGCGCGAGGGCTGTTCTGTCGATGGGAAAAGAATCTGGAGGAAAAGCAAGCATGAGCAAAAGCCCTGTATACAACGTGCGGCCAGTGCCGCTGGAGAAGATCCGGGCCAACGCATATAACCCCAACAGCGTTGCACCGCCGGAAATGCGGCTGCTGGAAAAGAGCATCCGCGAGGACGGCTACACCATGCCCATCGTCTGCTACTACCTGCCGGACGAAGACATCTATGAAATCGTCGATGGCTTTCACCGCTACACCGTGATGATGACCTGTGCCGACATTCGCGAGCGCGAAGGCGGCATGATGCCGGTGGTGACCATCGAAAAGGACATCAGTAACCGCATGGCCAGCACCATCCGACACAACCGCGCGCGGGGTACGCATAGCATCGATCTGATGGTGAACATTGTTGCAGAGCTGGTGCAGTCCGGGATGTCTGACGAGTGGATCGCAAAAAACATCGGCATGGACGCCGACGAGCTGCTGCGACTCAAGCAGATCAGCGGCATCGCCGCGCTGTTCAAGGACCGCAAATTCTCCGAGGCATGGCAATGAGCCGTCCGCAGTTCAAGCGCAAAACCCACCGCGCCCGCGAGGCGCTGCTCGCCATCGGCCAGCAGCACCCGGCAGCATGGGACATCGCCGACCGTCTGCGCCGCGACAGCATGCGCGACGGCATGAGCTGGCCCGCCTGGTGCTATCTGCCCATGGGCGGGTGGTACGCTGTCGCTACATCGCTGCTGCGTGTGCCCGTACTCGCACAACTCGACCACATGCAGCTCATGCAGAAGCTGGCAGCGCTGGGTACGTGGCGGATGACGCAGTGTATCTACCGCGTGGATCCGACTCTGTACGATGACCTCATCAACACGCCAGTGGCCGGCGACCTGCCGATCGATGTGCTGCTCCGCCTACCGGAGTGGTGCATCTACATTGAGCTGCCTGGACTTCAGCCAGGTCTGTACGGTTCCTGGGTGCATCTGGAACACGACTACAACACGGGGCGCGCTGAGTTGCGGATGTGGCTTGATGCCGATCACCCGTACGCGATGTGTCTGCATATCGGGCAGTGGAGCATCGAGGAAGCGCTGCAACGCATGCTCGCCGAAGCGGCAAAGAATGCTCCGGCGGCGCTGGGCGGGGTGCCGGTGGATATGGTTGCGCTGTGCGGCAAGGTCGTCAGCCTGCTGCTCTACATCTGCTCCGCAGGCGATTTCACACGTCGCGGCGTGCCAGGCACGCCAGAAAACCCGCACCCAAAAAAGACTCGCCGCGACGGCTGGAAACTTTTCCCGGCATCAGGCCCGGTGGAGTGGGATGTCGGGGTGCGCATGGGATCTGCTCTCCGCGCAGCATACCACGCAGCCGAAACCGGCCAGGCTGGCCATCACACCAGCCCGCGCGGCCACGTGCGTCGGGCACACTGGCACACGTTCGTCAGCGGGCCGCGCAAAGATGCGGAAGGGAAAGACATCCCGGCGGACAAGCGCAAGCGCGACGTGCGCTGGATGCCACCGATCCCGGTCAATCTGCCGGACGTGGATCGGATGCCGGCTACGATCAGGTCTATTAAGTGACGAACGGTCAAACCACCCCCACTGGCTCGATATTGTTGCCAAGCCTGCGCCCTACTGCGCCCTCAAGATCAAACGTCGCGCGCCACAAGCGCCTGTCTGTCGAAGGCTCCCAAAATCCGTGTGTAGGAAACTCGAGGACAGGATTGACGTAATAGCCAGACAAAACCCACTCGCCGCCGTACTCCCACATACTCAGATCAGCTTGCGTAGCGTCATCGTCATAGACACGAATGACCAGCATAGGAGACAGCGCAGGCGCGATTGAAGTCGCAGAATGAACGAAACCGCGATTCACATTCGAGAATGCGCCAATACTTCCGGGGTAGGCGTCTTTCACGCAGTCGCCCCAGACTTGCGCGGGGAGCGCGCCAGCAGACGGGAAGCCGGCACCTGGCGTGCTGTACGACAGCCCTCTTGGGTGGGCGTAAGCAAAGTACGTCAAGCTGCCCGACTGAGTGACTGACCATGCCTGCATTCTTGCGATCCCACCACCCCATGCGCAGCCGTCGCGCCAGATAGCCGGCGGCATAGGTGGTCCAGACGCGCCGGGCACGGACTCGTTTTGCTGCTTTTGCACTGCGCCATTCCATTCAAGCTGAAGCGCAACAGTTGGCCGATCATCAGGAAGATTACCAAGCGTTTGACGACTGTAAGCCGTCATTTCCGGGTGTCGAATGTCGAGCGTATGCAGACAAAGCACAAAGCCCGATGCGCGCCAGTCTGTTATTTCGCAGTCCGCCGTCACCAGCTCCGCGCCAGACGGGAATTTGAGCGTCTGACTGATGCGTACATACGTTGATTGCGCAGACACTTCCGGGCGCTCGATTGTGATGAAGTCGTCACCGAAGCTGTATTCCGCCCACTGCTCTACCCTGTTATTCAGCTCGACCGTCGCATATACAAGCGTGTCGCGGTCGTAGTCAGCCAGCCAGCGGTACTCGCCGGAGCACGCCTCGACATACTCATTCCTGCCCGTTGTCGTGCTGATCGTGACTGGCACCACGTCCATGCGGGAGCGATGTACGTGTGAAAAACTGGCTCCGGAAAATTCGTAGAAGTCGATTACTGACCCGACCACCATCGCATCGCCGTCTGTCGCACCGAAATTCACCTGGTTCTGACGCAACGCTGGCCCGGTATGAAATATGCGCCGGGTCAGTGGGATCACGCACTTGCTGCCCGTCTCAGAAAAGATGGGATAGCCGACTGTGATAGCGCCTTCTGCGTTGTCGTATTCGGCTGTCGGATCGAGTGTGGCCAGCACTGAGAATTCGGACCAATTTGACCATGCAGGCCCGTCCCATAGCTGAATGAGATGGTCTGCATTCAGCGTGCAGACACGCAGGCGCAAATCCTCGCCAACAAAGCACAGCGCAGCACTGATAACCGCTCGATCTGTCGCAGGCTCGTCGCGATCATGAACTGCCTTCAATCTGCCGGAGATGGCCACATTGCTACGCCGACCACACCAGTTCGCCCAGTTTTCTGGCGTGACTTCAAAGTCCAGATGGATGTAGCCATACCGGCAAGCAGTAGGCGCGTACCACGACACCGTGCCCGCATCGCCGCGCCAATAGGCGTTGAACACTGCTAACAGCCGGTCCGTGCCGTAGAACACCTGCGCGCCTTGAGTGCCGATAACCGGCGGCTCTACGGGCTTGACCTGATTGCCATCATTCACATCCTCGAACCAGGCCGTCGTGCCCCTGCCTGCTGCGATGTGAGCAAAGCCGACGTATTCTAGGTCGCCGTACATGCCTGAGTAGTTGGCAACCATCGCTGCGTAATGCTTCGGCGATGTTTTCCATATGTCCGCTAAACGCCTGCCGGTCTGGTAGGGGGCCTCTCCCACAATATCCTGCGCAGTCGCCAGAATCTCACTCGACGCAGTGATGCGAATATTCCCGTACCGGTCGAATACGCGGTCATCGAACATGCGGTAACCATCGTCGAATTTCGCGTACTCATGCACTTGCGCCTGATGCTTCTGCATCTGCTGCAAGACTGCATCAGCTGGCCCCGCATACACGCCCCTCAGTGCAGGGTAAAGCGGGTCTTGGTTTTCTTCGGCACGGAATTCATTTGTGCGGTCAAGAATCCCTTGCTGAATAGGTGTGAGCTTCGCCGGCTCAGCCCAGTGCGCATACCAACGATCTGAATCTGGTTCGGAAATATCCGCGCTCCAGCGCAGATAGAACTGCGGCTCCACTTCTTCCTCACGGCGTGTTTTAACGCCGATCCTGCCAAATGGCCCGTCCTCGGCATCGTCGCTTGGCAAGTAGCCCAGCCCAACAGGTCGGTGCGAACGGCCCGCTAGCACGTCAGGATAGTTGTTGTCGCGCTTACGATTCACAAGCACGAATGGCAATGGCCCGCCTGCTGTCGGCTGCCCATCCGTAATCGGCAAGCCCCACCCTTTGGGCGCTTCGTCATTACGCGGGAATAGGTGGAAGCCTTCGGGCATCCATACGAAACGTCCTGTCTTACAGGGCTTCGGATGATGCAGAAAGCCGATGATCTTGGCAGAACTCCATGTGCGCTCAGGGAATTCCACAACTACATCATCACCTTCTTCAAACGCGGTCATCCCGCAATTCATGTACTCTGCCGGAACGTCATGCAGGATCGCAACCTGATTTACCGGCAAGCTCTCTGCGGTGGAATTGGCAGGCGCGGTTACTTGCACGCTGCACGTATCCGCCGTTTCGTTGATCGTTTGAATCTTGCCCGCGCGGTACATCGGCAGCCAGCGTTGCCAGCCCGGAAGAATCGCCGCATTGAAGAATGCTTGCTCAGGCGTCATCCACTCCCGTGGCATCAGCACGCCGTCGCGATCCGGCTTGTAGCCCGGCTGCGTGTCCTGCGGCTTAATGAGCATCGTCACTGCAACAGGGTCGCCAGCATTCTCGACCGGCACGTCGTAGCGCTGCGGCTCACCAGGCAGTTCAATCGTTCCGACCTCGCCTTGCACGCCTTCTGACAAGTCAGCGCACCACGCCAATTCCTGCGGCCGTTCGTCTGCTGACATCAGCATATCGAGCCGCTGCTGTGCGGACATGCGATCTGCGATTACGCGGTCTTTCTGCTTGCGCATGCCCTCGATCTCGCCTGCAATCGCGTTCATGGTCATCAATGCAGCCTCAAAAGCCTTCATTTCGTCGCCGTTATTCATCTGATCGGCTTCAACTAGGGCTTTTTGGGCTTCAGACAGGGCTTCGCTGGCTGCTTCTAGCGCCTCGCCCCGCTCCCCAATCGCGCGGTTCAAGTCATCTTCTGACGCGTTCAGCTCGTTGATGCGCTGCTCCAGGAATGCGACTTGCGCTTGATAGCGCGTGTCCTCGTACTCGCGGCGCACGAGATACAGCCCGTTGCCACGGTCGCTGATAATGCGCGCCTTACCCATCTGCACTCCCGATATCCATATATGCCTGCGGGCCTTCCGTGGTCACGTAGTAATTGATGTACCGCACCGTGACAGACTCTCCTCCGGGCAGCTTTGCCGTCATGCCAGGACGCAGCCACCAATCAATCTTTGCCCGAATGCGTGAGGAATTGCCTGATTTGTAGTAGGTCTGCACTTCTGCAAGCATGCGCTCGCCGTAGTCAGGATAAACATCCTGCCTGCCGTAGCCAGATAGCGTCAATGTTGCGCGATGCGCACCTTGATTAAGCTGAGCACTCCCAAGCGGGACACGCGCCATTTCTGATTCAAACGCGCCCTGCCCGATGAGCGCTTGCCGATACACCACCAGGTCCCAGTCGGACCGCGACTCAACAAGTGGCATCAGGCCGGCTGCGGCAGGCACGACGACTTGCAGATAGTTGGCTCTACCGAGTTGTACTGTGGATTGCCAAGAACTGATACGCAGATTGAGAGGCTCCCCCTGCCCTGCGGGGTCTTCCAGTCTCGCCACATACCCGTCCGGCGCATCAAATTCGATAAGCGATGACCAGTCGTTGAATGCCGAGAACTCAGCCTCTACGCCGATCTCAATGTCGAACGACGCCGGTTCTGCCGTCAAGAAGCCGGGGATAACTATGTCAAAGCGCCACCCGGCAGGAATTCCAGACTGATAGATGAACGCGCGCGGTCGGCGTACTCGCGCAATTGGTCCAGAATTCGCGTCATAGATCGTCGCACGCGGGCGCGCAACTGGGGCATGCAGGGTCTTGCCGTCCGCACTGTAGATGATGCACGTCGGCCTGCGAAGCCGAGCGCGGATTATCTCGACTGTGATCCCTGTTTCGATGAAACGTCCACGGGGACGCGGCGCCCGCGCAATGGGGCCGGAACTGGCATCGTAGGCAACCGCACGCGGACGCGGCAGACGTGCAGAAATGTCGCTCCATACCTCATTGACAGCGACGCGCGGGCGCGGCGCACGAGCAACCGGGTAGCTGTCACCAGTGAACACTACGCGCGGTCGCGGCAGTCTGACAGAAAGACTTTGCCCAGCGTTGATGATCTCAAGATCGACCACGCTATCGAAAGGCATCATCAGCGCAGCAGCAGCAAATACTGCTCCTCGTGACTGAGTGCCGCTTGCGTACAGCAGGGAATCCCCGCTATGGATCGTCACCCGGCCAGATTCGCGCTTGATTGTGTATCTGTCAGCCGTTGCGGGTCGCCAGCCTGTAACCGGTCGCCCTAGTTGCAGGACTCGGCACTGGCCCTTTGAGACTTGCACCGCGTGCGTGAAGTGATCGAACCCCAGCGCTTCCTCGGTCGCCAACCCGACCGCCACCCCGATGGACTCAGGCGGGATGAAGAACGAGACTTCGCCGTCCGCTTCCAGCGTGCCAATGCTTCGTGCGCGCGCATCCCAAGTCACACACACCCCCCAGTGCCAAAGTACGGATCAGTGGGTATCCCGGTAGGAGGCACCCAGACTTGACCCGGTTTGCACCTGCCGCCAGAGCTGCCGCCCCCCCCTTCTCCGGGGGGCTTTGGTACAGTCGAGTCACCGCCTCCGCCGGCAGAGCTGCCTGCGCCTGTGTTAGGCGGAGGTGGCGGGACTTCGATCCATGGCCCCGGGTTGCCAGACAGCGTATCAAGCGAGCGATAATACGTCTTCACGCTGACTGAATATGGCTGTTGCACCACTGTCGTAACTTGCTTCCACTCAACCAGCATGTTTTGCCAGCCGTCCCGAGTTTTTTCAGCCCGATAGCCGATCCAGTATCGCGTAACCTCTGTGGCCGTTCCACCCGGCACGAATACGGTTCTCGTTTCCGTCCGTTCGCCGTTGGCCTTGGTCTCTACGACGGTCCCGTCTGATCGAGTGAAACGCTCCACCACCTCATCCGGCGGACCTGGGACGCGGTACAGCGTGGTCATCAGATCACCCAGAAGAACTGATCGATAGAATCCGGGTTGCCCATCGTGTAGGTCTTGTTGGTGTTCCATGTCGAATTTACGACGCCGATGGTGCCTTGATAGCGCAGCACAACATCGGGATCAACGGCAGACTCGCCATCATCACCGAGCTGCACAATGCGGAAGAACGTGCCGGAACCAGACGCCAACGCATCGCCCGACCACGTTTGCAGCGGATCTTTCGCCATCATTGCATTTGCCGGGGAATCGAAGCGCAGCGGGTCGCCAGTGCCTGCGTCGCTGTACGTGATGAGATGTGTTGCCGATCCTGTCGCAGCATATGCAGTGGCCGGAACAGGGCCGGAAAACACCATCAAAACGCAGTTGTCGCTGAATTCCTCGCCAAGTTTTTGCAGCAAAGCATTCAGCAGCGCGGTCGTGTATTGATCCATGTTGTACCTCGTTATTGAGAAGGGATAAGAAGCCGGAAGGAGATCGGGATGATTTCCGATGCGACGATCGTGCTCGGTAGTTTCGTGAGGCCGTCACTGGCTGCCCCGTCAATGCGCGGGTAATAGGTGCTGATCTCGCCGAAATCGTCAGCGGCCCACACAAAGCGCCACCAGCGCAGATCGCCAGTGGATAGCCCAACGATCTTCCAGTCGCCGGTATCGAGCAATGTGCCGGGGGACTGCAGCGTGAATTGCAGCCCGCCGGCGGTGCTCGGCACAGGCAGGCCGTCCGTCGAGACAATGGCTCTCAGCGTGCCAGTGGGGGCTTCGTCAGCAGAAATCGGCTGATCTGCCCCGCCGTATATTTGAATGTGCCCGCCCCGCATCATGCGAGCAAGGCCATACTCGAACGCCAGCGCATTGCGCAGGCCGGTGCTAAGTCGGATTGTCATGAGATATCGGCCTTTATTTTGAGATTGACTTGGAGTTCATTTACAGACAAACCGCGCCGGAAAGTGAATACAAGCTGCTTGACATAAATGGTCTGCAAGGGCGACACATACTGCGGATCAACGTCGATAAACGGCGACGTATAACTAATTCCGTACCCGTCTATGTAGTCAATTGTTCCGTCAGACACCGAAACGGAGTAATCAAATGACAGTGGGTCATAGAAGGAAAAGGTGCCTTGCCAGTTGCCAGGCATTTGGCTGGGGTTCAGGAACGACGTAACACTCATCACCGACACTTTTTCTCCGCTGTCCTCGTCTTTCCACCAGACCCAGCGATGCAAATCAAGCTTTTCGCACCCCTCGTCAGTCTTTACTTTGCCGGTCCAGCGTGGGATGCATATCACTTCGCTCATGCGCCACCCCCGATGCGCAGCATGCTTGCCTGAGTGCGCACGGCCGCCCCCTGCATCACGCGCAAGTCATTCATGCGGAACAGCCCCGCTCCATGCCCCGTAGAGCACTGCAGCGACAAGCGGTGATGCGTGCCGCTGGCTTTCCAGCGCGCCCATCCAGCGTCGCCGGCCTGCAGGAATTCGCTGTCAATCCCAGCGGGGATCAGTACATGCGGCCCGTCAATCGTCACCGCGCTGTACGGGATCACGAAGCGCAGCAGCGGGCTACCGCCGACTGATTCGCCTGCCGGCATTTCTCCGGGCATGATCTCTATCGTTGCGTCAGCAAACGACGGCCACAGCCGCTCTACGAGTGCGCCTCTCAGCGCTGCACGCGTGTTGTCATCAAGCCACATTAAGACGCTCCACGATCAAAAGAGACAGACGGCATTCCGCCCCGTCGAGAATACGAGACTCAAGCGCCACGCGATACACGCCGTCATCCATTACCAGGCATGCAAATGCGTACAGCCGGAACAGCCGATCTGTCAGTCGGTCAAGCTCAGCCGTGCGCATGAATGCAATGCGCACAGTCCGGTCTGCGTCTGTCAGGCCAAAGTTGTTGATTGCCACACCGCCATCGAGCGTAGCGACGCGATTCACGCGCCGGACCAGAGCGCCGTAGTCGGTATCTGACAGCGGCTCGATCTCGATATAGCCATCGGGATCAAACGTCAGCGATGAGAGCGTCACCATCATTGCGGCACCCCCATCAGCATTTCGAGACCGTCAGCATTCACACGCATTTGGATCGCCTTCAGGATTTCCCACATGAACGCCTCTAGGTGAGGCTGCAGGCCGTCGCCGTTGATGGTTATCATCGAGTCGCCTCGCATCATCCGGTCTGTGCGCTCGCGCAATGCGCGGGCCTGCTCTTTGAGCATTTCGATCTGCGCATCCGTAAGCGCATTTGCGCGCTTGTTGGCTTCATCGATCAAGTTGCGCTGCTCGAAGCCGAATCTGTCCCACTCAGCCGTGTCTGATCCGTAGAGTTCGCCGATTAGCGCGCTGGTTGCCGTAACCGATTCTGCGACCGACTCATACGCAGCTACCATGGTTTGAGCATCAGACTGAATCCGTGCCACCGCAATTTGAGAGTTCGCCTCAATGCTGGCAACAACTTCCGCAGACGCCAGCTTTGCCATTTCGAGGTTCCATTCCCGAGTGGCTTTTTCTGCGGCCTCGATCTCCTGCTTAGTCTTTTTCGCAGCATCGGATAACGCGTCCTGCCCGCTTGCGCCTTTCTTGTTCGCTTCAGCGAGTGCGAGCATGTTTTGCTCGTAGCCGATTACTTCTCCGGTCACCGCGTCATACACCGGGATCATCTTGCTAGTACTGCTCAGCAGTTCGTCCGTAGTTTCCAGGAGACCTGCCTGCGCGAGCATTGCGCGGTCAACCACGCCTTCTGTCGTTAAGAGCGTGTTATTCCACTTATCAAGTTCTTCCTGAGACTCGACGACGGTTGCAATCGCTTCACCGGCTTCATTGAAATAGGTAGCGATACCGTTTGAACTGCTTTTTGATACTGCCCCTGCGATCCCGTCAATGCCGGATGCAATGGCTTCTGCTGCTTTAGCGAGCTCTTCAGCATCCGTCGCGGGCTTAGATAATTCCTCCCCGAAGGCTTCGATTTCGCTTGTCGCGCCCTGTAACGCCTGAGCCAGCTCGTCCGCTGCGTCTTTCCCATGGGTCAGGTCATAGATCCAGCTACCGAGCGTCGTCTCGGAGCCAGTCATTGCCGACAGCGCGCTGTCTATCCCGTCCTTAAGCACAGTGCCGGCCATGTGGCCTGCCTCATACGCCGCATACGCAAGGCCGGCATGACCGAGCAACTTGCCGAGATTCGACGACTTCGGCCCGAGCAAGTCGAGCTTATCCCCGAGTGCGTCAAGACTACCGAGCAGTGACTTGCCGGCAATCGCTCCGGACAGCACTAGAATCGAATCTGACAGCCCTTCAATCGCATTTGCAGCGCCACCGATGATCGGGGATAAGACTTTTTCGAAAATCTGAGAGAGCCCGAGCGTCCCGCCCACCGCCTTTTGCGACGCTTCGTCCATGTTGTTGAACGACTGAACCGTCGAAATGATGGCTTCAATCGTGGGTCGCCATGCTTGAGCAATGCCTGTTACGACGTTTGTCAGACTCGTAAAGGAATCCACCAAGAACTGAATGGCTTTCGCCACATCCTCGGGCTTCTTCGGGTCGAACTGGCCGAACAAATCGCCAACCGCCCCCTCAAGCCCGCCGAGCGCGCCAAGCAGTTTTGAGAAATCGACTTTATCCAGCGCGGCCGGCAGTGATTCGGACATATCTCCCAGCGCTGCAGCAACTTTCTGTAGCGCGCCTTCGATGAATACCACTAGCTCATTCATCGAGCCGCTGCGAATCGAATCGCCAACCCCGTTCAGAATGTCTGCCAGCGCCTTGCCGATGTCGGAGTATTCATCCAGCAATGGGTCGCCGATAGACCGCAGTGTCGCGGCGAACGCACTCTGCATCCGCGAGATTTGCACCTCTGCGGCGCTCATCCGAACGGCAACTTCCTGCGCAGCGCTGCCGGCATAATCGAAGTCGGCAGAAGCAATGCGCAGTGTCTTGCTTACCCCTTCAGTGGCGGTGATGAATCTCGCGGCCTGCTCTACGCCAACAAGCTGGCCTGCGTAGAACAGCTTCTGGCTTTGATCCATGTTGCCGAGCGCTGCAGCAACATCGAAATACACGTCTCGCGCAGTGCGCAGCTCGCCGTTAGCAGTACGCTGGCTTACGCCAAGCGCGGCCAGCGCCTCTTGCACCGGCTTGGAATCATCCAGCAGGCGCAGCAGTGAGGTTTTCAGGGACGTGCCAGCCTCGGAACCGCTGCGGAAAACTTCGATTACTGGAGTCAGAATGCCCGCCGTTTCCTCGAACGACAACCCTGCTGCTTTCGCCACAGGTGAAAGCTCCGAGAAGCCTTGGATCAGCTCCGGCAAGCTCGTCGCGTACTCGTTCGAGACCGCATTCAGCAGATCGATAATCGGGATCGCATCCTTGGCTTCTGCTTGAAAACCGCGAATCGACGCAACGAGCAGGTCAGAGCCGCGTTGCATGTCAATGTCGCCCGCAATCATCAGATCCAGCGCACTACGCGTAAGCTGTGCGGCCTCTTGCGCAGTGAAGCCGGCTTGCTTGAAGTTCGCCATCGAACCCAGCACGCCATCTGCTGCGACGCCGAACTCCTGCGATAGCTGCTCTGCCAGCTCGGTGAAGTACGATATTTCCGGGTCTGTGTCCGACAGAACCTTCTGCAGATCGAACATCGCAGACTGGAACTTGACCGACTCATTGACCGCAAACCCAACAACGGCCGCACCGAGCGCCAGAATGCTGGCCTCAGCCTTCATCACGAAGTCGCCCATGTCGGACAACGGGCGCGTTACATTGCTAACCCCGTCCGCGAAGCTCCGAATGCCAGCCGCCGCGCTTGAGATGCCTTTGCCAGTGTTATCCACTGCACCAAAGACGATCTCGATTGTTTTCTTAACATCGGCCACGATTCAGCTCTCCGTAATACAAATCCCACAGCTCGATTTCTGTCTGTGTCAGGTAGCCCTCGGGGAACAGGTCCGGGCGGTGCTCATACAAAAACCCCCCGCGCAAATGCAGTAGCGCGAGGGTTTCTCTTACTCCGGGCTGTCGCCAGAGGGCTTGTGCTTTCCCACTACGTGCCCCTGCCCGGTGAGCACGAGGATGCGGTTTGTCAGGTCGTGGAACTCGATGGGGAATGCCGTGGCGAACTTCACCGCCACATCCATACTGATAGCCGGCTCTACGCTGCCCGTAACCAGCATTTCCAGTCGCCGTACCAGTTCTTCCGGCGTCTTTTTGATGTCAGCCGGAAGCCCCGCTGCTTGCATGATTCCGTCGATCTTTTCCTTGCTACCGGCAGCGGTGGCGAGTGCTGCAGCAATATCAACGGTGGCCGTGGCTTTCCGTGCGGCCTCCTGAACGCGGGCGAATTCATGCCCGGTCAGCCCTCGGATTTGCCAGACGGGCTCGCAGTCCTCGAACCAGTCCGACAGCGCCGGCACCGGTACTTCTTCGGTGCGCGGCACGAATTGGGCTTTCAGAAAGCCCTTGCTGTCGAACCCTGCCATTACGCGACTTCCTTGGCGGCTTGCTTGGCAGAGATGGTGCAAGCGGCTTGGATTTGATCGCCAGCCGGGAAGGTGCGCGCAATGCCCAGCTTGCCTTGAGTCAGGATGTGCTCAGGCTGGTAGCGGTCGGGGTAGAACCGAAACCACAATTCCTCATTCTTCAGCGCCACAAGCGGGTCAGAAACGCCGTTTTCAAGGTACGCAGTAAAAGTGCCCTGGTTCAGCGTGCTTGACGAAGATCCGATGGTGGCGGAATACACCTGAGTTGAACTGACCGAGTGCGACGTTTCCGGCGGTACAAAGTCGCTGGCAAGTGCTACTTCGGTGAATACCGGCTCAGCGAAGCTGGCATACACGCCCTTCGTCGCGTTGCCGGTGTGAATCGCCGGAACGGGCGTGTTGAACTTGACGCCACCGTCCTCCGGCACTGCCGCAAACAGCGGGAAGTCGGCACGTTCAACATGGACGTTCGGCACCTGGTAAATCTCGCTGGCACTCACCTTGCCGGCGGCTGACGTGGTGACGCGAACCTGGCCGATCTCGATTTCACCCACCGGGATCAGCGGCGGGCCACCTGCCGCGCCACGTGTCTCCACGAAAGTGGTATCGGATGCTGAAGTGCCGGGGACTTCATCGAGCGAGCCATCCGCCTTGACTACGATGCTGATGATGCGCGCCACGTCCGTCGCCGGGCGCGTGATCTCCACCGCGCCGGCTGACACGCTTCGCGCCTGCCCGCCAACGTTGCAGGTCAAGGCGGCGACCTGCACCTTGTCGTTGTCATTATGCGGCGTGATCATGCCGCCGGTTTTCACGCCGTCCGGCATGACCACTGCAGCGTAGCCAGACCGGCCAGACCAGCGGTCAGCAGCAGACGTGTAAGTCTGGTGATCGCCAGAATCTGTGAGTGCGGACATCGGGTAGATGGTCTGCCCGCCTTCATATTCCAGTTTCGCGTTTTCGGCTGTCGCCATTTTTCGCCTCCGTAACGAAAAAGCCCGCTCAGAGGCGGGCAAACGGGTAAGAAAAAGCCCGCTTAGAAGCGGGCTGTGGGTACTGCTAGGGGTGGATCTTCAAATCGGCTTGGCGGGCGTGAATCCGTCATTGCGAGTGTTGTACTTGGCCGTAAAAACAATCTGCGCCCCACACCAAGGGTTCTGGCCTTCGCCAATCAATGGCGTGACGGTCTCACGCTGAAGCGATGTAATCAGCTTGTTGAGCGTTGGTTCTGGGTTATCCGTGGCCTTGGGGGCATTCGTGGCGCGGTGCAGCGCCATCGTCACGTCTAGCGCAAGCTCTTGTGCCACTTCATCAAATGGCCGGTCACGGGTCTGGTCGTAAATTTCAACCATGATCGTGAGCTCTCGCATCGAGAAGCCCGCGCCCGCCCCTGCCGCTTGATCTGGCCCGCTCCATATATTGACCATGGGCAAGTCAGTGTTCTTAAAGCCGTTCATCGTGGCACGCTTTACGCCTGCGACGTTCTGTGAGTACCCGTTAGACTTTTTGATTTGCTTCAACCGGGCTACGCATTCAGCCAGAATCAGATTAGGGATAGGAGTCATACGCCTCCGGGGTTGTCATCAACTAAGCCAGTGCCTAAATAACGTTCAAGTGCTGCATCAAGCCTACGTATAAAAGGGTCTATCTGGGTTTCGGCGGCATCGCGCATCCCCAGTCGAGCGGGTATATCTACTTGCTTTACAAGCACGAACATCAAGCGGCCATCTAGATACACACCATAAGACTTTGATGTGCGTGCGATATAACCGCCGGCATTGAACACTTCCCGAGCGCCCATGCGCATAACACCTGCAGCCGTCTTATTCGCTTGCGTAGGGATGTTTAGGTATGGCCCGCCCTGCACACCTCGGTACTTATCTTTAGCCCGGACGGTTCCACCATACTCATGAATGGGCGCATATACAGCGGTCGAATAGACCGAAGCGCGCAAGTTTCTAACTTCTGTCCCGCTCACCTCCGGGAGGATTGACCGCCCAAGCGTGCCCGTTCGGGTTTGTAGGGGGCTGCCTTTTAATCCCGCAACAACCTTCTTCTGAATCAGACTGGTTGTGTAGCGCAGTTGCCCGCGAAAAATCCTAAAAGAATCGTGGGGTAGGCGCTCCAGTAGCTCTAAAACCTCGCCTGCCCCGACTACTGTGACGCCCCCACTCATGCAAACCTCGCTGGATGCACCAGTCGCGACACACACGCCTTTACTTCATCCAGCAGCTTTAGCTGTGGCCACCGGGCAAAGCCACCGTCCGTGCTCACAGATTCGGCTCCGATGTGGTCTTTGCGCTGGAATTCGTGCATGGTTTGCAGCAGCGCGGCCCGGCGCAGATTCTCTGGCGCCCTGTCGAACCCGCCCGTGTAAGTAACTGATACATAGCCGCGATGCCACCCGCGCAGACGTATTCCATCCGGCATGATCTCGAACGGCAGGTCAACGCCTGCGGCGCTCTGCACCGTCTTCACGCTCACGACAGGGAGTGCCGGCAGCGACACGATATGCCCATCGACATACACAGATTCGCTGTATTCGCCACGCTCGAACGTGCGACCAGTGTGCTCTTCAAGGGCTGCATACACACTGCGCTGCAGTGCCTCAAGGGCGGGATAGTCGGAGATGTCCGTTTTCTCCAGCCCCATGATTGCAGCCATCTCGTCGAAGTCAATCAGCGGCAACATCGGCGGCCTTTCGCGGTCTGCCACGGCGCGGGGCTTCCGGCGTTTCCACGTCCTGCGCGGCTTGTGTCTCTGCCGGCTTGTGACCGGATTCGATCACCCCCATGATTTCGAATGCACGCGCAAGAACGCTCGGGATTTCGTAGGTCTGGCCTGCTTCAAACACCGTCACACGCCGACCGTCTGCGCTGCCTTGCGCCGTGTGTTTCATCGTGACTGTTCGCATTGACACCTCCTGTCAAATAGGGGCAGCCGAAGCTGCCCCTGTCACCATTAGTTGGCTACGACGTGACGCATCGGGCCAGCGATGTTCGTCACGCTGGCAGTGACGGCAGCGGTGCCCACGGTCAGTACCGCACGCGAATAGCGGCCATAAGCCTGTACGACGTGCAGCGCGTCGGAACCTGCGGCAGTCATCTGCGTGATACGGGTCACATTGCCAGCCGGGTCGTCAGCCGGGTAATCCGTCCAGGTGGTGCCGTCATCGCTGTATTGCAGCTTTGCATCCAACGTCGCATCCGTCCCGAATGTGCCCGCGCTGATGAAAAACCCCGCGCTGATTGCGTTTGCGTGATCGACTGCCGCGCCATTGACCGTACCAGCAGCATTGGACTTGGCAGCCACGCCTTCGGTAATCTGGTAGTTGCTCAAAACGTCTTTTTTCATGTTCTTTCTCCGAAAAAAAGAAGGCCGGGGACGCCCGGCCTGAAGAGGAGGAATTAGGCCGCGATCTGGATCGCCTTGAAGGCTTCCGGCAAAACGCACTGGCCACCGACACGACGCTTGACCATGAACCCGGTTTGATCGAATTCGGCATAGCGTTCCACCAGGCGAGTGATCGTGATGCCGCGACGGTCGCGGATGCGATAGCATGCGCGGAAGTCGCCGATCAGAACCGGCATTGCGTTTGCGGCAATGTCCGGCATGGCTTCGGGGTTGATGATCGGGCGGCCAAGCAGCGTTGCCGGCGCACCGGCTTGAACCGGCGGTTGCCACAGATACTGGCCGGTACTGTCCTTGATCTTGCGCAACACAGCCTCGGTGCTGCTGTTGAACGCCCACGAAGCATTGCGGCGATACGACTTTTTGAGGCTGTACAACGCTTCAATCAACACGTCGATACCGTTGTGAGTGCTGTCCGTCAGAGCAGCTGCTACGCCAGACTTTTTAACGGTCAGGCCGGGATGGGCAAGGATGCCTTGCGGGGAAGTCGCGCCACTGCCGATTGCGAATGCCTCGTCTTCTGCTTCAGCAATGGCGGAAGAGAACTGGCTTTGCAGCTCTCCCCAAACATCAGCCTCGGCATCATCCAAAGTGTTGTTATGGATCAGCACAAGCGCGCGCAAGTCGAAAATCTGCATGGTTTCGCCACCGACCTCGATATCCTGCGGGGTAACCGCGACGTTTTGCTTGCCCCATCCGACAACAGGCTTGCCCAGTGCCGGCATATACACGGTATCTCGGCCAGTGGTGCCGACGTTCGCCACCGGACGAATAGCGGCTTCGTTAAAGGCTTGCGTGATCAGTCCAGACTCCCAGTCGGTGGGCACCAAAAAGCCGCCGTCAGCGTCAGACGCCTGAGACAGTGCCCGGCGTTCATCCGGGGTCAGCGTCGAATTCTCCCCCGCACCACGGCGCAGGTACTTTTCATACGCGGCTTTGCGCAGCTCGGTTTCGGGGTCAGGTTTGCCGCTCACATCACCAGCCGGAGGCCGGTTAGCGGCTTTGACCGCTTCTTCGTACTGCTTACGCAATTCGGTCAGCTCGCTGTTGATCTTGTCGATTGCTTGTGCCTGGTCGTTGCCGGTCATGCCATTGCGCACTTCCTCGATCTGCTTATCGACGTGGGCGCGCAGCTCAGCGGCGCCCTTGTTAATGGCGTCCAGGATTTGTTGCAGGTCCATTCTTTTTGCTCCTTAAACGGGAAAACCGCCTTTCGGCGGTCTTGGGTGTGTGCAGTTAGCGCGACGGGTTAGCTGGTGAAGGCTCGTTTAATGCGCGCTTCCAGCGGTTCTGCGCTAAAGGCACTCTCGATTGATGCAACCAGGCTGCGGGTTTCATCGACTGCGTGTTGCGGGTCGAGAAGGCCTAGCAAACGGCTGCGTTCTGCGGGGGAGATTCCATTGCGAAGCTCGTTACACGCTTGCTCCAGCGCGCTTGCACGCGCCTTGGCAAAGGCTTTGCGGACTTCTTCCGGCAGGTCTGCCAGCTTGGTTTCTGCGACTCCGACTCCCCCACGGAGCAGAGTGCGTACCTCGGCTACGGTCAGGCTCGTGTCGGCTGCAAGAGCCTCCGGCGAGTTGTCCGAGCGAGTAGAAAGGAATGTGCGCATCGTGTGCGCCAGTTCATTGATTTCAGGCATCGAGCGCTCTTCGCTGCCGTTCCAGTATTCGTCGTAATCGCTGATGTACTGGTTATAAGCTGCGGTGAATTTCGCCAACGCATCTGCGGCCTTTTCGCGCACCGCATTGGCGTCCGGCACGTTGTCCCAGAAGATGTCGAGCAGCGTCCAGTCCAGAGCCTCGATCAGCAAACTGTGCCGACGCGGGAGTTCGATGTTATTCAGGCTGCGGGCGAAGTCCTCCGCGCGCTTCTCTTGCTTTTCCATGCTGCGTACTCCGGTGAATTGGGCCTGCTCGTTAGCAGGGAAAATGACCGGCGACACCTCGTACAGCGCCACCTCTTTGATCTGCCTCACGCCGTTCTGCCACGCGTCCTTGATCGTGCGGAAGCCGAACGAGAAGCTGTCGATCGCGCCAGCCTTGGCCAGGTCGTAGGCTTCCTGCGCACGGCGCACAGACAGAATCAACTTGATGCGAGCAAAGAGGCCAACATCGTCTTCTCGAAGCTCCAAGGGCACGCCGATAGGCTCTTCTTCGTGGTTCCACAGCACGCGAACCCGCTTACCCCGCTCTTGAAGCGTTTTTGTGAAGCAGCCACGCTGGAACGTGCTGTTGTACGAATCGACGATGCCCCACTTCGTGACATAGCCCTCGATCACGCCTTCTTCGTCACTCGCCCGGAATTCGCCCCATGCGCGCTTTTCAAGGTCGGCAAACGACGAAGCCGCCTTTCGGCGGCCTTGAGTTGTATCCATTCGCTGTGCTCCGTTATTCAAAGCTGAGAAAGCAGCGGCAGTTGATGCGGTCTGACTTGTGAGTCTCAGGGTCGCACGGGAAACGCGGGCCCGCGCCGGCGAACTGCGCCGAAAACCGATCATTGATCCCGACCGTCTCGCCGTCTCTCCGCAAATGCTCTTCGCGGACGTTCAAGCCGCCGGTATTCCACGTCTTGAATTCGGCGCCAGCCATCACGCCTGCCGTAAGCTGCCCGATGCTCATTGCTGAACCTGCAGTCGTGCGTGCGATGCGCAGTGCGCGTTCTGCGCTAAATGTGCCGGAGTCAATGATTGCCTGCTGGATCATCGCAGTCGTGGCCTCGTGGTCAAGACCATATGCAATCTGCTCGATGATCATTTGCACAGTCGTATCATCAATTAGAGACAGGTCGCGCAGGATCACCCCCTCTGCTTCCAGCGCCATACGGATTTGCTCCATCAGCTCCGGGCTGTACTGCCCGTCCTGGTCCTGCGGCGTGGCACGTAGTTCAACTACCGGACTTTTGCCGCGCACGGAGTCGAGTAGCTCGGCCGCCGCTTGAGTTGCCCCATTGATGTATGCCGCTTCCATCGCCTTGCGCCATGCTTCGCGGGTCTTTTTCGCAGCATCGGCGGGGTCTTCCCCTCGTTCCAGTGCTGCAAATACGTCATCCTGCTGCTGCTTCAGCAGGTCAGCAAACACCGGCTGAAGCACGTCTTCTGCGTAGCGGTCGCGTGCCTCTGCTTCGCTCTCAGGGCTGCGCAATTCCAGCGGCTTTAGTGCCCACTTGCGCCCCTCTTCCTCGCCTTCCTCAGCCTGCTTTGCTGCGATGCGCGGCGCAGCCTGGCGCGGCTTATCCCACCCTTCCCACTCTTCAAAGCCCAGCTCGAAGCGCTCATTGACTTGGCTGAACGGCACGCCCATTTCCACATAAAGCTTCGCTACCTTGGCGCGTTCATCTTCGCTTTCTTGCAGTGCGCGGACATTTGTCAGGTCAGGCCCAATCGTCAGCCCTTCTGAAAGCTCGTCTTTGAATGACGTCTGCAGACAGTCACGGATATTGTCGAGCAGCGGCAGTATTGCCGACTCCCACAGCACACGGATTGCGCTGCTGAAGTTGTTGTATGTGCTTGCCGCTTCCGACGCCATAAGCTGCGGCGGGACGCCGTAAATCGCTGCGATTTCCTCTCGGTTGAACTTGCGCGATTGGAGAAAATCCATCTCGACCGGCGTTAGGCTCATGCGCTGATAAGTCGCATCCGAGCCCAACACAATCGGCGTTCTGGCGCGCTTCGGCCCGTAGAATCGCTCTTTCAGGCGCTCCACAAGGCTTTTGCTCTGGATTTCATCAATCGGCTGCTTGAACGAGAAAACTCCGTCCGGCACGCCGCGATTTTGCATCGTGGCCGTATTCCAGCTTCGTTGCGCGTTATCAAGATCAACTGCCATCGCAGCGGCACCAAGCGGGCTGATGCCGACATACGGGTTAGCCGGGTTCATCAATCGGATGTGCGTCACATTCTCCGGCTTGTACGTTTGCGAGCGACGCTTAATGCCCTTTTCGTCAATCTCTTCGTAGCCCTCAATCCACTTCCCAATATCCGCGCTAGGGATTGGTGCAATTCGATCCGGCGACACCGGCCACAGCTCTTTCGTTTGCCCCTGCGGATTCACACGATAGAGATACGCATTGCCGGTCAGCATCAGCCAGCAGACGATGACCTCGAAAAGCTGCTGGCGCGTCCAGTGGGGATTCGGATTGCGCAGCACCTGCGATACAGGGTGATCCCAGATGATCTCGTTATCATCGCCAAACACCGCCCACGGCACACTAGATGCCGCGTTAGCAATGATCGAGATGGCGCGGAAAACCCACCCGTTGTACTGATAGCCTTCCGACACCCCCTTGCGGACAGACCACTTTGTCCATTGCGCATCCGGCGTCTTTGATAGCAGCACTTCGCTGCTGGCCATGCTTCTCTTTTCAATGCTCATTCAGGGCTTCCACGCAATCATTGTGCAGCGCGCGGCAGCTCAGGAAGCGCGAGACCGTTTCCGCCTCCCATGCCTGACGATGCAGCACCAGCGGCGCCGGCTCCGGGCATGTCAGCGTGCATTCCATCGGCACCGCCCGTGTGATAACCGTAGGCTCGATATATGGTCTTGATGCGCATGCGCTGAGAATCAGACCACTCGCAAGAGCGGTCAGGGTCGGCTGCAGCTTCATGAATTACTCCCTGTGCAGCGGCAGCACGACGCCCCCGCTCTTCTGCGGCGGCAACAGCCCGACGCTGTTCGCGCTGTGCAATCTCTTGTGTGGCTTGAAGTGCAAGACGGGCGCTTTCGGCAGCAACCGTAAGGGCATCGGCGCGTGCGGATTCGACTGAGTTCCAGCCCATGCGGTATCCCAAAAAGCCGCCCAAACTAGCGCCGACAAGTAAGGCGGACAAAGCAGTGACCAGTAGAGTGCGCACATTTAGCCCCCTTGATTGATGCCAGACAGGCACATGGACCGTTCAGCCAAGCGCCGGTTATAAAGCCCACGCACAAACTTTTTGCTACCGTTCTGCGTGACATAACTCCACACTGGCTGCCCATTTGCGCCATGCGCCAGTGCGTCACATCCCTGAGCGATCCGGCCCTGGTTGATAAGCCCAACCGCTCGGCTGGCGCATGTATTCGCTACGCCGACGTTATGCGCGTGTGACGTGAGCGCATCGAACACCGGCTGCGTGACTGGCACGCGGATACAGTCAGCAAGGGATAGCTGCGTTTTGCTGACTACTTGCCGCTCTACTTCCGCGCACTTCTCGTCCGACCAGTAATCACCGACGATGATCGGCTGATTGACGGTGTGCTTTGTCAGCCCAGCGCATACAGTAGGCAGCCCACCAGCCAGCTTGTCTGCGTATGCGATGTTTTCTCGTCCTTCCCATCGCTCAAGAAACTTCATCAGATCAGCTCTCCCAAGCGCGATTGCACCTGACAAAATAAGCGCAGCAACGACGGTTTTCTTACTCATCGTCAGCCCCCCCGCGCTTCAAAAGCTCGAGTTTTTCGCGTGCTAACAAGTAGTGCCGACGCTTCCAGTACCACTGAATACACAGCCCGCCGATAAGCCCCGCAACCGAGGACACGATGCCGATGATGATGCCCAGCTCATTCATCGTTAGGCCGCCCCAAACCGCAACAGCGGACCCGCCGTAAGTCATGCCTGACGTGGTTTTAGCGCCTACTGCCAGCGCGGCATCTGGGATGTGATCTGCAGCGGACATGAAAGCTCCGGGCAATAAAAACCCGCCGGAGCGGGTCTGTGTTGTGCGTTAGTTGGTTACGGTCGAGGAGTCAAAGCTCAATCGTCTTGGCGAGCCGGAACAGGCCATCCAGTTGCTCGTCTGACAGACCGAGGCTCGTCGCCATCTGGATCAGGAACGGGCTGTCCCTGCGCCATTCCGTCGTGTCGTATAACGCAGTCTCGGCGAGCAATCGTTCGGTATCGCCCTCGATGTCTGAGACGGCATCCACCACAGCCTGCCACAACCCCGCTTGGATCAACGCAGCTTTACCTTGTGCGCGGGAGACGTATTCAGGCACAGGCGCGGTCGGCTCGACATATGGCGCGACCACGGTGCCTTCCGGCAGCGTGGCAATCTCTTCGCTCGTCAGTGTGTATGGCACGATCTCGCCTGATTCAAGCTCGCGGTCTGCGTCGATGCCGCCAAGGCGATTGTAGCGGTAGTTGCTCAGGTTCATACACGCATCCAGAGCGCGAATGCGCCGTTATTGACAGTGGTGTTGCTCACGTTCCGCCATGTGCCTGTTTGTGCAGGCGTGAGGTTTGATCCAGCGGTTGTTGCGTGCGGGGCGACAGAGGTACCGCTGGATAACTGGGCATAGAGGAGGTTTGCTGTGGTGTAGAATTCTCGCCATTCACTCCATGTACCACCGTTATTTACTCTGGTAAAAACTAACGGGGTGTTGACGCTCCTCGCCTGCGCGATCTGACAAGAAATGGTGGCAGAGATGCTATGGTGGTAGAGTACCCCGTTCCCTGCTCCGGGGGGACGGTTTAATGCACTAGCGTCCAATCGGTAAAAGCCGGTAGCGGTCGGGCTGTTGGCGTCAGAAAGGAGAGTTCCAATTTCACCTGAAGAGGACACACCCAACCCAAAATCCCCCACCTTCAGCAACTGGTCAGCAGTAGTGTCGGTGGCGCTCGTTGTCACATTCGCCGTCGCAGCCGTCCCTAGCCCCAGCGCAGTGCGTCCTGCCGCAGCATCCGCAGCCGCGACGAAGCTCCGACCGAATGCGCTAGTGACTCCGTTCCACCACGCCACAATCGCCTGGCGCACACGCAGCGCAGTCCATGCCCGACGCGTCGTTGCTGTACCCGCTTCCGCCTCTGCCTGCGGCACCCTTGTCGCGCTCCACTCGCGAGCATTCGTGAGCCGCGAGTCTGAGTCAAGCGCGTACCCGGCAAGCTTGTCGCCGTCAGGTATTTGCCTGACTTCCCCGCCGATGCGTACAAGCGGCTTGCGATCAGGCATTACAGCACCACGTATCCGTCATCGGTCGTGATCAGCTCAGTAGCGCTCTTTGCCTTGCCGAGATACTGACTGATCTTATTTGCATTGCCCGCGTCGGTCTCATCGAGCGGCGTAGGAGTCACACCACCTGCAGTACCAAGCCAGTATTTCGCGCCTGGCGTCAGGCCGGTCAATTCGCTATTCGTCCCGTCCAGAGGATAGACAGTTGCATTTGCCGCAGACGCGACTGCATCGAGCACGTAGCCGTCTGCCGGACGCCCGTTGCTGTTGTCGGCTTTGCGCACCTTCACGTCACCACTGTCTGAAAAGATGTTGACGAAGTTGCCAGCCGACAGCGATTCAGACGCCGGGATGATCTGAGTGTCAGCACCGATGCCAGCCGGCATCATGCTCATGTCCAGCTTACCGGACGAATCGAGCGCCGGGATCTTGCCCGCATCGGAAACGCCAGCAGATGTCACGCTGGCTTCTACCTGCTTGGTTTCGCCGCTCACGCGGGCGAGGAATCGTTGTGCCATGCTTATACTTCCAGTTGAATGCAGTCCGAAAAATCGAGATACAGCCGACTCTCTGCCGTGGCGTATCCGACCAGTACGTCATACCCGTCACTCGGCGGGGTTTGCGTCAATGCGCCGTCAATGCCGATCCACACGCGGCCCGGAGTAAGCCCCAGCCCGGCAATATCCAGCGGCCCTGCGCGCTGCACCGTGACCACTTCTCCAGTCTCGCTGGCAGATGTGATCGTTAGTCCTGAAATCAGGTCGATGTGCTCACCGTCGCGATAATCAAGCTCGCGCACCGTTCCGGATTCATCCTCCCAGACCACACGCAGCGCGGACAGCGGGCCTGCGGATACGCGTTCAAATGCCGATCCACCTGCAGGCCCAATCGGCCCCGGCGGGCCGGGCGGCCCTTGAGTCCCAGCAGTGACAACCTCTACAACCGTCGGTCCTGACGTGACGATCTCTTGCGCCTGCTCGGACTCTACGCTGATCGTCTCGATAACGATCACGTCAGCCATCTACACGCCGCTCCTTCGATGTCGTCAGCCTGCCGCGCGCCAACCTGCGCACATGCCCGTCAGGGAAGGTAATCTGCAGCGTATAGACGGCCTTCTCCCATCCGATTTCAGCAGTCTCGTCTGCACTCATGACAAAGCGCATCAGGCCCTGATCTGGCGTAACCACTACCCCGCCATTTGCGTTCGTAAGGCGTTTAAGCGCGGTCGTGCTGGTCGCTGTTTCAGTGATGATGAATTCAACAGCGCACCCTGTCAGATCCACCGGATTACCTTCCCCATCTTTCCACTGGAAGCTCACGCTATCCCACGTCGCGCCGCGTTCGATCAGATACAGCGCAGTGCGGTCTGAGACGACAGCGTTGAAGTCGATATTTGCTGTGCTCACGCGTCACCCCACGAATATTTCTGCTACGGCAAGCTTGTTGAATGCACCGCTTGCCGCGTCGATCTGGTCTTTGTACTTGCCAAGAGGGAAGGTCTTGTGCTCGTCGATGAACACCTGATTCCAGTCGCCCTCAAGCAGCTTGATGTTGCCTGCCTCGACCTGCACGCTATACGGCTCTGCGCGGACAGCCTTATCGCCCGTCGCACGCTCTGCATGGATCGAGTATCCAGCCAGGTTGCGCACCGTGGCCTGTGCGGACTCTTTCCCGCCTGAACCCGGCTCTTGCTCAATCCAGATCGTCACCGCCTGCCCGTCTAGGGCTGCGGTTTGCCGCATCACGCGCTCACGCTCTGGCGCTTCCCATTGCCCGCGCACAACGTCCAGCACGTACCACAGTCCGTCAATGCCTTGGCCCATCTTCACGCCTGCCGTGTATGCCCCGCCCCCTTCTGTACCGGCCTTGTCCCAGTAGCGGATCACACGCCGAAACTGTGGCGTAGCTTTAACGATTTCCAGCTTTTCCCACTTGAAGAACCCGCCCGACCTGGGCGTCGGTCGCTGCTGGAACTGCCCTGCAACGGCGTACTGCCCCATCAGCTTTTTGTCACGCTCGACCACTTCAGGCGGGAAGCGCTCAGGAAACAGCAGCTCGCCGTCTTCCGTTCGAGGGTCAGAAAACCCGATGCTTGTCCGACATTGCCGCTCTGGCTCGTACTCCATCGGGAGCATTAGATGCTCATAGCCGTAATCGCCTGACAGGATGAAGCCGCTTACGTCGTTCTCATGCAGGCGCTGCATCACAATGACGATGGCCGACGAGTCCGGGTTGTTCAGGCGCGTTGGCAGCGTTTCCTGAAACACCCGCAAGGCCGTCTCTCGGTGAGCCGCAGACAGCGCAGCCTCGACGCTATGTGGGTCGTCCCACAACACGCGGTCGGCCCTTCGCCCGGTCATGCTGGCCACTGCGCAGGCCTGCCGGAACCCGGTGCGTTCGTTCTCGTAGTAGGTTTTCTGGTTCTGGTCGCCGGTCAGCGCCAGCGGCCACCGTGCTTGGTACCAGTCGGATGTCACCAGCCGCCGCATCTTCAGTGTGTCGCGGATCGCCAGCCCTTGCTCATGTGAAGCGCCAATGAAACGATGCGTCGCCAGCCCCTTCGGCCCCCATTCCCAGGCTGGCCAGAACACCCCAGTCACAAGGCTTTTCATCGTGCCCGGCGGAATGTTGATCAGCAGCCGATTTATCTCGCCTGCTGTTACGGCTTCAAGGTGCTCGCACAGCGCGTCAATGTGCCACCCGTGTCTATACGGCTGGCTTGGCTCAAGTACGCGCCATGCTTGCTTGATGAACGTCGCTAGCGACCGCTTACACGCCTCCCGCTCAATCTCAAGCCAGTCGGATTCAGTCAGCCTCAGATCCATTGCGCGCTGCGAGTAGCTCGGCAATTGCCGCGTCTGACAGCTTCGATGCGTCAATGGCAGGTATCAGCGGGGCGCCGTCCTTGCCGGTGTGCTCAAGCTCTTGCTTGTCTCGCCACTTGCTCGGCTGACGATTCCGCAACCAAAGAGACGCTGCTTGCGTATCAGGCGGGTAACGCTCGGTATAAGGCACAAGCAGTTCTTCACCTTGGTACTGCATGATCTTTACCGCCTCGTGCTCATACCCAATTGCACGTTGGTATAGCTTTTCGGCCACTGTCGCATCTGCTAGCAGCTTCCCGCGTGTGATGGACTCAAGAAACCCACCATGCGCCTTCTTCCACGCGTTCAGTGTTTGCTCAGATACGCCGAAGAAATCTGCCATCTCTGCATCTGTAGCGCCAAGCAGACACAGCTTATAAGCCTGTTCGTTGAACTCCTCACGGTACGCAGTCGGTCTCCCGCCGTTATTGCTTTTCCGTTCAGACATACAACCTCCACCACGCCCACTGTGCGGGGATAGAAACAAAAAAGCCCGTCGATTTCTCGACAGGCTTTCTATGGACGCACTTGTGACGTGTATCTGAAACGCACTCTACACGCCCACGCCGTGGGAGTCAATGCATTTTACGGGATCAGCCCACGAAGCTTGAATTCATCTGCAAGCGTGTTCTGCGCTCTTACCTCAGCAGCCTGCAGCTTCTTCGAGATTACGCGGTACATCTCCCCGATAGCCTTTCGGTCTTGACCGAAGCGATCCCCCAGCTCCTTGAATTCGATGCCGCGCTGTCCGAAATACTTTTCGATCAGCATCCGGCGCACGCGCATGTGTGAGATGCCAGACGGCACCATGTGCGCTGCCAGGCAATTAACCGCCTCTACCCATGTATCTGTGCCTTTGTCGCCGCCGCAGCATTTGCACTCCGTGAAGCGTGGCGCGAACCGTGCCGCAATTACGGCCTGACCGACATCATCCAGCCGTTCAACTGCAGACAGTATCATGCCGGACTGCGCTGCGCCGTCTAGAGCAACAAGCCCCTTCCCTGACCCGATCCCGCGCTTGAAAAGCTTGGTCAGCATTGATTCGGCGTATTGCTGGCCCGAATAGTTAAATCCGAACTTCAGCGCGTCGCTGAGATTGTCGTAAAGCGGCTGATCCGCATCATATTGCGCTGTCAGTTGCATACCCAAAATCCTCGCTGATTGGTCAGTCAAAAATCACGCCTAACTCACTAGCCGCGTCAGCTTGGACGCGCGCGATGTACTCTGAAAACTCTTTCACGCTCATTTGCGTAGTGCTCTTACGCCGCAGGACAATCTCCCCGCCCGGTAAAACCATTTCGTCGCAGACACCGAACTTGCGTGCGTAATGCTCATGCCACACGTCCTTGTCGTACTGCTGACCATCCACCCAAGCCTGCTCGGAAACAGTCGCAAGAACTTGGCCCCAATAAAACCGGTTTTGCTCGTTGTTCCGCTTGCGTTCATCCTCGGTCACGATGACGCGCAGCGGCCTTCCGCGATCTACGCAAGCTCTGGCATTGCTGGCCACAAACGCGCAAAGCGCCTTCCATGCCCCATGCCCGGTCAATACGAACTCTCGGTAGATCGCGGTCATGGGCTACGCCTTCCCCTGCAACTTTTCTAGGCGCTCTACTTCAGCCTTGGCGTAGAACAGAATCTTCTTAGCGTCCCGTAACATTTCCGAGTGCTCTACCCGTCCATAGCGGTAGCAGGCGCGGAATATCTCGCCTATCTGGGCGTTCATATTCCGGTCGCTGATAAGGTGCTGAAGCTCGGTAGCGCCCTCAGGCAGTTCGTAGTAGCTGGCTGTACTGCCGTCGGATCGTTCTAGTTGTTCCAGTCCTTTCTGCGCCCGCATTGCGCTCTCCACTTTTTGAAGGTTATCTGCCACCGTCTCAATGGACGGCCAAGGCCATTGCTGACCGAGTCGTTTAGCGCTTTCATTGATAAAGTCAAAGTAACCATACTCACGCGTACCAATCATATGACACCCCCGTAAATTTGCTCTAGCGTTTCCGCCACCAGCTCCAGCTCGGTGACGCCATATGTGCGCTCAAACGCACGCACACCCAGTCCATGTACGCCAGAAGCGCCCCGGTGATGCTCAGGGCAAAGACCCATCGTCAACCAATCGCTATTGCGCTGGCCGGCCCCCACGCCCGTGCGCGCGTGATGCACCTCAGCCGGCGTGCGGCCATATCCCAGTCGCTTACACAGCACGCAGCAGTTTTCTGCAACTCTGCCCATGTGGCGCTTCGCGGCAGCGCTCATGCCGCCCCCCGAACCTTGCAATCAACACCGCATCAGCAATCGCCTGTCCGAGCCCCTTCTTGTCGAACAAATGCGCTTGCCTGGGGTAAAGCTGGATGGCGCGACTGCGCGCTGCGTCCTTGTCAGTGCCGATCAACCCTGCACGCTTCTTCCACGTCTGCGGCGTCACGAGCGACACCGGAATGCACAGCGCTGACACCACACCTTCCGCGACGCCCGCGCTGTGACCGAAAGTGAAAGTGCTACTCACCCCCTGTCCTGGCATGGCGCCGACGCGCTCGATCCAGCACATGCTGGCGTCGTCGTACTCGCGCAAGAGCGCTGCAAGTTCTGTACCGTTGATCCGCGATGACTTCCCGTTCTTGATCACCGGCAGCCGATCGGCGACGATGATTTCTCCCGTGCTTACAACTGCATATGCCCCCGATACACCCGGGTCGATCCCGATCACGATACTCATGCCCGGCGCCCTTTCTTATCGCTCTCGACGGCTTTTCCTGAACTCCCGACGCATCTCGCGCAGCGATAGCCGAAGCGCGGCGCACCTTTCACGAGCACCCGGCGACCTTGGAGGGGTCGGTACTCTTTGCACGTCACGCATTTGAACGTTGCAAACGCCACAGACGGGATGCGAAGCTTGTTCGTCTGTTCGCGGTAACGCTGCTCTTCGTTGGCACTGCCAAAAATCACTGTCCCACCTCCATCACTGCTTCCTCCTGCTCAGCCACTCCATCCTCGCGGATATCGTTTCCTCGTCAGCACGCTTGAACATCGCGCATTGCCGCAGGTATGTTGCGCTGACGTACTCCCACGCCTGCCGCCCCGTACAGTGCCCAAAACCGAACTTCGCAATCTCAGCTCCCTTCAGCCTGAATCGCATGCAATCGGCGCACGAAACCGCGTCCCTGTCAGGCTGCTGCACGATCATTGGCGTCAATCAGCCGCAGCGATTGTTCGGCTGCCTGGAGTGCTCCAACACCCGCCGTGGCAAATCCGATCAACGGACGGCTGGTGCCATTGCGCATGACCTCCTCCGCCTTGCAGGCTTCTCCGATCAGCCGTGGCGGATCCGAATGCAGACCACGCCGCCCGTTCTCAGCCTCAGAGATGCCGATCAGTACCGGCGGGTACTCCGGGCGCTCGCCCCGCATTGCGTAGCCTCGGTAGCGGTTCTCGAACTCGCGAGCGACAAACGGCCACTCGTCCTCGGTCTTCGAGCCCAGCCCCACCCAGCCGCCCATGTCGTGCAGCACGCGGTGGATCAAGGGGTCGTCGAACGCGACACTTGCGTAGGTGCCAACGTGGCGCACCGCCCGATCGACCTTTGCCCACGCCCGCAAGGCTGAGTCCTGTGTTGTTCCGCCCAGCATCCGGCGCACATCCGCAATCTTGGGCATGAACTGCCCGGTGTCCGGGTTCTGCACGTGTGCGTTCAGCGCGTGGCGCACGGCGGCCAGGTCAAGATCCTTCAGGCCCTGCCAGTAGATCGCGATCACCCCGGGAGAGAGCGGTTTGCCGCAGTACTCGGCCACCGCCTGGAGCATCTCGGAAAACGCATCGAAATCATGTTCCTGCATGGGTTACCTCGCCGAAAATCAGTCGTTTGGCCCCGTCGGCCGCCTGTCGATTGCGATCAGCCAACGTTGCCGGGGATGCACGCGGCAGTGGCCGAACTTGGGAAGCATCGCGACGGCGCCCTTCGGCTGCAGCGAGTACCCATGCCATGCCCTTGCCACGGGCGGAAGGCTCAGCAGCAATGCCGCACAGCTCGTCGGCAGTTATGCCTGCCTGAAGCAGGGCGCGCAGCTTGGGGTGCGACGGATTGACGCCATGGATGCCGTTTTCTCGCAGCCGGCGACAGATCATGCCGACCTCGGTTTCATCGATGGTCAGCGAGGGGGCTGGCTTGGCGCTTTGCCCGGCGAGCGAACCATCGCTTGTCGACGGAGACGGAGACGGAGACGGAGACGGAGACGGAGACGGAGACGGAGACGGAGACGG
>JAVEVA010000084.1:0-12866 GCA_034005275.1 Thauera sp. | reverse complement strand
TGCTGATGACGTGATCACCAGGCGCAAGAGACAAAATACAATCGACCTGAAAAGGAGGCCGAAGAATGTTCCTCACCAACAACGACCTCACGCAGCTCACCGGCCTGAAGCGTCCATCTGCCATTCGAGAGGGCTGCACCGATCCGTGAGAGGGCTGACGCTGTTCCACAAGCGCGATGGCTCGCCCCTGAGCTACACCACCATGTACGGGCACTGGCGGAAAGCCTGCCAGGCGGCAGGCGTCGAGGGCGCAAACTTCCATGACATTCGCGCCGCCGCCGCCACTGATGCCAGGGCCGCAGGGGGCGACAGTCAAACCCTCCTTGGACACACCACAGAGAGCAGCCACCGCAGGTATCTGCGCAGCAAAGTCGTTCCGGTGGCCCAGCCTCTGCCCGCCAGAAAATGACGCCCGAGTGTCTAAAACCCAAAAGCCCCACCAGCAACGACGGGGCTTCTAGGGTGTCTATCTAAGCGAAACTCTTAGACGTCAGACCTCAACTTTCTCTGCAATTTCAACGAAGTGCCCTATCTCGTTGAAATTCATGTAGCGGTAGATTGACTCCGGCAATGACGCGGCCTGTAGGCACAAAAGCTTAGACGCGTCTAAGAGCGGCCCGCGCCCACCGACCAACCGCCCACGCCGTAGCCCCCAGCGCCAACACCAACGCGCTGATCCAGATCGCCCGCAGCGGGACAGGCTTGGCGAGTGCGACATCGTCACCCGATGACGCCTCACCCTCGAACCCTGTCAGCGCCACCAGCGGATGCCGCAGCGGCGCCGCAGGACGGTAGTTGCTGATCTCTCCATCGGCCGACACATGCAGTGCATGCAGCCAACTGCCGGTATTGCCAGACAGCCGGACTGCCATGTAGCCACCTTCGTCATGCAGCCGATCGAGCGTATGCGACAAGCAGTTACGCGGGATCACTTCGCCAGCCGGCAGACTTCGTGCATCCGTCGGCACTGTCCGGCCGCATCGATTACATCGAACGTCCACAGCACGATGCCCAGTTCTTCACCATCAGTCGGGGCGGGAATCTCCGGGCAGCTGACCAGGCACTCCGACGGCCGCATCAAATCGATTCGCGGCGCGTACGGCTTCGGCGTAGTTGAACACGCGCTCAGCAGGGGCAGCGCAATCAGGGCGAGGCTCAGAGCGTAGCGCATTGATCTGCCCCCTCAGCTTTGCTTCGCGAGCTGCAGCGGCCGCCGCATCCACTTCTCGGGCCTGCTTTGCCCGGCGCTCGGATTCAGTCTCAGTGTCGAGACGTGCAGCCTCAACAGCGGCGACGTAGCTTTCGGCGATGCCTCGGGCAGCATCCGCAAGACGTTCCTCATATACCCCCGCTGCCACCCGGTAACCCATCCAATATGCAAGAGCCAGGCCGAGCGCAACAATTCCCATCCGTGCATAAACTGCGATCTCCATGTCATCAGGCCTCGATAAATTCAGCCATGCGATTCATCCAGCCGGCAGCGAACACCGCCTGAGCCGGATCTGATGTGATGAGCCTGCCCAGGAAGCGCACGCGCTCACCGATCACCTTGCGGCGCAGGGCCGTCTGATCAGACGCGGCAAGCGCTGCCCTGGTCTGCGGGCCGATGACGCCGTCCGCAGTCACGCCAAGCGCCGCCTGCAGCCATTGCGCGGCCCGCTTGGGGCCGGAGTGGATGCCGGCATCGACCAGCAATTCGAGCAGGTGACGATCTGTCACCGACTCAAAGCCTGGTGCGGTGATGTACTGCTGGCGGTAAATACTGCGCGCCTCGCTTTCGTCCAAGCCACGCACTTCATCCACCGTTGCCCGCCGGCCCAGCTTGCGCCACTCGCCCAGGGTGGCCGCAGTGATGCCGTACTTGGTCGGGCCGCCACGGTCTGCAGGGTGATTGACGAACCCGCCTTCACGGCGGATCACGTCATCAAGAATCTTTTCCATCTCCCCTCCCTTTCTTTCCGAAGTGCTTTTCGACCTGCAGCTCGAGCATGTACAGCGATCTGCTGCCCATGTGACCGCTGATGGCGATCAGCGCCGCAGTGACCAGCGGGTTGATCTCTGACGCCTCGCACAACCAGAAAGTGATCAGGCCAGCGAATGAGCTGGTGGCCATCTCCCCGATCGCTTCAAACACGTTGAACACTTTTGCATCCCCTTCTTTCACCCGCCGATAGAAGTTGAGGAAACCCGCCCAGGCAGCCAGCCCGGTGACCCAGGCATAGGTGATCAGCCCGTAGGCAAACGGATCTTTGTCAGGCACTGCGCCCCCTTTCAGCATGAACGACGGTACTCAGGCGGAAGATGCTTGCGCTGCAGCTCAGACTCATACGAGCTGCGGCAGTGATCTGCGTCCCAAAAGAAAATGGCGTCGATTCGACGCCATGCTTTGCTTTGTGCTCTCAGCCGCCACGCTCGGGCGGACAGCGTCTCATCGGCGTAGCCGAAGCCGTCCCCCTTGATCCAGACAACAGTATTGGCGACTTGGTCGATGGCGATCAGGAATTGCTTCATGGCGCCGATCCATAAGTAAATTCGACGAAAGCCTCATAGACGTACCAGGATGACGAGTGGCTGTTGTGACTTGAAATAAACGTGTTCAAAAGCCCATACGCCGAACCTGCGGCGGCCAAGGAAGATGCCTGAACAATCGACGTCGGAGTAAAAATCTGGTCGATTGTTTGATCGACACCTAGATTAAATGTCGGATAGCCGCTTGCATTGACGATGTCTGTGCCGCCGGAAGCAAGGCGGATTGCCCAGGAAACTTGATTGCTTACTGAGGATTGAGCGTCATTAATGTATCGCAGCTTGGCGAAGAGCCTTACTGCCTTCACCCACCAACTAGAATGAGCGCCGTTGCTCCCTGAGAATCGGATATTCAGATTACCTGAGGTGCCCACGCCAAAAATTTGCGCAAACGTTGACAGAGAGCCGTCGGTTGCTTTTGCTTCGTCTGTAACAGTTGCGCCTGGTCCGGCAATTCCGCTCGGATGGTATCGAACCACCACCTCCTGATAGGCCGACTTCCCATAAAAATGACTCAGCGAGATCAGCCCCGAAGTCGGCACGCCGGCCGCAGCCCCGTACAGACTCGACAGCGATGTAGCCCCCGAGCGACCGAACTCCGTTCGGATCTGTGACATCGAAATCAGCCCAGACGACGGCAGCGCCATTACCAGACTCCGTGAATGTCAATCGCCCGCAGATCCGCCAGGCTCTGTGCAGCCTCAACTTCACCGGCCAGCGCGCACTCTTTCGAGAAGCACGCCTGAACATGGGCGAACACCGCATCACCGATGGCAATCATGGTCGGCGCATCCACCTGCACCCAACCGCCTTCCGCCTTCCAGTCGATGACCGTGCCGGGATCTTGCTTCGCCACTGACCAGGCGCTGGCGATCGTGGCCTGGGATTCGCGGTCAGTCTTGATCAGCGCCCCGCTGAGCATCACCCCGGCCACTTCCGCCTGATAGCGCAGCTCGGCAATGCGGGCAAGCAGCCGCGCGCGCAGTTCTTCGATTGGCGTGCCGGCAGGCGGATCAACCTGGATCACTGGGCGAATCCACTGCCCATTGCGCAGCTCGGGCTCCCCGTAGCTCAGCACCTTGTCCCATGCAGGCGTCACCACCACATTCTCAACCGGCACGCTGGCGGCAAGCTCCGGCGGCAGCGACTGCATGGCAGGCACCTCCCCCGCCAGCTTTGCATCCTGCGCCGCGAACCAAGCCGCATCCGGCGCATGCTGCATGATCAAGCTGCGCAAAGCGTTTCCGGTTGGATAGCGACCACCCTCCGGCAAGCTCACGATCACCTGCGCAAAAGCGTGCGCATAGCTCTGATGCGTGAAGCGCACCTCGACCGCTTCCAGGTGCTGAATGAACCGCAGAATCTCATAACCAATCATTGCTTCGCCTCCAGGCATTCGACTCGGTCGGCAACCTCCTTGATCGCCTCGATCAGCAGCCCGGCCAGGTTGCCGTAAGCCACCCCAAGAATGTCGTCACCGCTGACTACCTCCGGCAACACCTTCTGCACTTCCTGAGCGATCACTCCGGCCTGCCGCTCGCCGGTGTCCTTGCGGGTGTAAGTCACACCACGGATCTGCCGCACCTTGTCCAGCGCGAACGGGATGAGCTCAACATCGGTTTTCAGGCGCGCATCCGAGTAGGCGGTCACGTTGCCGCTGGAGTAGATATTGCCGCCCACACCAATACCGCCAGAGACTTTCAGCGCCCCCGTGCTCGCGCTGGTCGAGTTGGTGGTGCTTGTGATCGACAGCTTCGAGAAAGACGTGTGCGTGTGGCCGCTACCCGCATAGTCGCTGTGCGTGTGGCTGGTATTCGCCTTGCCATCCAGCGCGCTTTGCAGGTTCGATATATTGGAAATGCTGTGCGTGTGCGAGCTGGCCGCGTAGCCGCTGTGCGTATGCGACACGTCCGCCTTGTTGTTCAGCGCAGCCGGCAGGCCAGTGATGTCGCTCGTGCTGTGGGAGTGGCTGGTATTGGCCTTCCCGCTCAGCCCGGACGTCAGCCCGTTGAGCGTCGCCGCCAGCCCATTGATCTCTCCCGGCTCGTGATAGTGCGTCAGCGCCGCCTTGCCGTTCAGCGCAGCAGTCAGGCCGGTCACGTCGTCGGGATAATGCGTGTGGCTGCTGTCTGCCTTCGCCCCCAGCGCCCCAGCCAGGCCATTGATGTGCTCCAGCTCATGCACGTGCAACGTGTTCGCCTTCGCATCGAGCGCCGCCAGCAGGCCATTGACGTGCGCCATCAGGATGCCGCCCTCGGGGATCTCGGTCCCGCCTCCCTCGCCGCCACCAGGCGAAGACCCGCCCACCAGCGTCGTCACGATCGCAATGTTCGCCGAGCCGTCAAAAACCGCCGAACCCGTCACATCGCCCGTCAGCGCAATCGTGCGGGCAAAGGTCAGCCTGCCGGCCGACTGCACCGCCCCGCCACCATCCATCTTGCTCTCGACTTCGGACTGCACCGCAGTAAAGCCGGCCGTGATCAGATCCAGCTCAGCGCGCAGGCCGGCCGAGCTCGCCAGGCTGTTCTCGGTCGGATAGGTCGTGTGTGTGTAGTATTTGTTCGACATTACCGTGAAAGCCTCCGAACGTCGTAATGAATGATCGCGCCGTGCAAAGTGAAGCGCTCCGCGATCTGGCTGCGCGACTCGAACATCAGCGAAGCCGTCTCCCCGCTGCCTTCCATCTTGATTTCAAGCGGCGCCAGCGGTCGGCCATCAAAGAAAAACTGATCCCAGTTCACCGTGTCCCACAGCTGAAAGCCTGGGGACAGATGCACATCATCCGGCGCATTGAACGGCTGCACCGCAGGATCGGCGAAGTCGTACATCGCACTCGCAGCAAAGGTGCCGTAGCCTTCCGATGTCACTTCCGGCACCGCCTTGCGCCAGCGCTTGCGCTGCCTGGGCGTGCCAAAGTGGATGTAGGACAGCCAGAGCCGTGCCGGAATGTCCTGCCCATCGAAACTGGTGCCGACGTTGAGCCGATACACAAAGCCATCCTCACCGCCAGCCAGAATCAGATCCTCGCCACCGATCAGGCTCGACGACGAAAAGCAGGTGAAGCCACGCTTGTAATCGAGCGGCATGAAGCCCAGCACGCCCTGACTGCTCACCGTCGCCACCAGCGCCTGCCCGCTGGCAAAGTGATAGATGAACTGGTTGCGCAGGTAACTCACCGTCACCCCACGCAATGCCGGCGCGAAGCGGTTCAGGTAGGCCACCACCTTGTCGGAAATGGTCGAGACGTTGAAGTTGGCAAAGGTGTTGTCCGGCAGCACCGCCGCAATCCCGCGCCGCGACAGCGAGAAGGCCGAGCCCACCGCCACCAGCGAGCCCGGATAGGCGCCGGTATCCTGCGACAGCGTCACCAGATTCCAATCCGCCGACGAGTTGCCATACAGCATCCGTATTGATTCTTTCGTCGTCACCATCAAGGCCGCGCTGGTCGAGCCGCCAGGGCTCACCAACAGATTGGTGATCTCGTCCCCCATCGCAATTTCCGCCGCCCCCATCACCGGCGACCAGGTGCTCGGGTCTGCAATTGCCGAGTGCTGCAGCGAGTGGCCGAAGGCCAGAAACAGGTGATTCTTGTGCGCCGCCACCAGCGTCGGCCGGTCATCATCCATCCCGGTCGACAACTGCGTGAAGGTCGAGCCATCAAACTCAAAGGCCGGATTCTTGCCATCCACCCCGTACAGCTTGCGCAGCGCCGCCGAGCCGCCAAAGTTCCAGATGGCAAACTTGTAACGCCCTGCCGGCAACAACGACGGCGTACTCACCAGCTGCCAGCCCGTCACTGAGGCGCGGTACATCTTGCAGGACAGTCCGTCCACCGCATCGCGGAAAGCCAGCACCGTGCCTTCAAAGTCGATCACCCCGCGCACCGGTCCCGAGCCCGGCACAGCCTCGATCACCGCCCGGCGTGCGTTCGCCTCAGCATGCTTCGACTGCGCCAGCTCTTCCGCATTCATCCCCGCCACCGGCGGCGCCTTGTGCGGATCAGGCCGGCCGTCAAAACGCTCGAAGCCAGCAATGCGCGAGTAGCCACCGCCCGGCGCAATCTCGAAATTCTCCGCGTCAATCGCCGCGCCGTTCTTGACCTCATAGACGGACGAGATCTGATCCAGCCCACCATTCAGGCCGAAGTATTGCGTTTTCGTGCTCACGCCAGCGGCCCACCGAAGGCAAAGCAGCCTTCCAGTTCGGTGTTCATCATCTGGCCCAGGTAGTTCGCCAGGCGCATCGTCGCCAGCTCGTAGAGCGTCGTGGCTTCCTCATACTGCGCATAGGTCTGCACCGCCATCCAGACGATGGCCATGTGATACTGCTCCGGCATCGATGGCGCGTCAGTGTTTTCCGTCAGCCGCTCAGGCGTCAGGCGGAATTCACCCTCGAACATGTAATGCCGATCCGGCGCACAGCTGAAAACAATGCTGCGATCCGGTCGCACCGACAGCTCACCAGGCCGGCCAGACTGCGCTTCAGGGTCGGTGTAGTACGCATCAAACTCGCCCCACTCCTCGCAGTAGATCGGCCGCCGTGCGCGCCGCCCTTCATCCTGATCGTACAGATAGAAGCGCTTCGGCTTCCACGCCAGCGCCGGCACGCCAAAGTCGGTCAGCGGGTCATACACCGCCTTGCCCGGCGTCAGCACGTGCTGCAGCGACTGCCACAGCCACGTCCAATCCCGCATGTTCTGAATCTCGATATAGGCATTGCACGTCCATTGCACAACGCGCGCCATCTCCCCCCGCTGATCCTTCACCGAAACCAGCTCAGCGCCAGAGATCCCCGCTTCCGACTTCACGCGGTTGCAGAGTTGCAGAAAGTTCATATCAGATATTCCTCACCGGCAGCGGGTGGCGACGATGCCGGCCGGTCACACGGGCCTGCGCAACCAGCTCAACCGGAACTGCCACATCGAAGCCGACGCGAACAGGCTCAACCACATTGATCGTTGCGCCCAAGGAAACCGGCAGCGAAGCGTTCAGACCAAACCGCGCCGAGTCACGCACCAGCACCACCGCCTGAGCATCCACCGGCACTGCCGCCGCCAGCTGCAGCACAGTGCGCGCAGAAAGAACCGCCTGCCCACTGACCGGCACCTGGCCGGCAAAGGCAATGGCGTGCGCCACATCCAGCACGGCATCACCCGTCACCGGCACCGTCGCCTGCAGCTGCCCGGACACCTGGCCAACAAGGCCAGCATCCAGCGACACATCGACCGTCGCATCCAGCACAACATTGGATGAAGTCAGGCGCTCAAGATGGGCCTCAAGGCTGACGCCCACCTCCGCATCCATGTGCGCGATGAGCCCATTGAGAATGTCGTCACCGACCGCAGCAAAACCGCCAAGACCAACATCGACCGCGCCAGACAGCGCGAACTCAGACGAGACAGTTGCCGACGCATCGAGCGCCACCGGCAGCACCCCGGCGAGATCAAGCGCAGACCCTGCGACCAGCTGGCCACCAATGGCGACCGGAACAGCGCCAGCGAATTCGGCCGACGCAACAATCTGCGCCGCGCCATCAAGACTGACATCGACCACCCCGGCCAACGCCAGAGAGTCCGAGACAACAGCCTGCCCGGACATGCCGGCCGAAACGCTGGCGTCCACGACAATGGCAATGTCGCAGACCTCGAAATAGTCCTGATCGAAGAACCCCGGATCGAAGCACAGGCTCATGTCTTCGGCCTCAGAACGGGGTCAGGAAGAGGGGGTTGGAGCGCCCGCGCTGGACGCCTTTGACAAGCCCGAAAGCATTATTTGGTCCCAACGTGCTTATGAGCCCCTGCACTTCGGCCGGGCTCAACGTTTTTTGAAAAAATACAACCCACACAAAATCGGCGGTCACTGACCCGTGCCCAGGCCGAGCGCCGATCGCGTTGTAATAAGCGTCGACGCCATAAGTGAAATCGCCGTCCCTGGTCGCTAACTGCTCACCGTTGAGAATTATCGTTGCGACTTTTTCAGGAGAGCCCGTCCAGGCCACACAAAGGGTCATCGGCTCTGTTGCGTCTACCGAGCTATGGACCTCAGCACCCCAGGCGGGCGTAGTAATGACCCCAGTGCTGTTAAGCCCCATTACGTAGGCCTGTCCTGTAGTACCTCCGAGGGCAAGGTTGGGGGAGCCAAGACCTGATCGATCAAAGTAATTGGTGATCAACATCACGGATGATGGCCGATCTCCGATACGCATCTTGACCGGCGGGTCAATGAGCGCCGCTCGGCCCGAGTAACTGTTTTTCAGGCTCCTGAAGTGCCCTCCCAGTGCCCCATTGCCGAAAGACGTCCCTGCGTCCAGCGTGAACGCCCGATCCTCAACCGTGGATGTCAGCGCCCCATCTTTTACGCCGATCAGTTCAACAACATACGGCGCGAGAGGGTGCAAATCGTTCAGCTCATAACCCGACATCACCCACCCCACTCAGCCTCAGCGACCACGCCTGCAACATCCTCAGCCGCTTCAATCGCTGTGCGCATCTGCTGCGAGCGGACATGAATCGCGCTCAGCCACTGCAGTGCGGCGACACCGAACGCGACCGTCTGATCCGGCGTAAGCAGCACGGTCACATTCTCGTGAGTAGTCCAAGGAATCACTGCATCCGTCACGCCAGCCGCTGACATCGCCAGCGCGCCGGTCGTGGATGCGCTCAAGTCGGCACAGGTGCGCTCGGTCATCTGGTTGTGCAGCACGCCCCACTCGCCGCTGTAGTCATAGGGCATCAGGCCGGCTTTGCGCGCTTCGCGCTCGGCTTTCACACGCTGCCAGGCCAGATCCTTCACCTGCTCAAGCGGCAAGTCTTCCACGCCCCAGCTCATCCGGTGCGGCTGCTCGCTGGCGTCGATGATCCGCCCGGCGCGCTGCTGCCACCATTCGAGCTGTGGATACTCGACGACGACGCGGGCAATGCCCAGAGCGGCCAGGTCATCGTCGTCAAGGTTCTGCGGATTGATCACGCTCGGCAGCAGGCGCTTGATCTGCGCCGTTGGTTCGCCATCGGGGACTCGGTAATACATCATTCTGCTGTCCCCCCGTCCGCGAACCATTGGCCGGCAATGCCGCGCAGCGTGATGACATTGACCGCCTCGTCACTGTCGTCCAGATCAGGTGCCTCACCGCCGATCCACAGCGCACCGGCGACCGTGATGGCAATTCCTTCGTCGCCATTGGTCAGGATGAGCGTGATGTGCTCAGTCTGGCCGGCAGGCACCGCTGGCAGCGTGAAGGTGACGTTGCCCGTCAGTACGCCCGCTTGAGCTGGCCCGTCAGAAATACTCAGCGCCACCGTGCCGGACAGATTGCCCAGTGCAGCGGCAGGCAGAATATGCCCGCCCTCCCACTCAGCCTGCCCGACCTTCTCCCCCTCGCCGGGCGATGGATGCAGGATCTTCATCAGGCGCCGCCAATCGTGATCACTGCACTGGTGCAGATCACCTGCTGGCCAGTGCTGATCGAAGTCGAATTAATCTGAATATCCCCGCCGCCCCCAGTAGCCGTCACCGTCGCATCGACCACCGCATTGCCGGACGAATCGACAATGCGTGCCCAGGTCGCCGTGCCGGTCGCGTCCGCCGAACTGTCAGGCGTGATCGCGGCAAAGGTCAGCACGCCATTGCTCACCGTGCCGGCCGGCTTGCTCAGGGTCAGTTCGGCCAGCTGCGTGGTCGGACTGCCGCCCATTGCCGGCCGCGCGCCGCTGTACAGCCGGATCTTGCCCGCGCCCGCGCCTGCATCCAGCGCACTCAGAATCGCGGTCGCCATCGTCGAGCGAACCGTGGGGCTGATACCGATGGCCATGTCAGGACTCCTTCACCGAAAAGGGATAAGTCGGAATCTCGCGAGCCTCCATGCGCACCGAGCCATCCTCGTTGGTGACCTGCTCATAGACGGTCTTCACCGACTCCTGCAGCACCAGCATCACCTCACGCGGAACCTGCACATCGACCCCGCGCTTGATGCGGTAGCCAACGCCATTCAGGCCGACAAAGATCGCCTTCTCGGCGCCCTTCGTGCCATCGGGATGGACGTTGATCGTCACCATCTTGGGGGCTTGCTTCTCGGCCGGCTTCTTGCCTGCGCCCTTCTGGTCTTCGCTTTCGCTCACTGTGCTTCCTCCATAAAAAAAGCCCCCACCCCGCAAAGGGTGAGGGCTCAAAGCCTCGGGAGAGGCCGCGATGATTACAGCGCCTTGACGCCGCAGCGCACGCGCGCAATCCAAGCCTGGTTCAACACCAGAGCGGTGTACCAAGCCTTCCAGCCCACATAGCCGCGCTGGCCCAGCGGGTCAGACTTGGACGGGGTGTTCGGGTTGATCACGCTGGGCTTGATCGCGCTCGCACCCTTCAGCGGCACCAGGCCGTAAGAGTGCATGCCGACGACAACGAGGTCGTAAATATCGACCTTGGTCGTCTCGACCTTCATGCCGTTCGCCGTGGAGCTGCCAGCATTGAGCGCAGGCGTGAGCAGCGGCGACAGGATGAAGCGCACGTTCTCCACGGTGCCCAGCTCTTCCGGGCACAGCGGATTGCGGCTGCCGTACTGCGCCACCGGCACAAAGCCGGCAAGGTCGCGGATGTCCGACGCCATGTCGGTGTGCGCAAAGGCCACATAGCCGCCCTCGATCGGGGTGGTTTTGTGACCGGGGGAGCTGTCGAGCATGCGTGTGATCGGCTTGGCACGCTGGGTCTGCAGCGCACGCACCACAGCGCGCAGCTTGTCCTTGCTGATCGCCGTATTCACATCGCCCACCGCGCTGCCGTTGGCGTAGAATACGTTGGTCGCGCCCTTGAGCACGCCCCAGGTCACCGCCTCAATGGTCTCCGCCGCCTGCTCACCGCACAGCATGGAGGCATCCGACAGTACCGGGTCTTCGGCAAGGTCGGCCACCTTGTCGGTGATCTCCACCACCGCGCCCCACTGGTCGAGCGTGGCCGGCACGTCCTCGTAGGCCATCGCCTGCGCGGTCGGCGTAACGCCTTCCACCAGCGGAGTCAGCGCCGGCGCGAAAGGCACCGGACGGCGGAACTTCACCGCCTCGGCCTTGTTCTTCGGCTGCGGCTTGCTGTCGCCGAACTTCGACAGAACCAGAATCGGTTCCGCGTGCTCGAGCATCTTGGTGGCGGCCCAGGCAGCAGTGCGCTGCGAGATCGTGCCGTAATCGGTCGTTGCCATGATTTACCTCATCATCATTTCCCGAGCCGCTTCGCGTAGTAGTTGAAAGCGGACTCGAAGTCATCAGGTGCGTCCGTCACTGGCGCGGGTGCGCTACTGCGGACAGATGTGTGCTTCTGCAGCGCGCTCTGTCGTCTTGCCTGCACGTCCTTCACCGGGCTGCTGCCAGCTTGCTGCTGGAAGCGTTGGCCGCCGGTGTAGTAGTCCAGCACCGCCAGGGCGTCTTGCGCCAAGGGGCTGCCGGCCAGGGAACGAACCGCTTCGGGCTGCTGAGAAAACCAGGTCTGAAACTCCGTCGAGCGCACCGTGTCGGTGAAGTCGGGATACGCTTCACGGACGCGGCTTTCCTCAGATCGGAGATAGGCTTCCTGTTCTCGCTGCCGGATCGGCTGCAGGTGTTGATCGACTTCGCTGCGCACACGCCCGACGGCTTCCTGCAGTTCTTCCTGGAAGGCCGTGGCCAGTTCCGGGAAGTCGTCTGCAATCGCCTTCATGCGTGCTGACAGCTCGCGCTGCTGCCCGGCTTGTGCGGGCGGGTTTTGAAGTTGCTGTCGGAGTTCTTGGATCTGCCGCTGATAAGCGGTCTGCCGGCCAACCTCCGACTTGAACCGGTGCTCGAAGTCACGCGCAGTGTTGCGCGCTTCCTCCAGCTGCCGTTTCAGGTCGTCGAGTGAAGCCGGTGCGGGATCAGCGTTGCCGCTGTCGCCACTGTCGCCACCGCTGTCGCCGTCATCTGCCGCCTGCGGAGCGGGATCAGTGTCCGGCTCGTTGTCCTGCGTCAGATCTTCCGCGCTGCTGCCACCCGCGAACTCGTTGAATGCCTGGTCGAACTCGTCCTCTGCGGCCTGATCGGCGGCAGGGTTTTCGTGCTCTGCAGTGCTCACGCAACCTCCAGAAATGCAAAAGCCCGCACTGGGCGGGCTGGGTTTGAGAAATTGGCGGCCTTAGTAGGCGGCGGCCGGTGCTACTTCCACGGCATCGGACGGCACATCGGCAAGGCGCATCACCTCATCGACTGCGGCCACGATGCCACGGTAAAAAAACGTGTCCTGCTCCGTAGCGCTGCGCGCCAGTACCGCATCCACTGCCCCGGCGCGCATTGCGGCGAGCTTCGCAGCAACGGCCAGCCAGGTCTCGGAATGGGTTTCGATCATCGGGAC
>JAVEVA010000083.1:0-12995 GCA_034005275.1 Thauera sp. | reverse complement strand
CAGTCCGGCAGGTCACGTTAGGGACGGGGTCCAACCACCAAAAACTTTTACGACCTCTACCCGCCACCTTCCACCCCGAAGTCTCTTTCATCTTCAGGGGTGGTGCCAACCACCATGATCGTTAGGGTCGTGCTTGCTGGAGCAGCAGCGCGGGCGATGTTGGCTTTTGTTGGGTTTCGGCTGGCATGGGTGAATACAGTACAGCCATAGATCGCACGTCCGAGGAAAGCATCATGGCCACATCCATCCTGACCCCCAACAACATTTCCAACATCAGGACCGGCGCCTGGACCACGGTTTACAGCGGCGGTACCAACCCAGTCAGCGGTTTTAGCGGCACGGTGCGCATCGTCGTGGAACTAAGCGGAGGCAACCTCAAGCTCGACAGCACTTCGGGTGTAACAACCGTCCTCGGCTACGGCAGCCTGACCAGCGGCACCGCCACCAGCATTGCCTTCGAGGGCACGCAGGCGAATGTCAACGCCGCGCTGCGATCCCTGCAAGTCAAAAACGACACGGCCGACGCCAAGCCCACGCTCACCATCAGCGCGGTCAAAGGCGGGTCGGCCTACAACCCGGCAAACGGGCATTATTACGAGTTTGTGGAAGTCACCAACAAGTCATGGACTGCTGCCAAAGCCGACGCAGAAGCCAGGACGTTCAATGGCCTGACCGGCTACCTGGCGACCATCACCAGCTCGGCAGAAAACGCTTTCATCATCAGCAAAGTGGGCGGCAATGCCTGGATTGGTGGCAGCGACGCGGGTCAGGAAAATACGTGGACGTGGAGGGGCGGACCGGAGGCAGGACAGACGTTCTACGTCCACGGCGGTAACAACGCCGGCAGGTATTCGACTTGGCAAAGTGGTGAGCCCAATAACTCTCTCGGCTCGGAACATTACGCACAAATCATTTCGGTCAATACCGGCAGCCTCGTCGCCGGGAAATGGAATGACCTGAGCAACTCAGGTGGAAGTGACAGTTACACAGTCACCGGCTATGTGGTTGAGTACGGCGGCTACCAGAACGACAACCCTACCGAAGCGGTCGCCACCAGCACCACCACCCTGATCATGCAGTCGCCCCCGGACATCACCAGCAATGGCGGTGACGCAACCGCCACCCTCAGCTATACCGAAAACGGGACAGGGGCTGTCACCACCGTCACCGCCACCGACCCCAACACCGGCGACAGCAAAACCTACAGCATCAGCGGGGCAGATTCGGCGAAGTTCAGCATTGGCGCCACCACCGGCGTACTGACCTTCAACGCCCCGCCCGACTACGAAAACCCGACGGACAACGGCGGCGACAACAGCTATCAGGTCACGGTGCGCGTGACCGACAGCACCGGCCGCTTTGACGAGCAGACGCTGACCATCCAGGTCACCGACCTCAACGACAACGCGCCCGTGTTCACCAGCGGCGCCACCGGCAGCGTGGCAGAAAACGCCGCGACCAGCACCGTGATCTACCAGGCGGCCAGCACGGACGCCGACGGCACATCCGCCAATCGGGCAGTCACTTACAGCCTGAAAGCTGGAGCCGGTGATGATGCCACGCTGCTGAACATCAACGCCAGCACCGGCGCCGTCACCCTCAAAACCAGCGCCAACTTCGAGGACAAAGCGAGCTACAGCTTCACCGTGGTGGCGACCAACGTGGGGACCGGCGGCACGCAGACCACCGAGCAGGCGGTCACCGTCAGCATCACCGATGTGAACGAAACGCCGGTCATCACGGCCGGCACCACCACGGCATTTACCGAGCAAATCGACACCGCAGTAGCCCCCGGCATCACCATCTTCGATGAAGATCACGTCAAAAACGGCAACTGGGACGGCGGCACGCTCACCGTCCAGATCACTGCCGGCAACACGACCAATGACGTTCTACGCTTGCCGCTCACCAATCCCGACAGCAGCCCCGGCAGCAACGCGATCTGGCTCGATACCACTGCCGGCAACGCGCTGATGAGCGGCACCACCCAGATCGGCACCGCCGATGCCGCTTCGGCCAGCGATAGCACGGTCTGGACATTCACCCTCAACGAGCTGGCCACCAACGACGCGGTGCAAGCGCTGGCACGAGCGGTGCTGTTCACCAACGACAGCGACAACCCCGGCACGGGCAACCGTACCGTCAGCTTCACCGCCACCGATGGCGGCAGCCTGGCAGCATCGGCCACGCAGACGGTAACGATCACCCTGCTCAACGATGCGCCGATCTTGCACAACGCAGCGGACAGCGCGCCGACGCTGACCACCATCAGCGAAGACGCCACCGACAACCTTGGCAATCTGATCAGCACGCTGGTGCGCCCGGTGGATGGCAGCACCGACGCCAGCGGCGTGACCGAGCAGAGTTTTGCCAGCGACGTGGACTTCTTCAGCCAGGGCAGCAGCGATGGCGAACGCTACGACGGCGGGCTGGCAATCTACGCCTTCAACAGCAGCGGCCCGGCCGATGGCGGCCACTGGCAGTACAAGATTGGTAGCGGCGCCTGGACAAATGTCGGCACCGTGTCCGAAAGCGCCGCCCTGTTGCTGGCCAGCAGCGACAGCATCCGTTTTGTGCCCGATGGCGACAACGCCACCACCGCCACCCTCAGCTATTACCTGTGGGATGGTTCGAGCGGCAGCGCGGGCAACAAGGTCAGTGTGGCCAGCCGTGGCGGCAGCACCGCCTTCTCACTCGACGGCGACGAGGCCACCCTCACGGTCACCCATGTCAATGATGCGCCGACGCTGGATCTGGATAGCGCCAGCGCAGGAAACGATTACACCACCGTCTTCCGTCCGCGCGGCGAGGCAGTTGCAGTAGTGGGCAACATTGCCATTCGCGACGTAGACAAGCTCGCCAGCGGATCGGACTACGACTACCTCACCGGGGCGACGGTGAGCATTAGCGCTGGCGCGCTCGACAACCTGTTCGGCACCATCTACGAGACCCTGGCGCTCAAAGCGGGCGGCGTCCATGGCAGCGATGTCACCAGCTATGCCGGCAGTCTGGGCACCATCGAAGTCAGCGGCAATGGCACGCCGGCACTGACCCTCACTGGCAAAGGCAGTTGGGCGGACTACGAGGCGGCCCTCAAGTCGGTCTATTACCTCAACAGCAACCCCAACGCTTTCGAGGGCGACCGCAGCCTCACCATTACGGTGACCGACGGCGCACTGACCGTCGGCGAAGACGCGGTTGCGCGTTTGACCACCACCGCGACCACCACCGTGCAAACCCCCTGGACCACGGTGGCCGACCTCAACGGCACTGCCGACGGACGCGACCACGCGGTCACCTTTACCGAAGATAGTGCTGGCGTGGCAGTCGCGGCCAGCAACGCCAGCCTGGACAATCAGGCGGTCAACATCAAGACCGTGACCCTGGCCTTGCGTGCTGCCCCCGACCATGCGGCGGAACGGCTGTTCGTCAGCGATACGCTGGTGACCACCCTGACGGGGCTCGGCATCACGGTGCAGGGCAACAGCAGCCACACGCTCACGCTGGCGGCGACCAATTCAGTGTCAGGCGTGACCGCCACCACCATGCAACTCGCTCTGCGTGCCGTGCAGTACGACAACCACTCGCAGAACCCGAGCGCGGCCGACCGCCATGTCGACGTGTCGGTGGTGGACGTCAACACCACCGGCGTCGGTGCCACCACCACGATTACTGTGGTACCGGTCAACGATGCGCCAAGCAGCATCACACTATCCGCCGACACGGTGGAGCTTTCGGCAGACACCAGCGCGCGCGTGGCCGTGGCCACGATCACCATCACCGATGTAGACAGCACGACTCACACGTTGACGCTCAACGGTGCCGACGCGGACGCTTTTGAAGTAGACGGCGACACGCTCTACCTGAAAGCCGGTACCGTGCTGGACGCCAGCGCACAGCCCAGCTACGCCATCACTTTGACCGCCGACGACGGCAGCGAAATCAATCACACCTACAGTCAAGCCTTCAGCATCCGGGTGAAGGAAGACATCGCGCCGGTGTTCAGCCTTGCCACGGTAAGCGGCAACCAGCTCACGCTGGTGTTCGATGACCAGAGCCCACTCGACCCGGGCAAGGTGCCGGCGAGCACTGCGTTTGCAGTGCCGGGCTATACGGTGACAGCCGTCGCTGTGCCGGATGACCGCTCCAAAACCGTGGTGCTGACGCTCAACGCTGAGCCCTCGGGCGCCATTACGGTGGCCTACACCCAACCGGGCGGGGGCGATGGGTTGCAAGACACTTCAGCCAATGCCCTTGCCAGCTTCACTGCGCAGCCGGTGATCCACGGCAGCTTCGACACCGACACCCGCACCCTGACGGTGAACGCAGGTGGCAGTGTGCAAGCACCGATTGGCGACTTTACCCTGATCAACAACCAGGGCGATCCGGTCATCATCACCGGACTGAAAGACGGCCAAAGCCTCACCACCAGCGGCAACGGCCCCGCCCTCATCAGCAACCCCGATGGCGATCTGCACCTGAACAACACCGGCAGCGGCCCAGTAACCATCGACGGCCTCCAGGCCGGAACCAGCTTGCACAGCACCGGCGACCAACCGGTGCTGATGGACCTGAGCCACCTCCAGGCGGGCGAGACGATCACCATCGACAATGACGGCAGCGGGGTAATCCATCTGGCCAAGATGCCGGAAGGAGTGACCGTGAACAGCACCGGATCAGGTAGCGGAATCAACTATGTTCCTACCCTGAGCGGTGTGCCGAGCAGCGCACAAGGAATCACGGTCGGCAGCCCTGCTGCCCTCGCCGACTTCAGCGTCGGCGACCAGGACAGCACCAACATCCTCACCGTCACCCTCACCACCACCAATGGCATTCTCGGTGGCTTGATCGATGCCGACCCCAGCACGCCGGGCATCCAGCTCAGCGGCAGCGCCGCCGACATCAATACCGCCCTGGCAGCAGCCACCTTCACCGCGTCAGCGGCGGGAGCGGCGAGCATCACCATCCGCGTGAGCGACGGCGTGTTTTCCACCCCCACCCTGGCGACTTACCAGCTGACGGCCTCAGCGCCTTCAAACCCCACCACGCCAACCACACCAACCACGCCGTCGGGCGTGATCGAGAATCCCGTCTCCAACACGACCACCACCCCGAGCGGCGGCACCCAGACCACCACAACCGGCACGCTGGGGGGCGCAGCGGTGGTCGAGACCCTGACGCGGACGCCAGCCGGTGAGACCGTGCGGGAACTGGTCTTTACGCCAACCACCACTGGCAACCCTGCCGCGCCCGTGGTCCTGCCCTTGCTGTATGAAACCGATGCAGGCAGCACCAGCAACACCACGGTCAGCCTGCCCAGCGGGCTTGGCCTGGTTTCAGTGGGGGATCGCACACCGGTTGCAGATGGACAGCAACATCTGCTCGCGCTGATTGCGGCCACGGTGCCCGGGAGCGACTCCGCACGCCAGGACATGCTCAGTGGCGGGCGGTCCTTCCTCGATGCCTTGCCGCAAGACTCGACGCTGTGGGTGAACCAGTTGCAGCTCACCGCACCCAGCGGCTTGTCAGCGGTGCCTGGTGCGCCAGTGGTGGTGAGCGGCGCGGCCAGCGATCCGACGGGTGCAGCACGAGGCAAGATCGAAGCGCTGGTGATTGATGGCTCTGCACTGCCAGCGGGCAGTGAAATCGAGTTGCAGGACGTCGATTTTGCCGTGGTAGTCGGCAATCTCACCCTGCGCGGCGGACCGGGCGCCAGCATGGTCTTCGGTGACGATCACGCACAATTCATCATGCTGGGCGCCGGCGATGACGTGATCTACGGCGGGGGTGGCGACGACACCCTGGGCAGTGAAAGCGGCAGCAACCGCCTGTTTGGCAATGCCGGCAACGACTCCCTGCTTGGCGGTGATGGTCAGGACTTCCTGCACGGCGGCACCGATGCCGATGTCGCCGTCTTTACCGGCAGCATCAATCGTTATGAAATCATCCGCGACCACGGCAAGACTCTTGTCCGCTCCCTTGATCGGCCCGGCGACATCGACACGCTGGTCAATATCGAAACCCTTCGCTTCGATGATGCAGATTACAACGTGGAAAACGCGCCGCAACACACCTGGATCGCATCACTCTACAGCGCAGTCTTCGACCGTCAGGCCGACCTGGATGGCTTTCAGTACTGGGCCGGGCGCTACGAAGCCGGAGAAGGCATCGGCGACATCGCCCTGAGCTTCCTGTATTCGGTCGAATACCAGTCCGGCGGCGGCGCACAGTTTGCTTCACTCTCGGCTGCGCAGCAGCTTGACCTGCTCTACCAGCACTTCCTTGGCCGCACCCCCGATGCAGCAGGCCATGACTACTGGATGGGACGCATGGCAGATGGCCTCAGCATCAATGACATCGCCCATTCTTTCGTGCTGTCGAACGAGATGCAAGCGGCCTATGTAGCGCCAAACTGCTGGGAATTCCTGATCTGATGATCCAGCCGGGTGCGGTGTCCAGCGACATTCCGCACCCGGCGATTCTTGATATCTCTGACAAGAAGGCAGCAGGTGACCGTATCAGGCAAAAGGATTACGCACCTGCAGCTGACCAAGGACCAGTCCGTCTTGCAGATCTTCGGTAAACAGCACTTCTGCCTGGACCTCTTGGGCGGACGCACAAATGAGAGCGTCGTAGAGTGAAAGCTGGTAGCGCTCGGCCAAGTGCAAGGCAGCTTCGTGCGCGACGAGCGAGAGCGGCACCACATCACAGCACGCCTTCACCGCAGCGAGCAGTTCATGGATCTCAGGCCACGGCAGTTTCAGCTTGCGGCGGCAGACCGACACCGCCTCATTGAGCACCTGCACGCTGATCCAGCCGCCCTGTGCGAGCAGGGATTCGGCGGTATTGGCCTTGTACTCGTCGGCCGACAAAAGGTAGAGCACCACATTGGTATCGAAGAAAACCGGACGCATCAGGGTTGCGGGCCTTCTTCATTCGCTTCGAAGCGGTCAAAGCGAAAATCGGCCGGAAGCCTGCCCCTCAGCCGGCGGAGACGGCTCAACAGGGCCTGAGGCGGAGCCTTGCGAGCAATTTCCAACGTGCGCTCACCAAGCACATGCAGCTCGATCTCTTCGCCTTCCTTGAGCTCCAGCGCCTGAACCACGGCAGCAGGCAAGCGGACGGCGAGCGAATTTCCCCATTTGGCAACTTGCATGGCGACCTCCTCGTCTTGATCTACATTCGGGTTTCAGTATATCAAACCGGATCAACCAGGCCTTGCGCGCGCCGGATGAGTGCAGGGCAATCGCATGAATGCCTGCTGCATTCCTCCATCCTTTTCGGATCGCAGTTTCCTCTTGTGGCGCCGGGGCCATGCCCCGGCTGCAGGGGTGGGTGCAGCAACAAGCGCTGCTTTCCTGATCAAGAACGACAACGACATTCATGCGATTGCCCAGCGGATGAGTGCTCACCGCCAACCCAAAACACACGGGCACAACAAAAAAGCCACTCAATTGAGTGGCTTTTTTGAATTTGTGGTCGGGGAAAGTGGATTCGAACCACCGGCCCCAGCGTCCCGAACGCGGTGCTCTACCAGGCTGAGCTATTCCCCGACGTTGTTTGCAGCTTTTCGCTACTCAGTGATTTCTCTCAACAGCGAAAGAACATAATTCTAGCAGCGATTCCTTGAAAATGGAAGGGGGCAAAGCAGAAATTGCATCGACGGCGAGGCGGGCTTCAGCTTCGGCGTAACGACGGGCGACGGCGAGTGCGTCGGTGGCGCGAATGGCGGCGAGCACCACCGCGAAGTCATCGCGGCCGCCCTCTTCGATCGCCTTGCGCACCAGCGCGGCCTGCTCGGCGCTGCCGTGCTGCATGACGTGAATCAGCGGCAGGGTCGGTTTGCCTTCAGCGAGGTCGTCGCCGAGGTGCTTGCCGGTATCGGCTTCTTCCGCCGAATAGTCGAGCACGTCGTCGATGATCTGGAAAGCGGTGCCCAGATGCATGCCATAGGCAGCAAGTCCGGCCTGGGCCGCCTCATCCGCGCCGGCGACGATGGCACCGAGACGGGCGGCCGCTTCGAACAGCTTGGCAGTCTTGTAGCGAATGACAGTCAGATAGTCGTCAATACCGACATCCGCGTTGTGGCAGTTGAGCAGTTGCAGCACTTCGCCTTCGGCGATGATGTTGGTCGCATCGGCCAGCACCTGCATGACACGCATGTCGTCGACGCTGACCATCATCTGGAAAGCGCGGGTATAGAGAAAATCCCCCACCAGCACCGATGCGGCGTTGCCGAACAGGGCGTTCGCCGTCTCGCGACCACGACGCAGGTCGGATTCATCGACCACATCGTCGTGCAGCAGGGTCGAGGTGTGAATGAACTCGACCACCGCAGCCAGCCGATGATGGTGACTGCCCTGATAGCCGAAAGCACCGGCGGCAAACAGCACCAGCGCCGGCCGCAGACGCTTGCCGCCGCTGTGGATGATGTGTTCGGCGACCTGGCGGATGAGGACGACGTCAGAGTGGAGCTGACTGCGGATCAACGCATCCACCGCCTGCATGTCGGCAGTGATCGGCGCAAGAAGTCGCGAGACGGAATGGTCGGACATGCTGGGCGGAAGTAAAGGCTGGTCACCCCGGGCTGGTCACCACAAGGTGGGGATGAGAGATGGCCTCGCCACCAGGAATCGAACCTGGATCTGGCGCTTAGGAGGCGCCTGTTCTATCCGTTGAACTATGGCGAGAGGCCGAGCGAAGGGCGGTATTCTAGCTGCTTCCCTTGCGCTCACCAAGCATTTCACCATCGCCCGCCGGATTGACGCTGGCGCCGCGCAGCGGCGGCAACAGGAAATCCAGTGGCCGGGTGAGCAGGCGCAGCAGCACCAGTCGGCCGAGCTTGCGACGCTGGGCGAAGCTGATGCGACGCGCACGCATCGCCACGTTCAGCGTCAGGGTGAAACTGACCGCCAGATTGACCAGTCCGATCAGCAATACGCCGCCCAGACCAAGCGCGATCACCTGCCCGCCGAGATTGAAATCCAGCGCGGTGGCGGCATAGCCCAGATAGGCGGAAGAAAAGGCAATGTGACGGATATCGAGCGGCAGGCCGAACAGCATACCCAGCGCGGTGGTGCCGCCGAGCAGGAAGCCGAAGAAGAAGTTGCCCGCCAGCGCGCCCAGATTGTTCTCGATGTAGGTGGTGACGCTCGCCATGCATTTTTCACCGAGCAGGCGACGCGGCCAGCGCAACTGGCGCAGCCGCTCCGGGACGCGGTAATAGGCGGAAAGATTGTCGTAATAGGCGGCAATCAGGCCGGAGAAGAACAGGCAGACACCGGCAATGGCGGCAAACAGCGGCGCACCGCCAAGCGGATGGATGTCGGCAAGCAACTCTTCCGCCTTGGCCGGGGTGACGAAATGCTCGCCGCTCCAGTAATGCACGCCCAGCCCGACCAGCATCGCCACCGGGATGGCAACACCGAGATTGCCGAGAATGGCGCCGAACTGGCTGCGGATCGTGCGCGCAATCAGATCGGCAAGACCTTCGAGATCTCTGGTGCTGCCGCGCGCCTCGCCGATCGACGCGGCGATCGCATTGGCCGTCATCGCCGGCTGCTTGGTGGCGACCGTGCCGCCGATGATGTGGATGAAAGCGAAACCGAGGCCGTAGTTGAGGCAGAAACTGAGCGCTTCGGTCAGCGGCGCCATCTCCTGCGCGCCAAGCACGATCTTCATGCCCGACATCAGCGCGATGATGAAGCCGCCGAGCATCGCCGAGCGCACGATGGCGAAATATTCACCACGGGTGCTGCTGATGTATTTCTCGCCCGTCTTGCTCGCACTCTCGGTCATCCGCAGCGAGAGAATTTCAACATTCTGCCGCCAGTAATCGCCGAGGTCGTTCTTGCGACATTCGGCACTCACCAGGGCCTTGAACAGGCGGACGATGCGCGGGCCGGCATCCGCAACCTTGCGCCACTGGCGCAGATCCTTGAGCAGCGCCACCAGTTCGTTGATGCGATCGAGATGCTGGCGCAGACGTTCGAGCTTGAAAGTGAGGGTCAGGCTGGTGCCGCGCTTGGTGGCTCGTTTGCGCACCCGCTGCAGCACTTCATCACACTGACTGAGCATCACCGTCAGGTGCTGGTCATCGCTGACCAGCACGCTGGGCGTGGTCCACCAGTCAGTGTAGTGGTGGATATAGACCAGCAGCTCGGCATTCTGGGCGAGAAAAGGCGATTCGTACTCTTCGAGATCCGGATCGATGCGCACCAGCTCGGGATCCAGCCCGATGGCGGCGACGTGGTAGGACAGCACCCGCAGCGCTTCAAGAATCTCGCCTACCGTGGCTGGCAGCGGTCCGGCGTCCGCTTCGATCATCGCTTCTTCGGCACCGACCAGCAAAGCGATCAGTTCCAGCCACAGCGCATCGCTGACCCCGCTCACCCAGATCGCGTCACTGCGACGATGAAAAATCGCCGAAATGATGTCCTTCAGATACTCGCGATCCAGCACCTCGGGCAACAGCCGGTGGGAAACGCGGTTGGAGATTTCGGAGAAGAAGCCGGTCGACGGCAGCAGTCCGGAAGAAACATACAGCGAGACCTGCTTGCGGTCGGCAAACAGGCAGCGGAAAGACTGACGCACGGCAGCCAGCCATTCCGGTGCCTGCTGCAAAAGTTCGATCAGCTCGCGCAGCTGGCGGCTGGCAGTATCGATATCCTGTGGCTGGCGGGGACGCAGGGTGTCGACCAGCGCGACCCACAGGTCAAGCCCCTCTTCTTCGGGGTGAGTGAAACGTTGTAAAACCTTTTTCATACCGGAGACTGTCAAGATGACCCTCTCAGGAGCTCGCCTGAGCAGCACACCCGGCGCAAACCGGGGCGGGCGAGACCTTTTTTGTGCGCGACATCATGCGCCAGCGCAGGGTCCGGTTAATGCAGCTCGGGAAGGCCGGATACGCTTTCCGCGGAGCTGTTTGCTGCGCTGCATTATCCGGCAAACTGCCCGGATTGTGAGCAGGACGTTAGAATTGTTTTTCAGTTTTGCTCCCGCCTTGCTTGCCCTTGCCCGGAATCACGCTCCATGCCTTTGTTAACACTGGAAAATGCCTGCCTCGCCTTTGGTCACGTCGCCCTGCTCGACCAGGCGACACTGCAGCTCGATGCCGGGGAAAAGCTCGCCCTCATCGGCCGCAACGGCTCCGGCAAGTCCAGTTTGCTGCGCGCGCTCGCCGGCCAGGCGACGCTGGATGATGGCCGTCTGTGGCGTGAAGAAGGGCGCAACATTGCCTATGTTCCCCAGGAAGCCGAGTTCGCGCTTGAACAGCGGGTTTATGACGCGGTGGCCGAAGGCGTCGGCGAAGTGGCCAATCTGCTCAAGGACTATCATCAGGCGATGCTGGCCGTGGCCAGCGATGCCAGCGACAGCGCCCTCGCCGAACTGGCCCGCCTGCAGCAGGCGCTGGAAGCCGCTGATGGCTGGCGACTCAATCAGCGCGTCGAACAAAGCCTCGACCGCCTCGGCCTCGATCCCGACGTGATGGTTTCCAGCCTGTCGGGCGGCGGCATCAAGCGCGTTGCGCTTGCCCGCGCACTGGCCGCCGAGCCGGATGTGCTGCTGCTCGACGAGCCGACCAACCACCTCGACGTGGACGGCATCCTGTGGCTGGAAAACCTGATCAGCGAATTCCGTGGTGCGGTGATCGTCATCACCCACGACCGCATGTTTCTCGACCGCATCGCCACTCGCATCATCGAGCTCGATCGCGGCCAGTTGCGCAGTTATCCCGGCCGCTTCGCCGATTATCAGCGCCGCAAGGCTGAAGAACTGGATGCCGAGGACAAGGCTGCCGCGCGTTTCGACAAGTTTCTCGCCCAGGAAGAGGTCTGGATCCGCAAAGGCGTCGAAGCGCGGCGCACGCGCAACGAAGGCCGGGTGCGCCGCCTCGAAGCGCTGCGCGTCGAACGTGCCAGCCGGCGCGACCGTCTCGGCAAAGTCAGTCTGGCAGTCGACCGTGGTGAGCAAAGCGGTCAGCTGGTCGCTGAACTGAAAGAGGTGAACAAGGCTTTTGGCGAACGGATCGTGGTACGTGATTTCTCGACCCGCATTCTGCGCGGCGATCGCATCGGCTTCATCGGCCCCAATGGCGCCGGCAAGACCACCTTGCTCAAGCTGATTCTCGGTGAACTGGCGCCGGACAGCGGCCAGGTACGGCTGGGCACCCGTCAGAGCGTGGCTTATTTCGACCAGCTGCGCACCCAGCTCGACCCTGAGCTGCCGTTGACCGAAGTGATCAGTCCGGGCTCGGAATACGTCGAAATCGGCGGCGAGCGCAAACACGTCATCGGCTATCTTGGCGACTTTCTGTTCGCCCCGCAGCGCGCGCGCTCACCGGTCAAATCGCTTTCCGGCGGCGAACGCAACCGCCTGCTGCTGGCACGGCTGTTTGCCCGTCCGGCGAACATCCTCGTGCTTGACGAGCCGACCAATGATCTGGACATCGAAACGCTTGATCTGCTCGAAGAGCTGCTCGCCGACTACGACGGCACGCTTTTTCTGGTCAGCCACGACCGCGCTTTTCTCGACAATGTCGTCACCCAGGTGATCGCCGCCGAAGGTGACGGGCGCTGGGGTGAATACGCTGGCGGCTACGCCGAATGGCAGGCGGTACGTGCGCGCCGCGAGCAGGAAGCGGTCGCCAGTGCGCGCGCCGAGCAGCAGCGCAGCAAGCCGCAGCCTGCGCCCAAGGCAGCCGCCAAACCGGCGAGCAACAAGCTGTCCTTCAATGAGAAACGCGAACTCGACGGCCTGCCGGCACGCATCGAAGCGCTCGAAAGCGAACTCGCCAGCCTGCAGCAACGTCTCGCCGACCCGGCACTTTACCAGCAGGCAGCGGACGAAGTCGCCGGACTGAGCGCCGGGCTGGAAAGCCTGGAAGCGGAAATCGAGCAGGCGATGGAACGCTGGGAAGCGCTGGAAATCCGCGCCCAGGCCAGCTGAGCAGGGCAACCGCATGGATACCGTGCGCCTGTCTCCCTCCCCCCTCG
>JAVEVA010000082.1:0-13119 GCA_034005275.1 Thauera sp. | reverse complement strand
GCCGTTTGGTGCCGGTCAGCAGCAGGAAAAAGTGCCTGGGTAGTATAAAACCGAGGAGAAAATCGGAAAAATCTCAGGGTTGTGGCATGGGAAAATTGCCGGGGTCGTCGAACACGGATTCAGGATCTCAGTGTTCCTTGTTTCCCGGCGCGGGCACAGCCGCTTCAATCATTTGGTTGAACTTTGCCTCGACCTCTTTGGCAAAGTCTTCCTGCATTTCGTACACATCGCCAAACTCGGCAAAGGCCCAGCGGCCGTGCGTGCCGAGGTGATTCACGCCGGGAATCCAGTAGGTGTCCATGGTGGACTTCTTTTCCTTCGCATCCTCGCGCCGGTAACCCTTGATCTCGACGATCAGGTTAAGCGGGTCATCCTTGCCGCCACCGTCGTCCACTTGCACGATGAAGTCCGGGATGTAAATACGATTGGCCGAACCGAAGCGGTAGGGCACTTCCAGGCCGAGGTTGTGGTTCTTGGTGTAGGCCAGCACCTTGGGGTGCGACTCGGCGACGCGGCAAAATTCGGATTCCCAGCCGCTGTCCAGGATGACCCAGTTGACCTGGTTCTTCGGCTGGTTTTCCACCCCGAGGGTTTCCCAGCGTTCGCTGCCCGGGCGAGAGGTGTTGAAACGCACATGCGCGGTACTACCGGTCGGGTTGAATGGGTCGAGGATGGCCTTGACCTGCCGGCCTTTCTGCAGCTCCTTCGCGGTAATGCCCTTGGTGATGCGCTGGCAGGCCATGTCCGCCAGTTCGCGGTACATCAACTGCGCCGGGTAGGTGCCTCCCTTGCACTCCAGGCACTCGTCGAGCCACTGGCGCACGATGCGCTTGAGCTGACCGAACAAGGCAATCGGCGCATCTTGGCCTTGGTCGCGCCAATGCTGGAACAGCAGGTGCTTGGTCAACTCCATCAACAGGGTGGACTGACGCACATCTTGCAGATGCTTGATGTCCAGCACCACCGCTTCGCCGATGATTCCGGCGTTGTGGGTTCTGGTTGCACCGACCCTATCCGGTGTCAGGGTGAGGTGGTGGTCATTGTTGAATTCGGCTTCGAGTTGCTCTTCCGGCAGTTCGACGCGGTAGCCCTGCACGCGCGGGAACCGGATTTCCAAATGATCGCGTTCCGGGCGCAGCGCCTTGACCGTGATGGTTTCTCGGGGCTTGGGCGGCGTGACGACAACCGGCTTGGCGGTGAAGTCGAAGGGAATGCCGAATACGTCGGCGTACTCGACGTCGAAGAGGCCTTGCTCGTTCAATTCATAGGACTGGCGGCGCAGAGCTCGGCCAATCACCTGTTCACACAGCAACTGGGTACCGAACGCACGCACACCAAGAATATGGGTAACGGTATTGGTATCCCAGCCTTCAGTGAGCATGGACACCGACACGACGCAGCGGATCTGCTCGCCCAGGCGACCCTGCTTGCCGACGGTATTCATCACCTCGCGCAGCAGTTCGCTGTCGCTGAGGTTTTCGGCCTGGCGACGGTCGCCGGTGCGCTCGATGATTTCGCGCTTGAAGCGTTCAATCTCGTCGGCGGCCATGCCCCGGAAGTTGTCGTCCAGTGCTTCGCCGGATTCGAGTTGTTCGCTGTCGATCAGCAAGGTGTTCGGACGCGCCAGCGGCTCGCCATGTTCGTCGAAGTTGCGGAACAGCTCCAGTCGGCCCGGCACGCGTGTGCTGGAGCCATCTTCGTTGGTGCGTTCGAAACCGGAGATGTAGTCGAACACCAGTTTGGACGTCGCGGTGTTGTTGCACACCACGATAAAGCATGGTGGCACATTGATGCCGGCCTGCCTCCAGGCTTCATAGGTTTTGAGGTAGTGGCCGTACAGGGCTTCCAGGGCGGTCTGCAATTCCACCGGGATGGCCAACGGATCGAGCTGGGCGTTCTTGCCGCGCCCTTTCTTCGGCATCTTTTTGCCGATGTGCTTCCAGAGCTCTCGGTAGATGGGCATTTCCACGCCGGAGATGTTGTCGGCCACCGGCACGCGCGGCAATTTGACGATGCCGCATTCGATGGCGTCCATCAGCGAGAAGTCGCTCATCGTCCACGGGAACAAAGTCCCCTCAACGTAGCCTGAGCCAGCCAGGAAGAATGGCGTAGCCGACAGGTCGATCACCTGTTGCAGGCCCAGTTTGCGGTTCACGGCTTCCAGCCCGGAAATCCACAGCCGTGCCGCATCGTTCTCGTTCTTCACGTGCTCCTTGGCGACCTTGAGGTCTTCGCCGGTCAACGGATTGCCCTTGTCATCAATGAAGTCGTCCTCGGAAGCGGGCTTCTCCCGGTAGCAGTGGTGTGCCTCGTCGTTGATGGCGAGGATGTTCTTCAGCCCCATCAGTTGCGGCATGACCCGCTGGAGCATCTGGCCCTCGGTTTCCAGCGTGTCCAGCTCGCTGCCGGTGCGACCTTGCAGCAAGCGGCGGCCTCCCTTGGACAACGCCATGCGCTCGCGCAGCTTGAAAGCGTGGTAGTTGGTGATGACGATCTTAGCCTTGTCCAGATCCGCCAGCATGTCGCGCGGCACGATCTCGCGGCTGGCGTAGTAGCTGTCCGCATCATTGGGAAGCAGCACGCGCAGGCGATCCTTGATGGTCAGACCGGGGGCAACGATCAGGAAGCCGCGGGTAAATTTCCTGCTTTGCGGATGGCGTACGGCATTGATGGTTTGCCAGGCAATCAGCATGGCCATGACGGTGGTCTTGCCGGCGCCGGTGGCCAGTTTCAGCGCCAGGCGCAGCAGGTCGGGATTGGCGTCGTTGCTGACTTTCTTCAGATGATCGAGAAAGCGTTCACCACCTTTGCCGAGTTGCGGAGCGACTTCGGTCAGCCAGATCGCGGTTTCGGCCGCTTCGACCTGGCAGAAGAACGGGCGCACCCCGGCGAACTTGTGGTTGCGCCAGTGCTCCAGCAGACGGGCTGTTTCGGGAGTGACGCGCCACTGTGGCGGCGGCAGGCGACGCCAGGCATCGACCTCGCGTCGCACCGAATTGATCAGTTCAGAGTGGCGGTAACGTTGCCCGTCGTCAGCCAGGTTCTCGACTTCATCCAGCGCCAGAGTAGCCTGCTCGCCGCGGTGCCGGCGGGGCTTTGGAATCGGACTGATGAAGCTGGACGTTCGGCGTGATTCGACGATTTGCTGCGTAGGTTGTCCGTTGTCGTCCAGCTCCCAATGCCGAGACGGGTAGTCGTATGGCGAATTGAGGATTGGCTGACTGAAAAACTGGTCACTCACTTCTTAGTCCCCTGATTTTTGGGCTGTTTCGGGGCCGGTCGAAGCACAAGGCTCCGATCTTCAGCCGCGCCCCTGGCCGAATGGCTTGCTTGAGGTCATCACCCAGCAAGTGGCTGATGTTGTCGATCAGTTCCATCGTGCTCCCCTTACACCCGCTTGGCCCATTTCGCACCTCGCCCCTTGCCAGTCGATTCGATCAGCCCCTCTGATTTCATCGCCCGCAACACCAGCCGCACCATGTCACGGCTCACGCCCGGGCAAGCTTCCTCGATCTCCGAAATCGAGAACGGCAGGGTGCGTCCCAACACTTCCGCCCGCACCCGATCGCCTTTGCTGCCACGCCCATGTTCGATGGTGCCGACGCGTTCCTCGAACTCACGATAGGCCCGCAGCAATGCCCCCCAGAAGTAGTCGAGCCAGGGTTTGACGTCGTGCTGCCCCTGGTGCCAGCCTTGCGAGCTGGCTTCCAGCGTCTCGTAGTAGCCTTCCTTGGTCTCCTCGAAGATGCGCTCCAAGCTGATGTAGCGGCCCACCGCATAGTCGAAGTGGTAGAGCAGCAGCAAGGTCAGCAGGCGGGACATGCGGCCATTGCCGTCGGGGAAGGGGTGGATGCACAGGAAGTCGAGCATCGCCAGTGGCACCAGCACCAGTGGGTCGGCCAGGTGCTGGTCCAATGCGGTGGCGTAGTGCCCGGTCAGATCGGCCATGGCCATCGGCGTCAGATGCGCAGCGACCGGCTGGAAGCGCAGCCGCGACGTGCCATCCGGGTGGCGCTCGATGATGTCGTTGTTGGTGGCCTTCCAGCGCCCGCCCGCCTGCGGCATGTAGCGGTACAGCAGGGTGTGCAACTGCAGCACCACGCCCTCATTGAAGGGCATGTGAGCAGCGGACTCGTGGATCAACCCCAGGGCATCGCGGTAGCCGGCGATCTCCTGCTCCGAGCGGTTCTTTGGCGCCGCATGGCGGATGACCAGGGACTTCAACCGCGACGGTGCGACGACAACGCCTTCCAGACGGTTGGAAGACTCGGTGGACTCGACCACCGCAACCTGACGCAGGCCTTTCAGGGCTTCGGGCGACTGCGCAGCATAGAGTTGCTGCTTGCCCTGGTACTCACCCAGCGAGCGCAGCGTGGCCGCCTGGGTGCCGTCGAAGCGAAGCGCGGCAAGGTACTCGGGGGTAAGCGAGTGCATGGAGGGCAGGCCCCGGCTGTGGAAATAGGGTAATCGTACACTTTAAACGGGGTATTTAATAGGGTAAATGCCCTGTTTAATCGTTTGACTACCCCATTTCCTGAGCGCAGAACAGGCCATGCGAGCCTTGCGCAACAAGCATGGCTAACCGGAGCACCCAAGGCAGTTGTCAACCAATGGTTGATAACTGCCCCGACGGCAAGGGCCTCAAACGCAAAGGGAAAGGCAAGGGAATGGTGCCCAAGGGACAACGGCCCTGCCCGGAAAAGGAAAAGGCCACCCTCAAGCCGAAGCAGTACCGATGACCAGATTCGCCGACGGCGCCAGCCCGTCGATGTAGTCCGACCACGCCTGCAACATCTCCCGCCGCTGCTCAGCGTATTCCGCCCGGTTGTAGACGCCGCGCACGCCGCCGATGGTGTGGTTCAGCGCCTTTTCCACCACATCCGAAGGCCAGCCCTGCTCGTGCAGCAGCGTCGAGGCGGTACGCCGCAGGTCGTGGATGGTGAAGGCGGGGATATCCTGCCCCTGCAATGGCACCTTCAGGACCGACACACATCGTCGGCAGTGATGTCCCGGATCGGCTTGCTGCCGATGTGCGGCAGGATGTCCTTTTCCAGGTAGCGACGGAGCATGGTCACGTTCTTGCGGTCGCGTGACTGGATGTCCCTGGGCCTCACCTTACTTCCCAATACAAAACCGCGAAAAAATCACCCCCAGCAGATCATCGGCGCTGAATTCGCCGGTGATTTCGCTCAGTGCTTCTTGGGCGAGGCGCAGTTCTTCGGCGAACAGTTCGAGGGCGAAGCTGGTTTCGGCGGCGGTCTGGACGTGGCCGAGGGCGCGGCGCAGGGCGAGTAGGTGGCGTTCGCGGGCGAGGATGAGGTCTTCGCCGTGGGCATGCCAGCCGGCGACGCGCAGCAGTTCGCTGCGCAGCAGGTCGATGCCGGCGCCGCTGCGGGCGGAGAGCTGAATGCTGAGCTGACCGTCGACGTCGTTGCGCGCCGGGGGGAGGTCGTGGAGGTCGATCTTGTTGAAGACGCGGATGCGTTCGACGCCGGTCGGCAGGCGGGCGTCGATGGCGCTGGCTGCGGCGGCCAGCGGCTGGCCGGCTTCGAGCAGGTGGAGGATGACGTCGGCGCGTTCGATTTCGCGCCAGCTGCGCTCGATGCCGATCTGTTCGACGCGATCATCGGTTTCGCGCAAGCCGGCAGTGTCGATGATGTGCAGCGGGATGCCTTCGAGCTGGATGGTTTCGCGCAAGGCGTCGCGGGTGGTGCCGGCGATGTCGGTGACGATGGCGCGGTCTTCACCGGTGAGCTGGTTGAGCAGGCTGGATTTGCCCACATTGGGCTCGCCGACCAGCACCACATTGAGGCCGCTGCGCAGCAGGGCGCCCTGGCGGGCACGCTCGAGCAGCGCTTGCAGTTGTTCGTCGATGGCCTGCAGGCGCGGCAGGGCGCGGCCGGTTTCGAGGAATTCGACTTCTTCTTCGGGGAAATCGAGGGTGGCTTCGACCAGCATGCGCAAGTCGATCAGGCGGTCGACGATGCGATGGACTTCTTCGGAAAACTGTCCGCTCAGCGAACGCAGCGCGGAGCGCGCGGCAGCGGCAGTCGACGCTTCGATCAGGTCGGCAACTCCTTCGGCCTGAGCGAGGTCGAGCTTGCCGTTGAGGAAAGCGCGTTTGGTGAATTCACCCGGTTCGGCAAGGCGAGCGCCGAGTTCGAGACAGCGCTGCAGCAGCAGTTGCAGCACCACCGGACCACCGTGGCCCTGAAGTTCGATCACGTCTTCGCCGGTGAATGAAGCCGGGGCAGCAAAGTGAAGCACCAGCCCTTCATCGATCGGCTGCCCGGCGGCATCGCAGAAGCTGCGGAACGCTGCCTGGCGCGGCGGCGGCAGGCCGCCACAGATCGCTTCGGCCAGTGCCGCCAGCCCACTGCCGGAAATGCGCACCACGCCAATGCCACCGCGCCCGGGCGCAGTGGCAATGGCGGCGATGGTGTCAGCTGGCCTTGGCGTTGCCCTTGCCACTTTCGATCATCCGCGTGATCTGCCACTGCTGGGCGATCGACAGCACGTTGTTTACCACCCAGTACAGCACCAGCCCGGACGGGAACCAGAGGAACATGAAAGTGAAGATGATCGGCATCGCCATCATCACCTTGGCCTGGATGGGATCGGGCGGAGTGGGGTTGAGCTTCATCTGGATCATCATCGATGCACCCATGATGATCGGCAGGATGAAGTAAGGGTCACGTGCCGACAGATCCTGAATCCAGCCCAGCCAGGGGGTGTGACGCATCTCGACACTGCCGAGCAGCACCCAGTACAGCGCGATGAAGACCGGAATCTGCACCAGGATGGGCAGGCAGCCGCCGAGCGGATTGATCTTCTCGGTGCGGTAGAGATTCATCATCTCCTGCTGCATCTTGGGCTTGTCGTTGCCGTAAAGCTCTTTCATGCGCTGCAGGCGGGGGCCGAGCACGCGCATCTTGGCCATCGACTTGTAGCTCGCCGCCGACAGCGGGAAGAACAGCGCCTTGAGCGCAATCGTCACCAGGATGATCGCCCAGCCCCAGTTGCCAGTCAGGCGGTGGAACCAGGACAGCACCCAGAACAGCGGCGAAGCGATCACCGTCAGCCAGCCGTAGTCGACCACCAGCTGCAGGCCGGGCGCGATGTCTTCGAGCTTGTCCTGCTCTTGCGGGCCGGCGTAGAGACGGCTGAAGATTTCTGCTTGGGCGCCATCGCCAATCGCCGTCAGCGGTTCGATGGCACCGGCCGCAAACAGATCCTGACCGACGACACGGGCAAAATACTCGCGCTGCTGGCCTTGTTCCGGCAGCCAGGCACCGACGAAATAGTGCTGCACCATCGCCACCCAGCCATCGCTGGCGGTCTTGACGAACTTCGCGTCACCGGCGCTCACGCTCTTGAATTCGACTTTCTGAAACTTGCCTTCTTCGGTGTAGAACGCCGGACCAGTGAAGGTGCGCACGCCGAAGCCGCCGACCTGATCTGCCGGTTCGCCATCGCGCACGAACTGGAAGTAGGCGTGCGGGCTGATCGCCTGGCCGCTGCCGTTGCGGATTTCGTAGCCGACATCGATCAGATAGCTGCCCCGTTCGAAGCGCAGCACCTTGGTGACTTCAACACCGTTTTCTGCCTGAGCGGGCAGGCGTACTTCAAGCTTCTGTTCGCCGGCAGCGAGTTCCATCGTGTTCGCCGGTAGTGCGAACAATGTCTTGTGGGTGGGCAGACCATCGCCGATCAGGCCGGTCTGGGCGGCGTACTGATGACCGCTGCGACCATCATCGAACAGCACGAAATTGCTGCCCGGATCATCGCTCGCCTTGTGCTGCTTGAGCTCAAGGCGAACGATATCGCCGCCCTGGGCAGACACTTCGGCACGCAACAGGTCGGTTTCGACCACCATCACTGGCGCAGCGCTGGCGCTGGCGCTCGCGGCTGCTCCAGGCACGGCACTCTGGCCGGGAGCGAGCCTGGCGGACGGCGTCGGCACCGAGCCATCGGCAGTGCTCTGCGCAGCGGCGACTGCCTCGGCAGCCGGCGCAGGATTATTGTGCTTGTTCCAGCCTTCCCACAGCATCAGCAGGGAAAAGGCGAACACCATGAAGAGGATGATGCGGCGTTGGTCCATCGGGCTCGTTCGGTCTCTGGTCAGGGAACGGGATCATACCCGCCCGCATTGAAAGGATGGCAGCGGCCCAACCGCCTTGCCGCCAGCCAGCTGCCGCGCAAGGCGCCGTGGCGCTGAACGGCTTCGATGGCATATTCGGAGCAAGTGGGATGGAAGCGGCAGTTACGCCCCAGCATGGGACTGATCGCATAGCGATAAAAGCGCAGCAGGGCGATCAGCACGGTTTTCATGGACGGGGCAGCCTGTGCAACAGGGAAAGCAGGTCAAGATGGAGCTCGGCGCGCGTCGCCTTGCTGACCGGCGCATGCAGCCGGGCGATCAGGTCATGAGCCGGCAAGCTGGCCCGATGACGGCGAAAAGTCTCGCGCGCGATCCGCTTCACCAGATTGCGCGTATGCGCGCGCTTGGCGAGCTTTTTGGCCACCACCACGCCCAGACGGGCGGTTTCGCCCTGGTTCGGGCAGTAATGGAGGATGTAAAAGCGGCCACGCAGCGCGCGCCGAAAAGCAAAAACGGATGAATACTCATCCGTTTTGTGCAGTTTATGGGCGTGGCGAAAGGATTCGTCAACACCCGGGGGCGACGTCACCTCAGACGGCGAGGCGATGACGGCCCTTGGCACGACGTGCGCGGATGACCGCACGGCCGCCACGGGTCTTCATGCGAACCAGAAAACCGTGGGTGCGCTTGCGACGGACAACGGAGGGCTGATAAGTGCGTTTCATGATCGACTGCCAGTGTTAGGTCAAACGCGGCATTTAAATGAATAATCAATCGCTTGTCAAGCTGAATTTTTGGCTGCCCCTGTGGATAAGTCTGCCGCCGGGGGTTAGAATAGCGCCCTTCAGCAGATTTGTCCGCCTTGATGGCTGGGCGAATCCTGCCCCGGCGGTGCCGCGCGCACCAGGCCGGAACAAGCCGGCAAGCAGGCCGGCACCCTTGCGGGATCTGCGTCGGCGCTGCCGTCGCCAGCTCCTCTGGCCATCCGGGCAACCGCTGGCCGCTGCAATTTTGCCAACCTAGCTCCGCGTACATGCCGTGACCGAAGAATTCTGGCCCAGCTGTCTGTCGCGTCTCGCGCAGGAACTGCCACAGCAACAATTCAACACCTGGATCAAGACTCTGCGCGCCGAAACCGGCGAAGCAGACGGCTTGCGCCTGATCGCGCCCAACCGTTTCGTGCTGCAGTGGGTGCGCGAACGCTACCTCGGCCGCATCATCGAACTCGGCGAGGAATGGAGCGCAGGCAGCGTGCGTGTCGAACTGCAGCTGCCGCCGGCTTCCAGCAAAGCCGCGGCTGCGCCCTCTTCCGCTTCCACGGCCTCATCCGCTTCCACCGCCAACGCCACTCCGGCCGCTGCCAGCAGCACCTCGGCGCTCGACGCGGGCAGCGCCGATTCCGTGCTGATCGATGATGAAGCTGATGACAGCCCGTTGCCGGTGAAGCCGTCCGCTGCCGAACCGGTGCGCAGCACCCCCGGCAGCAGCGCTTCCAGCCTGCAGCTGGCCTACGAAAAAACCCGTCTCAACGCCGACTTCACTTTCGACACTCTGGTCACCGGCCGCGCCAACGACCTCGCCCGCGCCGCAGCGATGCAGGTGTCGCAAAATCCCGGCACCTCCTACAACCCGTTGTTTGTGTACGGCGGCGTCGGCCTGGGCAAGACTCACCTGGTGCACGCCATCGGCAATGCAGTTTTCCGCCACAACCCGCGCGCCGTGATCCGCTATGTGCACGTCGAGGACTACTACGCTGACGTGGTGCGTGCCTATCAGCAAAAAAGCTTCGATGCCTTCAAGCGCTACTATCGCTCGCTTGACATGCTAATCATCGACGACATCCAGTTCTTCAACAACAAGCACCGCACCCAGGAAGAATTTTTCCACGCGTTCAACGCCCTCACCGAAGCGCGCAAGCAAATCGTCATCACCTGCGACACTTACCCGAAAGACATCCAGGGCCTGCAGGATCGCCTCATTTCGCGTTTCGACTGGGGTCTCACCGTGCAGATCGAGCCGCCCGAGCTGGAAATGCGCGTCGCGATCCTCAAGAAGAAAGCCGAAGCCCTGCGCGTGCAGGTCGACGACGATGTTGCCTTCCTGATCGCCAAGAACCTGCGCTCCAACGTGCGCGAACTTGAAGGGGCGCTCAACAAGGTGGTCGCCTATGCGCGCTTCCACGGTCACGCGATCAGCCTCGAAGTCGCCAAGGAAGCGCTCAAGGATCTGCTGCATGCCCACAACCGCCAGCTCACCATCGAACACATCCAGAAAACCGTCGCCGACTACTTCAAGATCAAGGTCGCCGACATGCACTCCAAAAAGCGCACCCGCGTCATTGCCCGTCCGCGCCAGGTGGCGATGTGGCTCACCAAGGAACTGACGCCGATGTCGCTGCCGGCGATTGGCGAAGCTTTCGGTGGCCGCGACCACACCACGGTGCTGCACGCCTGTCGCACCATCGCTGATCTGCGCCTCAACGATCACCAGCTCAACCACGACGTTCACGTCCTCACCCAGGTCTTGCGCGGCTGAACGCTGCACTGCGCATTGCCGACCAGACACCCCGTATTCAGACCAACCCGCACTTTCAACTTCACCGAACCACCGCCATGCACCTGCTCACCATTTCCCGCGATGCCCTGCTGGCTCCCTTGCAGTCAGTGGTCGGCATCGTCGAAAAACGCAACACCCAGCCCATCGTCTCCAACGTCCTGCTCGAAAAGCACGGCGACCGCCTTACCCTCGTCACCACCGACAATGAAATGCAGATCCGCACCAGCTGCGGCGGTCTGATTGCCGGCGAAGATGGCGCGATCACCGTCGGCGCGCGCAAGCTGCTCGACATCCTGCGCGTGCTGCCCGACGGCGCCGAGCTCAAGTTCGAACTCGCTGAAAACCGCCTGGTACTGCGTGCCGGTCGCAGCCGCTACCAGCTGCAGACCCTGCCGGCGAGCGATTTTCCCAGCATCGACATCCCGGAAGGCATTCGTGCCCGCCTCAGCGTCAGCCAGGGCCAGTTGAAGCACATGCTGGGCCAGACCCACTTCGCGATGGCGCAACAGGACATCCGTTACTACCTCAACGGCCTGCTGATCATTGGCGACAACGAGCAGCTGCGCGCGGTGGCCACCGACAGCCACCGCCTCGCCTACACCGCCACCCCGCTTGCCGTGCCCTGCCCGGAACGTGCCGAAGCCATCCTGCCGCGCAAGACCGTGCTCGAACTGAACCGGCAGCTGGCTGACAGCGACGATCCGGTGGAAATCATCCTCACCGGCAGCCAGGCCGTGTTCCGCTTCGGCGCCATCGAGCTGATCACCAAGCTCATCGAAGGCCGCTTCCCTGATTTCGAGCGCGTCATTCCGCAACAGCACCCGACCCAGATCCGCTTCGAGCGCCTGCCGCTGCAAGCTGCGTTGCAACGGGCGGCGATTCTCACCAGCGACAAGCTGCGCAGCGTGCGTCTGGTGTTCGAATCCGGCCTGCTCAAGATCATCACCACCAACACCGAGCACGAAGAAGCGACCAATGAACTCGAAATCGACTACCAGGGCGACAAGCTCGACATCGGTTTCAACATCACCTACCTGCTCGAAGTGCTGGCCAACATCAGCACCGAACAAGTGGTCTGGCATCTGAATGACAGCAATTCGAGTGCCCTGATCACCGAACCGGATGACGCACATTTCAAATATGTCGTCATGCCGATGCGTATCTGAGCGTATCTGAGCGCATTTGCGTCCATCTGCGCTGATCTGAGTACCCCTGATTCCGCCGTGCAGTCCCTGCCGTAACTCCGAGAACACCATGTCCGACTCCAAGCCGATGTCCCCCGCGATCCACGACGATTACGACGAATCCAGCATCCAGCAGCTCGAAGGCCTGGAAGCGGTGCGCAAGCGCCCCGGCATGTACATCGGTGACACTTCCGATGGCACCGGCCTGCACCACATGGTGTTCGAAGTGGTCGACAACTCGATCGACGAGGCACTGGCCGGCCATTGCGACGACATCGTGATCACCATCCACGCCGACAACTCGATCTCGGTCACCGACAACGGCCGCGGTATCCCGATCGGCGTCAAGATGGACGACAAGCACGAACCGAAGCGCTCCGCAGCGGAAATCGTCATGTGTGTGCTCCATGCCGGCGGCAAGTTCAACCAGAACAGCTACAAGGTTTCCGGCGGCCTGCACGGCGTCGGCGTGTCCTGCGTCAATGCGTTGTCGAAATGGATGCACGTGACCGTGTCGCGTGACGGCAAGCGCCACCTGCTCGAATTCGAGCGCGGCAAACCGCAGAACCGGGTGCTCGAAATGGTCGACGGCGTCGAAGTCAGCCCACCGCGCATCGTTGGCGACACTGCCAAGCGCGGCACCAAAGTGCATTACCTCGCGGACGACGACATTTTCGGCAACATCGAATACCACTACGACATCCTCGCCAAGCGTCTGCGCGAGCTGTCCTTCCTCAACAACGGCGTCAAGATCCGTCTGGTCGACCAGCGCAACGGCAAGGAAGAAGATTTTGCTTTCGCCGGCGGCGTGAAAGGCTTTGTCGAGTACATCAACCGCAGCAAGACGGTGCTGCACCCAAACCTGTTCTACGCCACCGGCAGCAGCGAAATTCCCACCGCCGATGGCGGCACTGCCGAACTCACCGTCGAAGTGGCGATGCAGTGGAATGACAGCTACCAGGAACAGGTGCTGTGCTACACCAACAACATCCCCCAGGCCGACGGCGGCACCCACCTCACCGGCCTGCGCGCCGCGATGACGCGCGTGATCAACCGCTACATCGACGAGCACGAAATCGCCAAGAAAGCCAAAGTCGACATCTCTGGCGACGACATGCGCGAAGGCCTCGCCTGTGTGCTGTCAGTGAAAATGCCCGATCCCAAATTCGCCAGCCAGACCAAGATGAAGCTGGTGTCTTCCGAAGCCCGTCCGGCGGTGGAAGAAGTCGTTGCCAGCAAGCTCGGCGACTACCTGCTCGAAAACCCCAACGACGCCCG